>JBCCVP010000016.1:0-57168 GCA_039195135.1 Pseudomonadota bacterium | reverse complement strand
GTGCGGACGGGAACGTCGGACCGACGATTTCAACCTCGGCACCGGGTCCCAGCGGCTTGATTGTTATCGTCTGCGTCTTACCGTCGCGCGCCAGCGTCAGCGCCACCCGGCTTGGATCTTCAATCAGTTGCAGATGCTCTAACACCGCCGGCAGGGCAAGCCGGTCCGCGGCCAGCAGCCTGGCGCTGTAGTCATTCTCGGCGTGGAGCAGCCCGCGGGTGGCCACCACCGCAGCGGCGGCGTGGGTCTCTCCAAACGCGACTACCTCCGCCCCGATGTGCTGCCGGTACTCCCGCGCCGCGGCAACGATAAACAGCCCGTCGTCCAACACCCGCAACCGAAACGGCAGGGTCGCAAAGGTCAGCGCTTCATGCGCGGCAGCATTGGGACTGCCGTGGCTTGGATTGAATTCCAGCGCCGGCACCGCACGCGGCAGCGACAGCCGCGTATGGCCGTCTTCAATCAAGCTAACCAGCGCCGCAAGGCGCAGCGCAGCGCCCTTGTCAGACAGCGTCGGCAGGTCCTGGTCCAGCTGAGCCAGCCGCGCCGCAAACTCTTGCTCGGTCAGGGCGCGAAACGGCCTGGGGTGATTGTCCCGGATCGCAGCAACGGCGGCGGCTATATCCTCGCGCCACTGGGCTTCGCTCAGAGCCCGCGTTTGTGCCGATGCTACGGTTGCCGCAAGCACCACGCAGGACAGCAGCAATGGTGTCAATGCTCTCAGCATGCGAACTCCTAATGAATTAGGAAAAGGCTAAACCAAGGCCCGTCGGGCGTCAACTAATTCGTTAGGAGTTAGCCCTCACTCAAGCAATAACCACCCTCGGTTCGACGCCTCAACGCCACCGTTGATGAACCCGGTTAATTCGACTTTTCCCGCCTCAACAATTTCTTCCGGCACCTCACCACCCACCGTGTTTCGGTTGTAGACCCGTGGGCGCCAACTCGGTACGTGGTGGTTGGGAAGACCGCGCTGACATCCGCCATGATCATAGTCTGGGTCCGGCTGGCGGCGCTGATAGCAGAAGAAAAGCACCTGGACCTGGCCTGGATAGGCAAGCGGCATGGCCCGCGTCTTCCATCCGTAGGTCCGGGCGATCCAGCTGTCAATCTGCCCACTGGTTGGTCTGGGCTCAAACCTCATCCAGGACCGATACGCGGCGTGGGTGATCTGGGGAAGGTGTTCGTCGTCGAGCGTCAAAGCGCTCCTATCGTACGCCGTGTTGGATGCTAATCGTTGCCCAGATGTTCCAGGCCTCCCAAGGTGCGCTCCAGCAGCGCTGCGCGGGCCTTATCGCGGTCGGCCTGCAGCGACTCATCCGGCTCGCAGGTTTCGATGTCTTCCCGGCTGAGGACTCCGCGCTCCTCCAGCAGTTTCTCCAGCACCATGCGCCGGTCCCGCTCTACCCAGAGCTCCGCACCCAGGGCGATAACCGTCTGCAGCAGCTGGTCAAGCAGCGGGTGCGGTAGAAAGCTGGGCTCGACGCCCTCCGCTGGCAGCTGCGTCTTGTGTTCTTCTTCTCGCCCCATGGCGACTCCTCAGGCGGATTTTTTGGACAGCTTATTGAAAATTTCAAACTCGTTGATATCGCGGCGGCGTTCCCGCGTCCAGGTGGTGGCAAACCCCCGGGGAAACTGCGAGTCGTCATCCCGATAGCCGTCTTCGGACCAAAGTACAGGGAACAGCGGACCGGCGGGCTTTTCGCCTTCCAGCATTTCGTCAAAGCTCACGCCGGCCAGATTGACGCAATCCGGCCGCGGCTTCCAGCGGATGTCGTCGCCGAACATGCGGATCGATAAGGCGATGCGCCAGTCGTCGGTGGGGTTGCCGTGGGAGTAGTGCAGCGTCCAGGGATGCACCACCAGCACGTCGCCCGGGTCCATGGCCCAGGTCTTGAATTTGTTGTTGGGGTCAGCGCGCAGCGCCGCCTCGTCCGGGTGGGTCAGGCGATCCTCCGGCTTAATCATCTGTCGGGCGTTAGGCGAAAACAGCCAGTAGCGATCGTCCCGCGTGTGGGATCCGGGAATCACCTCCAGACAGTTCTCATGCACGATGGGCGTGAGCGGTATCCACAGGGACGGCACCATCATGCCCTCCACGGGCCAGCCCATGCGGTCCGTGTGCCAAATGGTCTTTTCGTCCGAGTTGGGCTGCTTGACAAAAAACTCGTCAAAAAAGAACCGGATCTCGCTCGACTCCATCACCCGTCCGGCGGCTTCGGCCAGGGACGATTCAAAAATAAATCTGCGGAACTCAGGAACGGCGCGAGCCATGTAGCGGCCGGGATAGGTCGGCAGCAGGCCCACGTCCTCCTTGTGAATGGTAATCCGCTCCGCCGCCGGACGCAGGAGGTCGGCCCAGTCGGGCGAGAACACCTGGCGCAGGCAAACCACGCCGTCCCGGGCATAGGTGTCGATATCTTCCTGCGATACAGGGCGGACAAGCTGTCGGTCGAGGGCCATGACCGTCTCCAAAAAAGCTGCTGAGTGACGTTATTTCAGCAGCGCCCCGGCGGCGATGCCAATTGCTTTTGCTGACCCCTCCATAGTTTCGGCGTATGAGACCGTCCCTCCATGCGCCTCGGGTATGAGCACCGGAGCAACAGGTATTGGTCGCCAGCGCTGTTGCCCGCGCACAATACGTTAATCATTGAATGCCGCAGGTCGCTTCCACCATGACCCAGACCGCCGACGAACGTTTCCGCGAGGTGCAGGATCACTTTATCCAGGGCAAGCGCGTGGCCGACAGCGGCGCCCTGGCGGTGGTGGACCCCGCCACCGGTGAGCACCTGACCCAGGCCGCGGCAGGATCGGCTGAGACCATCGATGCGGCGGTGGCCGCTGCCCGGGAAGCCTTTCCCGGCTGGGCCCGCACCGCACCGGACGAACGAACCCGGATCATGCTGCGCTTTGCTGAGCTGTGTGAGAAAAACGAAGCGCTGTTTACGCAGATTGGTATTCGGGACGGAGGGCTGACCCACGTGGTGGGTGAGTCTGCTTCGTACTTCTGTGGCCTGTTTCTACGCTACTACGCCGGCTGGACCACCAAGATCACCGGCCGCACCCTGCCGTCCACGGCGCTGGGCAAAGCGCCGGACGAGCTGCTGGCCTACACGCTGCGCGAACCCATCGGCGTGGTTGGGGCGATCACGCCGTGGAACTACCCTTTCGGCATGGAGATGTTGAAGATTGCGCCCGTGCTGGCGACCGGTTGCACGCTGGTGCTCAAGCCCTCAGAAGAAGCACCAACCGGTGCGCTGGTGCTGGCGGAGCTGGCCTCGGAAGCGGGGCTTCCTGATGGTGTCTTCAACGTGGTGCAGGGTCGCGGCGAGGAAGCGGGCGCGGCTCTGGCCGCCCATCCGGATGTGAACAAGCTGGCGTTTACCGGTTCCACCGAGGTGGGCCGGATGATTGTGCGGGCCGCGGCGGCAGACCTCAAAAAGATTTCGCTGGAGCTGGGTGGTAAATCGCCCGTCGTGGTGTTTCCCGACGCGGAGCTTGAGGAAGCAATTCCTGGCGTGGCGATGGCGGCGTTTGCCCTGTCGGGCCAGAATTGCGTCTGCGGCAGTCGGCTTTTTGTGCATGAAGACGTGGCCGAAGACCTCGCCCAGGGCGTGGCCGAGTTTGCGCGCAATCTGACCGTGGGCCCGGGATCAGACCCGGCCAATATGATTGGTCCGGTGATCTCCGAGCGGCAGCGGGATCGCATTGAGGGCTTCTTCGAGTCGGCAAAAGCTGAGGGGGCCATCGCGGCCGCCGGCGGCCGACGCCATGGCGACAGTGGGTTCTTCATTGAGCCCACCCTGTTTACCGGCTGCCGCGATGATATGCGGATCGTAAACGAAGAGATTTTCGGTCCGGTCGTGGCCATGCAGACCTTCAGCGGCAGCGACCTTGACGCGGTTGCGAAGGCCTGCAACCGATCCAGCTATGGCCTGTCGGGCAGCGTATGGACCCGGGACCTGGGCACCGCTCAACAGATGGTCCGGCTGATCGACTCAGGACAGGTCAGCGTAAACTGCCACGCCGCCATGGATCCCAGCATGCCTTTTGGCGGGAACAAGCAGTCCGGCTGGGGCCGGGAGTTTGGTGAAGAGGGCCTGGACCTGTATCTGAAAACCAAAGCGGTCACCCTGTCCTGGGGCACTGCTCGAGCACCCTGGGGCTGAACATGGCGAACAACACGGAAGGCCGGCTGGTCGACATCGGCGAAGCGAAGCTGTACACGGAAACCTTCGGCGCCGGGGAACCGCTCCTGCTGGTGGCCGGGCTAGGCGGTGTCGGCAAATTCTGGGCGAATCAGGTGGAGCTGCTGAGCCAGCACTTTCAAGTGATTTTGCACGACCACCGGGGCGTTGGCCGCAGCTCCCCGGCACCGGTGATCAGCGGCGCCGAGTCGCTCGCCGATGACCTCGTGGCGCTGATGGACGCGCTGGAGATTGAGCAGGCCCATCTGGCGGGCCATTCCACCGGCGGTGCCATCGGCCAGCACATTGCGCTGAAACATCCGCAGCGGCTCAAATCCCTGGTGCTCAGCGCCAGCTGGGCCGGCCCCACGCCCCTGTTTATCGATACCTTCAAGGCCCGGCGGGACGTGCTCATCAACTCCGGCGTCCGCAACTACATGATGATCGGCACGCTCCTGGCCATCCCGGCCTGGTTTCTGAAGGACAAATTCAAAGGAGTGGATGATTATCTGGCCGGTCGGTTCGCCGATTTTCCCGGCCTTGAGGTCGAGCTCGGCCGGCTCAACGCCGTCATGACCCACGACCTCAGACACCGGGTGCAGGAGATAACCACACCCACTACGGTGCTGTGCGCCCAGGATGACCAGCTCACGCCGCTGAGTATGTCCGAGGAGCTGGCGAAGCGTATTCCCGGGGCAGCGCTGAAGGTGCTGGACCGGGGCGGCCACTTCTGCCCGGTTACCAATACCGCCGACTACAATCCGCTGCTGCTGGAGGCGCTACAAGCCCACGCCAGCTGACCCTCGACTTGATAGTTGCATTTGCAACCGTTATGCTTCCGGCGAGAACGGGAGACAAGTTCATGCAGCCAGCTCAGCTTTCAGGTTTTCATCACGTCGCCTACCGCTGCCGCGACGCGGCGGAAACCGTCGCGTTTTACTCCGAAATGCTGGGTATGGGGTTTCAGCTGGCAATCGCCGAGAACGAGGTGCCCTCCACCGGCGAGCCGGACCCCTACATGCACATCTTTCTCGATGCGGGGAATAACAACGTGCTGGCGTTTTTTGAGCTGCCGGGCCAGCCGGATATGGATCGGGACCAGAATACGCCGGCCTGGGTCCAGCATATTGCGCTGCGCGTGGACTCGCTGGAGCAGCTCACGGCAACGCAGCAGTTTCTCGAGTCAAAGGGAGTCGACGTACTGGGCCCGGTGAATCACGGCATCTTCCATTCCATCTACTTCCATGACCCGAGCGGCCATCGCCTGGAACTGGCGACGGACGTCGGCACAGCGGACGAGTACCGTCAGCTCAAGCAGGTCGCACCGGAAATGCTGAAGGAATGGTCCCGCACCCGCCGGGCCCCCCGCCACGCGGCCTGGCTGCATCAATCTTCGGACGAGGACGCCTGAGCTTCGAAACCATTCAAAAGGGCTATCAGCTGCCGCAGCTCGTCACCACCCAGGTCCCTGGCCACAGACCGATTAAACTCCGCCGCCAGCTCCCGCAGGGTTTCAAACGTACGCCGCCCCTCGGCAGAAAGCCGCACTTCCTGCTGCCGGCGATCAGCTCGCACAACCCGCCGCAGCACCCAGCCACGCTCTTCCAGGCGCGTCAGGGAACGGGATATTTTGGACTTTTCCAGCCCGGAGCGGCGCGTGATGTCCGCCGCGCTGATCGGTCCGTACTGTCCCACATTAAACAGTACCCGCCAGTCGGTCCGGCGCAGCTGGAAGCGCTCCCGATAGGTCTTAAAAAACTCCTGGCTCGCTTTTTCCGCCGCCTGGTAAAGCCGGTACGGCAGAAAGTCCTCTAGATCAAACGCCATGAATTGATTGTTGCGAATGCAACGTTTATAGTCTCCCGTCAGCGCGCAGCTTACCAGCGGAGGACGCACCATGGCCAAACCATTTGCTTCGTCAGCAGACCTCACGGAAAAAACAGAAACTCTTGAGGTACTGGCCGACGGCGTCTACGCGCTGACGGCGGAGGGGGATCCGAACGTCGGAGCCATCGAAGGAGAAGACTTTCTGGTCTGTATGGAAGCCCGCGCCACGCCCGCGGCGGCGAGGGACTGGCTGGCGCAGCTGCGCGAACACACCGACAAGCCAATCCGCTATCTGCTGCTCACCCACTACCACGCGGTGCGGGTGCTCGGCGCCAGTGCCTTTGAAGCCGACGCCATCATCTGCTCCGACACCACCCGGCACCTGATCGAAGAGCGCGGCAAGCAGGACTGGGACAGTGAGTTCGGGCGCATGCCGCGGCTGTTCAAGCAGCACGAGGAGATCCCCGGGCTGACCCATCCGGACATCACGTTCCGCGATCATCTGCGTATTGAGCTGGGAGGCGATCGGGGTCATCTGGAGCTCGATTTCTGCGGCCGCGGCCACACCGCCGGGGACGTTGCCGTATGGCACCCCCAATCCCGTACGCTGTTCGCCGGTGACCTGGTGGAGGCGGAAGCGGCGCTATATACGGGCGATGCATTTCACCGTGACTGGTCCACCGGCACGCTCGACAAGGTAAAGGCCTATGAAGCAGAGGCGCTCGTAGGCGGACGCGGCGCGGTCGCTCGAGGCCGCGAGCAAGTGGATGCGGCGGTCGAGCAGACCCGCGGATTCCTCACCGGCATGATCGACAACATCTCGCCGGTGCACGCGGCGGGCGGCACCCTGAAGGAAGCGTTCGAGAAAACCCACGCTGCACTGGAACCCAAGTTTGGCGCCTGGCCAATTTTTGAGCACTGCCTGCCGTTCAACGTGCAAAGGTTCTGGGACGAGCTGGACGGCATCGACTGGCCACGCATCTGGACCATGGAACGGGATCGTGAAGTCTGGGATCTACTGCAGGAATGAATGATCGGTTCGCAGGCATCCCGGTCTACAAGCGGTTTTCGCCAACGCCGGTTTCTGAGGCGTCCAGTCTGGCGTCGGTGGTGATCGTGGGTGCCGGACCCGTTGGCCTGACCCTGGCGCTGGACCTCGGCCAGCGCGGTCACCACGTGAAACTGCTCAACCGGCTGGATTTTATCCCCGGTGGTTCCAAGGCCATCTGCTTCTCCAAGCGCAGTCTCGACATCTGGAACCGGCTCGGGGTGGGTCGCCGCATGGTCGACAAGGGCGTGGTCTGGAACCTGGGCAAGGTGTTTCGCGGCGACGGCCGGGAACCCATTTTCGAGTTTGATCTGCTGCCGCTCAAAGACCAGGAAATGCCGGCGTTTATCAACCTGCAGCAATACTACGCGGAAGAGTTTCTGATCGACGCCGTCGCCGAGTACCCCAATATTCAGCTTTGCTGGGGACACGAGGTGACGGACCTCAAGGGGCAACAGCTCACCGTGCTGGCGGATGACGAGGAGTATTCCCTCTCCGCCGACTGGATCATCGCCGCCGACGGCAGCCGCTCCACGGTGCGGGATCTGCTCGGACTCGATTTTTCCGGGCGGGTCTTTGAGGACAACTTTCTGATCGCCGACGTGCGGTTTAAGGACGAGCGTCCCACGGAACGCTGGTTCTGGTTTGATCCCCCCTGGGGCGGCGCCTCCTGTCTGGTGCACAAGCAGCCCGACGGCGTCTGGCGGATCGACTTTCAGCTGGGCTGGGACATCGACCGGACAGCGGAAATGCAGGACGACAAGGTGGCGGAGCGGGTGCGGCGGGCTCTCGGCGACGATGTGGACTTTGAGAAGGAGTGGTATTCGATCTACACCTTCCAGTGCCGTCGCATGGACCGGTTTGTGCATGACCGGGTGCTGTTTGTCGGCGACTCGGCCCACCTGGTTTCGCCATTTGGCGCTCGCGGCTGCAACGGTGGCCTGGCGGACGTCGACAATCTGGGCTGGAAGCTCGACGCCGTGCTGAACGGCGCCGACCCGGCGCTGATCGAAACCTACAACACGGAGGCGGTGATCACGGCGGATGAGAATATTCTGAACTCTACCCGGTCCACGGACTTTATGACGCCCAAATCCGATCTCAGCCAGGCGTTTCGCGACGCGGTGCTGGATCTGGCGCAGGACCAGCCGTTTGCCCGCCCGTTTGTGAACTCGGGTCGCCTGTCGACACCCGTGTCGTATCCCGACGGGCCGCTCAACACGCCGGACACCGACGTCTGGGACGGCGGAGTTCCGCCCGGGTCCCCGGCGGTGGATGCGCCGGTGGAGGATGGCTGGTTGCTGCCGAAGCTAGGCGGCGAATGGCGTCTGCTCTCGGACCGGGCTCTGCCCGACGCGCCTTTGCCGGCGGTAACGGCGGACTCGGAGCTTGCCCAGGAGCGCTACGAAATCGCCGGCGGCGGCGTCTACCTGATCCGGCCGGACCAATATGTGGCGGCGCGCTGGAAAACCTACTCAGAAGATCAGTTGAGGGCGAGCGCATGGCCAGGCTGAACGTTAATCCGACGCTGGTTGATCCCGACCGGGTTTATCAGAAACTGCTCGCCATGCATGAGGGGTTGAGCGACGCGGAAAGCCATCGGCGCAACGCGCGGCTGATCCTGTGCCTCGTTAACCACATCGGTGATCCGGAGGTGGTGGACGAGGCCATCGCCATCGCCCTGGGCAAAGACAAAGTCTGAGGTTTGGTCAGACCTCCGGTCTGGTCCACGAACACCAGGACTCTCCGTGTTTGTGGATCAGCCCCCCTGGGGGGCTTGGCGCCCCGCACTGGTCATTTGTTCTTCGTCAGAAGTTGGTTCAGGGGGCGCAGGCCGAGGGTCAGGAACGCGGCGCTCATGAGCAGCAGGGCACCCACCGTGATCGTGATGGAATTGCCCACCTTGGTGGGATCGCCAAATACTTTGTCGGTCAACAGCGCCACCACCCAGGGGCCGCCGGCCTGGCCGACAAAATTGGCGATCAGCAGGTAAATCGCCACAAGCTGGGCGCGAAACTGGGTCGGCGTGACGATCGGCAGCACCGCGGAACCCGCGCCGAAAGGCAGGGTGGCGAAAATCATCAGCGGCACCATCAGCACAATCGCCAGGCGCGGCGACTCCACCTGGGTGAAGGCCAGCGCAAACGGCACCGCCAGCAGTACCCCGAGAAGCGGCGTACGCAGGTTGGCGTCGGCGTAGCCCCGGGCATGCAGCCAGTTGGCCAGCCAGCCGCCGGCGATCACGCCGCCACTGCCGCAGAACAGAAACAACCACCCGTAGGCGAAGCCGATCTGTGACGCCTCCCAGCCATGCACCCGGATGAAAAAGGCCGGTACCCAGGCCCCCATGGAAAAGTTGGCCGCCGCCGCCAGCGAAAGACCGAAGAAGATGCCGGTAAACATACGCCCGTGGCTTTTGATGTAGGCCAGCGCCTGAACAAATCCCGTGCGCAGTTCAGCCCCGGCGGCCAGCTGCGGATTGGAGCGCCGCTCCGGCTCCTTGACCGTCAGGAAAAACCAGACCGCCACGACAAAACCCGGCAGTGCGCCGATGATGAACGCCGCCTGCCAGGGCCGCAGCTCTCCCACCAGGGGAAACACCAGCGCGTCCAGACCGGCGAGATAGGCAATCAGAGCGCCGCCGGCCAGCAGGGCAATCCCGGAGCCGAAGAAACTCGATCCGGTGAAGACGCTCACCGGCAGGCTGATACGCTGCGGGCGGAAGTAATCAGCCAGCAGCGAAAAGCCTGCCGGTGTGAGCACCGCTTCGCCGATGCCGATGAACATGCGCGCCACAAACAGCTCGCCGTAGGAGTCGGCAAGGCCGCAGCCGATGGCGGCGAAAGTCCACAGCACAATCGCTACCGCGATCAGCGTGCGGCGATTGACCGAGTCGGCCAGGCGCCCGAGGGGTACGGCGACGGTGGCGTAAAATGACGCAAAGGCCAGCCCCTGCAGCAGGCTGATCTGCACGTCGGTGACGCCCAGATCCGTCTTGATGTCCTCCACCAGCAGGTTGATGATCTGGCGGTCGATGAACGCCACGATGCCGCACACACAGAGCACAAACACCACGTACCAGCCGTAGCTCTCCCGCGGCCAGCCGGCAGTTTGCGATACGTCGTCAGATACCACGTCAGTGGTCATTGCGTGTCTCCTGATCTGCCAGAACCAACTCGGCGCAGCGCTCGCCGATCATCATGACCGGTGCGTGGGTGTTGCCGCTGGTGAGCGTGGGCATGATCGAGGCGTCCGCCACCCGCAGCCCCGTAACCCCGCGAACGTTAAGCTGTGGATCAACCACCGCGCGGTCGTCGCTGCCCATGCGGCAGGTGCCCACCGGGTGATACCCCAGAAAGGCCGCCTGCCTTAGATAGTCGAGCCACTCATCATCGGTCTGCACGGCGGAACCGGGCAGGCGCTCGGCAACCCGGTAGGCGTCAAACACCGGGGACTCAAATATCCGCCGCACCAGACGGCAGCCGGCAATAAGCCGCGCCACGTCGGCGTCGTCAGCCAGCAGCTGGTGTTCAATCCGGGGCCGGAGCAGCTGATCCGGTGACGACCAGCGAAGCCGACCCCGGGACTCGGGATAGCAGGGTGACACCGCCGCTGAAACGGCAGGCTTGGGATAAGGCACCACCCCATCTTCCGTGAACGTGAAGGCGTAGGGCCCAAGCTGCACCTCCACGTCCGGCTCCGCCAGCGCAGGGTCAGTTTTGAAAAACCCCACCGCGTGGGGATAGGGGCTGGTGGCCGGGCCCCGGCCGCGCAGCAGCCAGTTCATGGCGTGCAGCACAATTTTCCAACTGTTGATCTCCGTGTTGTAGGTCGACACGTTGACGTCGATGCCAACCATCCCCTCCGGATGTTCCTGCAGGTTGCGACCCAGCTCCGGGGCATCCACCCGCGGCGTGATGCCAAGGGACCTGAGCGTTTTGGCGGGGCCAATCCCGGACCGCAGCAGCACGCCCGGCGTGGCGAGCGCGCCGGCACTTAAGATGACCTCACGGCGCGCGCGAAGCGTCTTGGTTGACCCGTCGCGCCGGCGCACGGTGACACCCACGCAGCGGCTCCCTTCAAATTCCAGCGATTCCACCGGACTGTGCGTCATCACCGTGAGGTTTGCTCGCTTCATCGCGGGCCGCAGGTAGCCGCGGGCAGCGCTGAAGCGCCACCCCCGCTTCTGGGTCACCTCAGAATAGGCCACGCCGTGCTGCTCGCCGCTGTTGTAGTCGGTATTGCGGGGAATGCCCTGCTCCTCCGCGGCGCCGACAAAAACGTGCGCCAGCGGATGGGTGGAACGCAGCGGCCGGGTACTCATCGGGCCGCCGCGGCCACGGACCGCGTCGTCGCCCAGGGCCGTATCTTCAATCCGCTTGAAGACCGGCCACACCTCCGCCCCGCTCCAGCCGGGACAGCCGGCGGACGCCCAGCGATCGTAGTCGCCGGGCCGGCCGCGCACGTACAGCATGCCGTTGATCGCGCTGCTGCCGCCGAGCACCCGGCCGGCGGGCCACAGGTCTACCCGGTCATTGCGACTGGGATCCGGTTCCGCCTGGTAGCGCCAGTCCAGTTTTGGATTACCGATGGCGCGGATGATGGCCGCCGGCATGTGGATATAGGGCGACCAGTCCCGTCCGCCGGCTTCCAGCAGCAGCACCCGGCGGCGGGACTCGGCCGACAGCCGGTTCGCCAGCACGCAGCCGGCAGAGCCAGCCCCCACGATAATGGAATCCCATTCGCTCACCGGGCGCCGCGCACCGCGTCTGTGATTTCCTCCAAGATCGTCGGATCATCGATGGTGGCGGGCATGCGATAGGGCACCGCGTCGACGATGGCGCGCAGCGTTCCGCGCAGGATTTTCCCCGACCGGGTTTTTGGCAGGCGTTTCACAATCAGGACCCGCTTGAAGGCTGCCACCGGGCCAACATCCTGACGCACCAGCGCAACAATCTCATCCCTCACCTCCGCCGGTGGCCGCTGGCAGTCGCCGCTCAGGCAGACAAATCCCATCGGCACCTGGCCCTTCAGTTCGTCACGGATGCCGGTCACGGCGCATTCGGCCACGTCCTCATGCCGCGCCACCACCTCTTCCAGCGCACCGGTCGACAGGCGGTGCCCCGCTACGTTGATCACGTCGTCGGTGCGGGTCATCACGTACAGGTAGCCGTCATCGTCCAGGTAGCCGGCATCGCCGCTCTGATAGCAGCCGGGAAAGGCGGTGAGATAGGCCTCGCGAAACCGGTCCTCAGCGTTCCAAAGGGTGGGCAAAGCCCCCGGCGGCAGCGGCAGGCGGCACACGATCGCGCCAATTTCGCCGGCGGGCAGGGAACCTCCTGCGTCGTCGAGCACCGCCACGTCCCAGCCGGGCATAGGCTTGCCGGCGGACCCGGGTCGGATGTCAAAGGGTCCGCCAGCCAGGGGATTACCGGCGATCGCCCAGCCCGTTTCGGTTTGCCACCAGTGATCGATCACCGGCACGCCAAGCTTTGTGGTGGCCCACTCCAGCGTAGCCGGGTCGCAGCGTTCGCCGGCGACAAACAGCGCCTTGAGGCTATCGGTCGGATGCTCACCGAGCCACCTTCCCTCCGGGTCATCCCGGCGAATGGCTCGAATCGCCGTGGGCGCGGTGAACAGCACTTTGACCCTATGCTCCTGGATCACCCGCCAGAAAACCCCGGCGTTGGGCGTTCCGACCGGCTTGCCCTCAAACAGCACGGTGGTGGCGCCCAGCAGCAGCGGTCCATACACGATGTAGGAGTGCCCCACGACCCAGCCGATGTCGGAGGCTGCCCAGTACACATCGCCAGGGGAAACCCCGTAGAGGTGTTTCATGGTCCAGTGCAGCGCAACGGCATGACCGCCGTTGTCGCGCACAATGCCTTTGGGCTCGCCGGTGGTGCCGGAGGTGTAGAGGATATAGAGCGGATCGGTGGCGGCCACGGGCACGCAGTCCGCCGCCGGCGCCCCCGAGATAAACGCCTGCCACTCCACGTCGCGACCCTCGGTCAGCGAGGCGTGACACGCCTCCCGCTGCAGCACGACGCAAAAGTCGGGCTTGTGCCGCGCCGCGTCGCAGGCCGCCGACAGCAGCGGCACATACTCCACCACCCGGCCCGGCTCCAGCCCACAGCTGGCGGAGACGACGGCCTTTGGCCGGGCGTCGTCGATCCGCGTGGCCAGCTCGGCCGCGGCAAAACCGCCAAAGACCACCGAGTGCACCGCACCGATGCGGGCGCAGGCCAGCATGGCGACCACCGCCTCCGGCACCATGGGCATGTAGATCACAACCCGATCGCCGCGCGATATGCCGCGCCGCGCCAGCGCCCCGGCAAATTGTGCCACCTCGTCGCGCAGCTCCACGAAGCTGAGGTTGCGCTGCGTGCCGGTCATGGCGCTGTCAAAAATCAGCGCGGTCTGAGCGCCGCGACCGGCCTCCACGTGCCGATCCAGCGCGTTGTAAGCCGTGTTGATCTGCGCCCCGGGAAACCACCGTCCGTTTGCCGCGGTGGCGGTGTCGAGCACCGTGGCTGGCGGCTCGTACCAGGACAGCTCCGCCGCCGCGGCAGCCCAGAAGGCTTCCGGGTCCCGCCGCCACTTTCCCCGCAGTTGTTCGTAAGACACGGCAGCTCCTCAGCGAATCAGCATCAAGGGTAAGGCGCCGGCTGCCTGCCCACCAATCGGTTTTGTGCAGCCGACCATAGGTTCAGCTTATGGACCGGCTTTACAGATGAGCAGCAAACCAGCGCACGATGGACACGGTGGAGGTCACGCGGTTGGCCGTTTTTCTGAATCCATGGCCCTCGTCAGGAAACAGGACGTATTCCACCGGCACGTTGCGGGCCTTGAGGCTCGCGACCACCTGCTCCGCCTCCACCACCGGCACGTTGGTGTCGTTGGCACCGTGCAGCACCAGCGTGGGAGCTCGCACCTGGTCAATCTCGTGGATCGGCGACAGGCGCTTCAGCAGATCTGCCTGGGTTTTCGGATCGCCGTATTCAACGGTGGAAATGGCCGCCATCCAGGGCTCGGTCTGCTCAAAAAAAGTGGCGAAGTTGACCATGCCGAACAGATTGGCGCCAGCGGCGAACAGCTCCGGATACCAGGTCAGGCCCGCCATGGTCATATAGCCGCCGTAGGACCCGCCCATGATCCCTACCCGCCTGGGGTCCGCCACGCCGATCTCAACCACGTGGCGCACCGATGCTTCGATGTCCTTCAGACCGTTGAACCGCAGCTCGCCGTTGTCCAGATTGACAAACGTCTTGCCAAATCCTGAAGAGCCACGCACGTTTGGCGCAAACACGGCGATACCCCGGGCCAGCAGCGCCTGGTAGTCGCTGCGAAAGGAGGGGCGGGCCTGGCCCTCCGGGCCGCCGTGGAAAGACAGCACCGTCGGCCCCGGCCCGGCCTGCCCCGCGGGGCGATACAGCCAGCCGGAGAGTTCCAGCCCATCGTGCGCTTTATAGGTTGTCAGCTCCGGCGCCACCAGTGACTCGAGATTCACACCGGCATGCGGGCTGCGGGTGAGCTGTCGGGCCTGGTTGCCGCCGCGGCCGACAATCCAGATGTCGCTGGGCCGGGTGGACCCGCTGGCGGTGAGCGCTACGCGGCGCCCGTCCGCCGAGAAGGTGAGACCGGCGATAATCTCCGCCGGTATGGCCGGGCCCGGAGAGCGTTCCCCCGACTTAAGGTCCAGCCATTCAAGCTCACTGCGACCTTTGCTGTTCCAGTTCAGCAGCGCCGCCGAGCCGTCCGGAGCGACCACAAATTCCGCCAATTCCCCCTCGGGATGCGCCGCCAGGATTTCCATCGGTCCCGGCTTGCCACTTTGATCCAAAGTGACCTTGGCCAGGGCAACAAGATCGCGATCAGCGTTGCTCGCGAGCAGGATGGTGCGGTTGTCCACAAAGCGGGAGCCGCCAAAACGGCCCGGCGGATCGTGGGGTGTCAGCAGGTGTTCGGTACCGGAATCCAGATCCCGCAGGTACACGTTGTTGTCGCTGCGGCTGGTCATCCGCCATAGCGTAAGTCCGGTCCCATCCGGACTTTCATCCTCCGCAAATCCAATCCCGGGATTACGCGCCTTAAGCTCGAGCAAACCCCGGGCGAGGTCGTAGCTGTAGGCGTCCACCGCCGAGCTGCTGCGTTCGTTTGATGCCAGCCAAAGGCGGGAACCGGTGCGATTGAAATCGGCGAGGAAATTATTCACCTGACCGCCGCTGGTGATCTGGCGCAGCCCCGTGCCGTCCGGGCGCACCAGATAAACCTGTGCGTTCATGCCGCCGCCGGGAGCCAGCGAAAAGGCCAGCCACTTCCCGTCGGGAGACCAGGTGACGGCCGAGATCTGATCTTCAAGGGCCGTGACCTGGCGCGGAAAACCGCCTTTGGCTGAGACGGTCCAGATCTGCGGCAGGCCGGACAGCGTCGATACAAAGGCGACCGTTTCCCCGTCCGGCGAAAAGCTCGGCGAGGAGGACCGCCCCACCTTGGCCATGCGCTCGATGACCCCGGCCAGATCCTCCGACTCGCCCCAGGCAGCTCCCGCCGTGACCAGGCCCAGCGCCAGCATCATCCATCGCCGCATCACTTTGTCCTCTCGCCTAACTGGCGGCAGCATAGCACTGCCGGAACCGTGCCTGGCATGCGCCCGGCGCATGGCTTGATCCGCGCGAAGGTCTGGCTCCCGCGGGGTACCTCAAGCACACTGTAGCCACCTTGAGGAGATGCTCATGAACAAGCCAGTTAACGAACCGTGGTGGGCCGTGGTGCCGCCCGAGAAAGGCGAGTCCTGGTGGCAGCCACTGCCGTCCCGGGGTCATGTCACACTCAAGCTCACCAACGAAAACTCCCCCTACGACACGTTCACCAGCGGCATCCAGGTGCTGCCGCCGGGCTGCTATGTTCGCGAACATGGACACCGGGGCAATCACGAGCTGATCTTCATCCACGAAGGCAGCGGCGAGGTGCAGATCGAAGGCAATACCTACCCGCTTGAGAAAGGTGCCACCGTGATGTTTGGACGCTACGCCCGGCACATCATCACCAACACGGGGGATGTGGATATGAAAATGTTCTGGGTGTTTATGCCGCCGGGACTGGAGCACTGGTTTCGTGCCATCGGCCGCCCGCGGGAGGCCGGCGAGGACATGCCGGAAGCGTTTGACCGGCCTGACGATGTGGCACAGGTCATGGAGCAGCTGCGCTTTGTGCCGCCGGGTGGGGATAGCTGACGGGTGCTGATCCTCAATCGCGCCGCCACCCGCGCTGCCCTGCCCCACCGCGCGTGTATCGCATGTCTGGAGCCGGCCATGATCAGCGTATCCCGGGGCGAGGCGGAACTACCGCTGCGCCGCTACCTCGACATTCCCCGGACTGAAGGCAAGTTCACCCTCATGCCGGGCTACAGCGAAGCGCCGCGGGCCTTCGGGGTGAAGATCGTCAGCAAATTCCCGCGCTCGCCGGACAGTCCGCACAGCTCCCACGTGGGCGCGGTGATGGTCTTTGACGCCGAAGAAGGCCTGCCGCTGGTGCTGCTGGACGGCGCCGAGCTGACGGCAATCCGCACCGCCTCGGCCAGCGCGCTCGCGACGCGGGCGCTAGCGCGGGAAAACGCCGAGGTGCTCGGCCTGATCGGCTGCGGTGAGGAAGCCTGGCATCACGCGCTGGCCATTCCTGAGGTGCTGCCGATCAAAACGGTAATGATCTGGGGGCGCAATCCGGCTCGCGCGGAACAGCTGGCGGAGCGGCTGCGCGGGCAGCGCGACGACCTGGAGTTTCTTGTCGCGCGGGACCGTCCCACATTGACGGCCGCGAGCGACATTCTCTGCACCGTCACCTCCGCCAAGACGCCGGTGCTGCTCGGTGAGTGGCTGAAGCCGGGCATCCACGTCAACCTGGTGGGCGCGGCGGTGGCCAGCGCTGCCGAGGCCGACACCGCGGTGGTTGCCCGCTCCCGGTTTTTTACCGACTACCGACCTTCAGCGCTCGACCAGGCTGGCGAGCTGCTCAAGGCCCTGGATGACGGGGTGGTGGATGAATCCCACATCCGCGCCGAGATTGGCGAGGTGCTGGCTGGCGAGAAGCCGGGGCGGCTCAGCGAAAGCGACATAACCGTATACAAATCTCTCGGCGTCGCTGCGCAGGATCTGGCGGCGGGCCTGGCGGCCTGGCAGAACGCCGGCGTCACGGACCTGGGCGTGGAGGTGGACTGGTGAGCAACCTTGCCGAACTTCTGAAACAGGGCGTGTGCCTCTCCGCAGCTGGCGTTTATGACGCTTTGACCGCCCGCATCGCCGAGCACGCCGGATTCCCCATCGCATTCCTGTCCGGCTCGGCCATGGGCTACAGCCAGCTTGGCCGGCCGGACATCGGGCTGCTGAGCCTTGGTGAAGTGGCCGAGATCACGGGCCGCATCTGCGAGCGCGTCCGCATTCCGGTGGTGGTGGACGTGGACAGCGGCTTCGGCAACGCGTTTCACGTGGCGAGGATGGTTCGCATGCTGGAAAGGCGCGGCGCCGCCGCGGTGCAGATGGAGGATCAGGCCGAAGTGAAACCGGCGGACCAGCCCACCAGCCGGCCGCTGATCCCGACCGGCGTGATGGTGGACAAGCTGCGGGCCGCGGTCGACGCGCGGGAGGCCGGCGTGTTGCTCAGTGCCCGCACCGACGCGATCTACAGCGAGGGTCTTGTGGCGGCGCTGGACCGGATGGAGTTCTACCTGGAAGCGGGGGCCGACCTGCTGTTTGTCGAGGGGCTTCAGAACAGCGAGCAGGTAGAGGCGGCAGCGCAGCGCTTTGCGGGCCGCGCCCCGCTGGTGATCAATCTGCACGGCATTGAGGGGCGGCCCCTGGCGGCGGCGGATGTGCTGACCCGACAGGGGTTCGGCATCCGCCTGTTTCCGGGCCTGCTGATCCGCGCTATGGCCGCGGCGGGCGCCACGGCGGCGGCTCAAGTGCTGGGCCCGGGTCCGACGACGGAGACCGATCTCGCGGCCATTTTGGAGCTTGAGACCTTCCTGGGCGCCGGCGGGGCCTCGGGGCGCTAGTCCACTCAGACCGATTCGGGGAGGCGCACTGCCTCGATCCGGTCTACCTCGAGCCGGAATGGGCCGGCCTTCTTGTCGTAGATATAAAACTCAAGGCCCCGCACGCCGGCCGGTCGAAGCCGACCGGGCCGAGGCTGGCCAAAAAAGGTACGGGTCATTTCACCGATCGGCACGGTGACGGTCTGCCATTCGTCGGCGGTGGTCTCGAACCGCGCCCAGTAGCTGTCGCCGCGGTTTCCAGCGCTGCTCCGGGCACCGAGGATCCAGCGCCGCCCGTCTCCCTTGATCCGAATGCGCAGCGCATCGAAGCCGGCCAGCGAGCCGGCGGCCAACGGCGCGCGGATCGAGGAAAAACCGCCATTGTTTTGCAGCGAGGTGTCGCCGGTGAAGATCAGTGAGTTATCTCCGCGGGACAGCTGGCCGGTGGACAGTCCGCCCATAACCCCGTCGAGCACCACCCGAAACGCCTCTACTTCGTTTGCATCGGCAAACGTGTAGAGCTCCCGCACCGTCGCCTCCGGCGGCGCGGCCAGCGGCGCGTCGGCCAACAGCGCGTCGATGATGCGCCGGTAGGCCCAGGCCTGTTCATCCGGATCCGCGACCGCTTCTGCCAGTTCCAGCTGAAACTTGAGGTTGCGGCGTCGGGTCGCCTCAACGGGCCAGCCCTCGGTCTCCGCAACTGCCTCAAGCGCCGTGGCGTAAACCGCGGCGCAGGCCGCCGGCTGGCCGTTGTTGTAGAGCGGCACGCCCCGGGCGATGGCCCGCTCCAGATAGCTGTCCATTGTGGTCAGCGGTGACATCATGACAATCGAAAGCATATAGCTGGTCAGCACTCAGAGCTCCTTTGCGTCAATCCGGCTCAGCCTGTCGCCGCGCGCGGCGACGCGGCTTCACGCCCCTTAAACGCAATCAACACGGCATTTTGACGATTTTTGCTAAACGCCGGCAAACGTCGAAAAAAGCGACGTTGGCCGCGCAACATTCTGAATTTAGCCACGTATAAATTCGGGTAAGTGTTGGTTAGAATGCAAATCGTTCTCATTTAACCTTTCTAGACTTCCTATGAAATTTCTTGCACATCTGACTTCCCTGGTGCTGGCCAGCGGCGTCAGCGCTTTTGCGCTGGCCCAGGACGCTGACGAAGCGCAGGATGAAAACCTGGAAACAGTTACCGTGATCGGCACCCGAACGGAAAAGGCGCTCAGCGATGTCGCCGCTACCGTCACCGTCAAAGACGCCGAAGAAATTGAGCGCGAAATTGCCCGCGACATCGCCGACCTGGTGCGCTTTGAACCTGGCGTATCCGTTGGCGGTACCGGCAGCCGCTTTGGCCTCGGCGGCTTCACCATCCGAGGTATCGGCGGCAACCGCGTACTGACGGTGGTCGACGGCATCCGCGTACCGGAAGAATTTTCCTTCGGTCCGTTCCTGAGCGCCCGCCGGGACTTTGTCGATCTGGATTCGCTGGACCGGGCGGAGATCGCCCGCGGCCCCATCTCCTCGCTCTACGGCAGCGATGCGCTGGGCGGCGTGGTGGCGCTCACCACGCGCACGCCGCAGAGCTACCTGCGGGACGGGGATCCCTTCTATACCGGCCTCAAGGTGGGTTATTCCAGCGCTGACGAAAGCACCGTGGGTACGGTCACCTTTGCCGGCGGCGACGAGCGCCTGGCCGGTCTGCTGACCTACACCCGCCGGGATTTCTCAGAGACTGACAACAGCGGCTCGGTCGGCGGCACGGGCCTCGCACGGGAGCTGCCGGATCCTCAATCCATCGAGACGGATAACATCGTCGGGCGTGTGACCTTCGCTCCCTCCGACGCTCATTCCTTCTCCCTCGGCGTGGACTACTTCACCAGCGATACGGACACGCAAATCCTGTCGGACTACGGCCTGGTGAGCCGCGGCACGGTGACCAATACGCGCGACGCGGTGGACACGCGGGAGCGGACCCGGGTATCGGCGTCCTACGAGTTTAACGGCAGCCTGGGGTTTGCCGACCGTATTCAGACCACGCTGTATCGGCAGGATTCGGAGACCTTCCAGATCACCAACGAAACCCGCACCAGTCCAACCTTTGGTCCGCAGACCCGGGAGCGACTGTCTCGCTACGAGCAGGAAATCACCGGTATCTTCGGCCAGTTTGACCGGGCCTTCAGCGTCGGCAGCACCGAACACCTGCTCAGCTACGGCTTTGACTGGTACCAGACCGATAACGCCAGCCGCCGGGACGGCGCCACCTTCACCCTCGACGGCACGCCGCTGCCCGAGTTCACCGCCTTCCCCACGCGGGACTTCCCGCTGACCGAAGTGACGCAGACCGCGTTCTTTCTGCAGGATGAAATCCTGCTGCTGGACGGGCGCCTGTCGCTGTCGCCGGGCCTGCGCTACGACAACTTCGACGCCGACGCCACTGCGGACGCCATCTATCTCGGCGGTAATCCGGGTTCTCCACCGCCGGAAGACTATGACGATTCGGAAGTTACGGCCAAGCTTGGCGTGGTCTACGACCTCACCGACACGCTCTCGATCTACGCACGCTACAGCGAAGGTTTCCGCGCGCCGCCCTACGACGACGTCAACGTAGGCTTTACCAACTTCATTGGCGGCTACAAAACCATCGCCAACCCGAACCTGAACTCGGAGCGCAGCGACGGCTTCGAGCTGGGCCTCGGCGGCAGCAGCGAACGGGCCCAGTGGCGCGTTTCGGTGTTTCAAAACGACTACGACGATTTCATCGAGTCGTTTGCCATCGCCCCGCAGTTCCTGCCGTTCGGCGGCATTGACCCGGCCGATGGGCTGCTCACCTTCCAGTCCATCAACCGCGGCGCGGTAGAAATCAAAGGCGCCGAGGCGCGGGGCGAATGGTTGCTGGGCGGCTTCAGCTCGGCGCTGGAGGATTTCCGGTTCCGCGCGTCCATCGCCTACGCCGACGGTGAAGATCAGCAGAGCGGCGCGCCGCTGAACACGATCGAACCGCTCAGCGGCGTCCTGGGCTTTGCCTACGACGCGCCGAGTGGCCGCTGGGGCGGAGAGCTGCTCTGGACGCTGGTGGCCGGCAAAGATGAAAGCGATATCGATGGCCCCCGCCTCGCGACCGACGGCTACGGCATCGTTGACGTGATCGGCTACTACGACTTTTCCGATCGCATCAGCCTGAGCTTTGGCCTGTTCAACGTCGGCGACCGGGAGTACATCCGCTGGATCGACACGGCGGGAATCGGCGCCGACGCGCCGCGCCGCTTCACCCAGCCCGGCTTTAACGCGGGCGCTACGCTGCGCGTGGAGCTCTAGCGGTGGGTCCCTTGCCTGCAATGCTGCTGGCGGCCAGCGCGGCCGCCGGCGCCAACTGTGAGCCGGGGGACACCACCCGGCTGGCGGTGGCCGGTGGCTCCATCACCGAGATCATCTACCTGCTGGGTGCCGAAGACCGGCTGGGGGCGGTGGATACCACGTCCAACTATCCGCCGGAGGCGCTGGAGCTGCCGTCCATCGGCTACGTCCGGGCGCTTTCCGCCGAGGGCCTGCTGTCCCTGAACCCGACCCTGATTCTGGGCGAGGATGACATGGGTCCGCCGGAGGTGCTGAAGCAGATCGAAGCGGCCGGCGTGCCGACCCGGCAGCTTGAGGAAATACACACCGCCGACGGCGTGGTGAGCAAAGTGCGCTGCATCGGCAAGATCCTGGATATGCGCGAGGAGGCCGACGCTGTAATCAGCAGCGCTATCGCACCGACGGTGGCCCGCCTGCCGCAGGACACCGGTGAGTCCGGGCCCCGCGTGGCGCTGCTGCTGAACCTGACGGACGGCACCCCCACCGCCGCCGGCGACACCACCTCCGGCCACGGCCTGCTGGCGATGGCTGGGGCCGACAACGTGTTTGCGGCGGTGGACGGCTGGAAGCCGGTTGCGCTGGAGGCGATGGTGGGCGCAGACCCGGAATACATCGTGATGCCGGAGCGGGGACTGAAGGCAGCCGGCGGCGTGGACGCGGTTGCCGGCCACCCGGCGATCCGGCTCACCACGGCGGGGCGGCGCAAGCAGATCATTGCGATGGACGGCATGGCCATGCTGGGCTTTGGCCCCCGCACCATCAACGTGGCCGCTGAGCTGGCGGAGGTTTTTGCGAAGACCGCCGCTGCCCCCTGATGGATAATACTGCGGTGGTTACCTCCGCCGAATCCAGCGAGACATCACGGCGACCTGCGGGTCGCCGCGCTATTTTGGTTGGCCTTGTGATCGGCCTGATCGGTATGGTCCTGCTGGCGGCGATCAGCGGCGCGATCTCCATATCGCTGTTTGAACTCTGGCGGGACACGGACCAGGGCGCGCTGCAGCGAACCGTGCTGGCCGACATCCGCGCGCCGCGGATCATGCTCGCGGCGTTTGTCGGCGCCGCCCTCGGCCTTGCCGGCGCTGCGCTGCAGGGCTTGTTTCGGAATCCCCTGGCGGACCCGGGCCTGATCGGCGTGTCCGGGGGGGCAGCGATCGGCGCCATCACGTTCATTGTGCTGGGGGAGCAACTCTCTCCCCCCGCCTGGCTGTCGCCCTACCTGATGCCGCTGGCGGCGATCAGTGGCGCCACCGCCGCCACCATGTTTCTGTATCTTTTCTCCAAGCGCTACGGCCACTTCAGCGTGGTAACGATGCTGCTGGTAGGCATTGTGATCAATGCCCTGTCTACCGTCGGCATCGGCGCCTTTCAGTACATCAGCGACGAGCGCCAGCTCCGGGCGCTGGTGTTCTGGACCCTGGGCAGCTTTGGCCGCGCCACCTGGGCGACGGTGATTCCCGCCCTGGTGCCTCTGGCGGTCGCCCTGGTAGTGCTGCTGCGCCAGCACCGCCGGCTGGACCAGTACCAGCTGGGGGAAGCGGAGGCGCGTTTTGTCGGCGTGGACGTCGACCGGCTGAAGCGCGTGATCATCATCGCCAGCGCAACCGCGGTGGGTGCCGGGGTCGCGCTTGCCGGCATTATCAGTTTTGTCGGCCTCATCGTGCCGCACCTGCTGCGCCTCATGGGGGGCGCGGCGCATCAGTACGTGCTGCCCGGCTCCGCCCTGCTGGGGGCCCTGCTCACAGTGCTGGCCGATACCGTCAGCCGCACGATCGCCATCCCGGCGGAGGTGCCGGTAGGCCTGGTGACCAGCGCCATCGGCGCTCCTTTTGTCCTCTGGCTGATCACCCGGGTTCGGGCCCGATGAGTCTCGCGGCGCGCTCCGTGAGCGTCCGCCTTGGCGGCCGGCTGATTCTCGATGACGTGAGCCTGATCTGCGACTCGCAGCAGACCACCGCCCTGATCGGACCAAACGGCGCGGGCAAGAGCACCCTGCTGCGGACCCTCGCCGGCGAAATCGGGGCGAGCGATGGCGAGGTGCTGGTCGATAGGTTGCCGATCACCCAGCTTTCGGCGGTGGCGCTGGCAGGCCGCCGGGCGGTTATGACCCAGAGCTCAGAGATCGTTTTCGATTTCACCGTGGAGGAGGTGCTGAGTCTCGGCATGATCAGCGACCGGCTGCGACCGGCGGAAAGGCAAGCCGCCATCGAACGGGTGGCGCGGGACAGCGACATCCGTCACCTGCAGAGCCGCTCCTACAACACGCTGTCCGGCGGCGAAAAACAGCGCGTACAGTTTGCCCGCGCGCTGCTGCAGATTCGCCCGGCCGCCGGCGATGATACCGATCAAGCGCCTTATCTACTGCTGGACGAGCCGACGTCGAGTCTGGACCTGTCCCATGAGCTGATGCTGCTGGAGGCAGTGACCCGGGAAGCCAGCCGGGGCGTGGGCGTGCTGATCGTGATCCACGACCTGAATCTTGCCGCGCGCTTTGCCGACCAGATCGCCCTCATGCAGGACGGCCGGATCATGGCGGTTGGCGCACCGCAGGAAGTACTGGACAATCAGCGGCTAAGCGACGTTTACCGCACACCGGTGCGGGTCGAGCACCATCAGGATCTCGACCGGCTGGTGGTGTACACCTGAGGAGTAACTAACCATGTTTCTAGCAATGAATCGGTTCCGCATCGCCAAAGGTTTCGAGGAAGGATTTGAGACGATCTGGCGCGAGCGGGACTCCTACCTGGACGAGGTCCCCGGCTTCAAGGCATTTTCCCTGCTGAAAGGGCCGGAGAAGGATGATCACGTCCTGTACGCGTCCCATTCGGTGTGGGAATCCAAGGAAGCGTTTGAGTCCTGGACCCAGTCCGACGCCTTCCGCAAGGCCCACGCCCAGGCCAGTGCGCCGAAAGGCACATATCTGGGACACCCGGATCTGGAGACCTTCAGCAAGGTTCTCTAAGATCAGACGCTTATCCCCGGACGGCGTGATGCAAAGATGATGTGGCTGATACCAACTGTGCTGATTGCGCTGGTGCTCTGGTTTACCTGGCGCAAGCCGCGCCTGTCCGGCAGCGTTGTCTGGTCGCTGGTGGCCACCGTACTGCTAACCTCCGCGCTGATGCTGGTGCTGCCCGGACCGCTGCGGGAGCGCGTGGTGTGGGTGGCCCTGGCCTCACCGCTGATCTGGGTCGGCGCCATCTTCTGGTGCCATTGGGATGCCCGGCCCCGGCGCCCGCAGCTCACGCTGATCGGCGTAGCCCTGGCGGCCGGCCTCGTTGTTTACCTCCTGCCTCCGCCAGGTTAAGGATCTAAGATGCAAAGAGATCGCCGAGTCAGAATCTACGACGCCCACTCCTGGACCGGAATCAGCCTGGGGCTGGTGCTTTTTGTGGTGTGCTTCACCGGCTCCCTGGCCATGTTCTACCACGAGATCCACAGCTGGCAGGACCCCGCCGCGCGGCTTCCGGCGGAAGTCGCCGCGCCCGTGCCGGTGGATCCGCTCTTTCGGGACTGGAAAGCCGAACTGGGAGACGTGGAGACCACGTTTATGGCGCTCAATTATCCCAGCGCTATGGAGCCCTACTATCACGGCCAGATCAACGCCCGGGGCGAAGACGGCGAGATCAGCTTCGAGCAGCGGCGCTGGAATCCGCAGACCGGCGAGGTGCTGCCGGAGCGCGGTGAGGGCTTGGCTACCTGGCTGCGGGATTTTCACCGGGATCTGATGTGGCCGGCGGCGCTGGGGGGACGGCAGATTGGACGGGGTCTGGTGGGTATTTTCGGCATTGTGATGATGCTGTCGATCGTCACCGGCATCATCACCCATCGCAAAATTCTCAAGGAGATGTTCACCTTGCGCCGCACCCGCTCGGTGCGGGTGAAGTGGAAAGACGCCCACAACGTACTCGGCGTCTGGAGCCTGCCCTTTTCCGTGGTGATGGCATTCACCGGCGCCTGGCTGGGCATCGTCGCGCTGCTGCTGCCGGTCACCGGCCTGCTGGTGGTGGAGGGCGATGCCGAGAAACTGCTCGAAGTGCTGGGCGGAGACCAGATTGTGGCGACCGGCAAACCGGCCGAGATGCTGAGCCTGGACCTGGTCGCCCAGCGCCCCCACAGCGGCAGCGACAACCCGCCGGTGGCGGTGTATATGACGCACTGGGGTGACGAAGCCGCCATCTACGAGCTTCAGTACCTGCCCGATACAGAGCTGCTCTACTACGAGCCGGAACGCATCAGCGGCGTCACCGGCGCGGTACTGCCACTGACGGGTTTTCTGGAACGGACTCCGGGGCTCCGGGTGCTGGGTTCCATGGCGCCGCTGCACTACGGCCTTTATGGCGGTCTCGCGCTGAAGCTGCTTTATTTCGCCCTCGGCATCGCTCTTAGCGTCATGGTCGCGCTGGGCAACATGGTGTGGATCGAGCGGCGCTTGCACAGCGCCGAAGGCAGCCGCAGCCCCCGCTTTTACGACCGCCTGAGCAAGCTGACGGTCGGTGTATGCCTCGGTGTGGTGCTCGCTTCCATCGCGATCTTCTTTGTGGATCGGCTGTATACGGGGCCGGAGGAGTCACGCATCACGACCATCGGCTGGAGCTATTTTCTCGTGTGGGCGGCCGGCCTGATATTCGCCTTTGCCCGGCGCAACAACTATCAAACGACTCGACTGCTGCTGGCCGCGTCCGGCTTCGCCCTGATGACGCTGCCCGTGTTCAACGCCCTGACCTCAAACATGATGCCCTGGACGTCGTTGCAGGCGGGCCACGCCGCCTCGCCCGCCGTGGATCTGGCGCTGCTGATTTTCGGGATCGGAGCGGTGCTGGTGGCGCAAAGAATGCCATCGAGCCGACGGGAGCGGGAAAAACGCCGGGCACAGCCAGAAGCCGGCGGAGCCGCGGCGCCTCTGGTCAGCCCCTGACCTGGGGCAAGGAGCCGTTCAGTTCAGGTAGGCCAACGGCACGCAAATCGCAGCGGCCGCCAGCGCCGCGGCGCCGCTGTAAAGGTGAGGTCGCGGCAGGAAAATAGCGAGCAGCAGGCTAAGAATCCCGGCGCCCATCAGCACGGCGATCCAGATCGGTATGGCCCGCTCCCAGCCCACCACCGGAACGAGCGGAGCAATGGCCAGCGCCAGCAGTGCCCAGGCCAATCCCCGCACGACGCGTCCAGCCCGGGCCGAGTCCCGGGTGAGGGACCAGGCGCTTCGACCGGGCGCCGCGTGGAAAAAACCCGAGCAGGCCGCATAGGCGAGCAGCGAGGCCCCGGTGACCGCCAGCGCGCCGTTCATCGTGCCCGCTTTCCGAGCTCTGCTGCTTCCGTCGTGCAGCCCGTGGCAGGCTCGGCGGTAGACGGCGCTGAGCGCAGAGGCAGATTCAATAGCTCTGGGATGCGTCGGTCGTTTCGTCGCTCATCCATTGGGCCAGCGTGGCCTCAACAAACTGACGGCTGGCCTTCGCGTCGTAGGGCGTTTCCTCCGAGATGTTTCCGGCAAAATCGAACATCACCGCAAACAGCGACTTGTCGTCGATGCGCTTGCGCAGTGTTACCTCCGGGTGTTTTTCGAAGATCACGTCCCACTGATCCCGAACGTCCTGCCAGAACGGGCCGGTGCGCTCCCAGTAAACGTCGCCACCGGAGAAGTCGTGATCCACGATGCGCTCATAACGGGCCATGCCCTGCTCCCGGGCCAGATAAGGCACCTCAGAATCAGGACGCCCGTCCGCTGTCAGCACCAGCTTGAGATTGTTCTCCTCCTGCACCCAGCCCGTTGGCGTGATGGTGTGGCGATTGGTGCCTTCCAGCACGTGGTAGTCGTCCCGAACGCTGTATTCGCGTCGCGGCAGAGGGCGCCAGGTTTTGCTGCTGAGCCAGCTGGAGTAGTTGCCATGATGCTCCCAGCGACCGTAGGCCTGATAGCGCGGCGAGTCGTCTACCTGATAAACCGACTGGGACCACGTGCCCTTAACGTCGGCCGGATCAAGATCCTGCCGCTGCCAGCGGTTGTGGCCGGCATAAACGTGGAGACTCGTGTCTTCATAGCGCCAGTCCTGGCGCCAGTGCTTGATCACCGCGGGGCCCTGAACCTCCCCTTCTCCGTCAATGAAAAACATCACGATAATGTGCTGCAGACTCACAAACTCCGGCGAGTCTTCCACCACGTAAACATACTCCGTGCCCCAGGACCGGTAGGGGCGCGGCGGTTGGTAGTTGGGGACATAGCCCACGGTTTCGAGAAAATCGAATGACGTGCGGTAGCCGCCGGCCATGGCCAGGATCGCCCGCCGATCCCGCTCCTTACTGGTCAGGCCAGGTTCTGAGATTTGCTGCCACTGCTCCGAGGCTCGCGTATCAAGGGTAACCGCCGGGCCTTTGGTGGTGCCGCCCCGGGGCTTCATTGCGGTGGCCCCGGCGTAATTCCAGGAAAAGGTGTACTGACGCTCACTGCCGCCCTGCGAGGCCGGCGCCGCGTCTTCGGCAATTGCCGCCCCGGTCGCCAGGACCAGGAGCACAGAAAAAAGGGTGAAACGCATGAAAAATCCTCCGCGAACAGACGTCGCTGCTACCCCATCTACTGTATGGGCAACACTTCTTATTCGCAATACTATTGCAAATGCGAATGATTCTTGTTCTTATAGTTGAACGGACGAACAAGGAGTGGAGCAATTGCCTGAATTACAATTGGGATTCGACGCCTCCCCGGCCTCCGAGCCCGAGCCTCCGCGCTTCATGCGCCAGCTTGGCAAGGGAGGCCAGCTGGTTGCCTGGGCCATCCGCAGCATCGTGATCGCGGCACAGGAAGACCGGGTGACTCCGCCCAGCGTCGAAAACGTGCTCGCCACCGCCGGCGCCAGCGGCGCTATTTTCGCCATCACCGATCTTCTCTCTGCCGTCGCTCGGGGTGCCCGGCGTGAGATCAGCATCGGTCCGGTGAAATACGATGGCCTGTTCCCCGATGAGCAGCGGCTACTGCAGGTCCTGGCCGGCGTCCAGCTGCATCCCAACCGTTGTCATTGCCGGCCGCTGCGGGAACTATGCCACGACTCCGCCATTGCCGAGATTATGTTCCAGGTCGGCAATCTGGCGCGGATTCTCACCGCGGGTCAACTGCACGTGATTGAGGCCGAGCCGATTCCGTCACCGACGCTGCATTGATGCGGTACGCCCTGTGAGTCGCCCGAAAACGACCAGGAAAGTACCGGAGTGGCTGCTGTGGTTAGGCGCCGCCATTGCGTTTTTCTTTTGCTACGCCTGGAGCTGGACCTGGGTGATTTGAGCGACGGGTCAGCACGGTCTGATCTCAGCAGCGACAGCTGCCGCACGGCTTCATCTCACTTTTTGATCACCCGAGCCAGGCCGGGACAGCAAATCCTTTTTCTTTGAGAAACTCGGGACTGAAGAGCTTGGACTGGTAGCGCGCACCGCTGTCGCAGAGCACCGTCACGATAGTATGGCCCGGGCCCATTTCCCGGGCAAGGGCCTGGGCGCCCGCCACATTGAGCGCCGCCGAGGCACCCAGCAGAAGACCTTCTTTCGCCACCAGGTCAAACAGGA
Organism: Pseudomonadota bacterium; assembly: GCA_039195135.1. GTDB lineage: Bacteria > Pseudomonadota > Gammaproteobacteria > Xanthomonadales > SZUA-38 > JANQOZ01. Next base: position 28,175 of record JBCCVP010000016.1, on the reverse strand, counting down.
TGGGCATAAACCGCTCGTCGTCGATGGTCCAGGCGTGATCCACTTTGACGTCCTCGACGATGGCAGTGCTCCGACCAAGGCCAATACCCTCGGCAACGCTACCGCCCTCGGTTGCGCGGGCTTCGCCATCTTTGAAAAAGTGGTACATGGCAGCGCCCCGGGGGTCAGCGCAGCCGATCACCACTGCGGGGTGACGCTCGCGCAGGTAGGTCGATACCCCGGCCAGCGTTCCGCCGGTTCCAACGGCGCAGATAAAGCCGTCAACTTTTCCACCCGTCTGCTTCCAGATCTCCGGGCCGGTGGTTGCGAAATGGGCCGCGCGGTTGTCGAGATTATTCCACTGGTCGGCGAACAGAACGCCCTGGTCCTCGCTGGCGGACATTTCTTCCGCCAGGCGCCGCGCTACGTGCTGGTACTGATCCGGATCGCTGAAGGGTTTCGCCGGCACCTCCAGCACCTCCGCACCGCAGGCCTTCAGGAACGCCACCTTTTCCCGGCTTTGCGTGTTGGGCATAACGATCTTCGTGCGGAAGCCGAGCGCGTTAGCAACCAGGGTGAGGCCGATACCGGTATTCCCCGCCGTGCCCTCCACGATGAGTCCGCCGGCCTGCAGGTCCCCCCGGCGCTGCGCCTCCAGCACCATGTGGCGGGCTGGTCGGTCTTTCACCGACATGCCCGGGTTCATGAATTCCGCTTTGCCCAGGATTTCGCAGCCGGTTTGTTCGGACAGATAGTTCAGGCGGATCAGGGGGGTGTTGCCGATGGCGTCGACGAGGCCGGGAAACTGAGGTGGCGTCACGTTGAGCTCCTTGCTTTCGAGCCCTAAGCATACCGGGTCGGCAGCGCCGCCGGGTCGGACCCGCTTGGGGGTCTGACCCGGTGCGTTCTCCTGTCAGGTGGCGGTGGGGTCGACGCGGACGATGCGGGCGCCGATGTTGGTGCCTTTGTAGAGACCGATGAGAGCCTCAGGCATGGATTCAAGTCCCTCCAGGCGATCTTCGATCGGGGTCAGTTTGCCTTCCCGGACCCATTTCGCCATCACGGTCTCGTGCTCGCGGTAGTGGTCGCGGTAGTCGAAAATAAAAAACCCCTCCGCCTTTGAGTCCATGAGACCCAGACGATAGAAGTTCTTCGGCCGGTGGTACTCCGAGGGATCTTTGAGATATTCCGATATCCGCCCGCAGATCGCGATGCGCGCCCGCCGCCGGATACGCCCCAGCACCTCATCCAGCAGCACGCCGCCGACGTTGTCAAAAAATACGTCGATGCCGTCAGGAAAGATTTCGTCGAGCGCCTTGGGCACGTCGTCATTTTTGTAGTCGATCGCAAGGTCATACCCCATCTGCTCCGTAAGGGCCCGGCATTTGCGCTCGCCGCCGGCAATCCCCACCACCCGCTCAGCGCCAAGGGCGCGCGCCACAAAAGCGCAGTGGCTACCCACGCCACCGGCCGCCCCGGACACCAGCACCTGATCGCCGGGGCCCGTGCGGGCGATATCCCGCATGCCCACCAGGGTGGTAAACCCATTGTTTCCCAGCGCGCCCATGGCCCAGCCGGCGTTCAAATCCGGGTGGCCATAGCGAAACGGCATGTAGTACGGATCGTCGTCAATGACCGCGTATTCCCGCCAGCGCAGCCGCGCCACGATGAGATCACCCGGCTTGTAGTTGTCGTTGTTGGACGCCACCACCAGTCCGACCCCGCGGCCGTGCATCACGTCACCAATTTCCAGGTCCCGCTCAAAGGTCGTGTCGTTGGTCATGTAGCGGAGCATTACCGGCGCGACGCCCAGGTACTGCGTCTTGAGCAGCACCTCGCCCGGGCCAATGTCAGGCACCGGCGCGGACTCTATGGAAAAGTCCGACTCCCGGGCCAGGCCCTCCGGTCTTTTCGCCAGTACCCATTGACGCATGGTGTCGGGAATTGCAGTCATCAGATCTCCTTAAGTTTGTGGTGCGCGGCGGCGCCAGGGCGGACGGCACCGGTAGGTCAGGCCCCTGCCACAGCCACTCGACCGCACTGTCGGCGTAATCCTGTCCATAATAAAAGGAAGACTCTGCTGCTGCGCATTTGGGCCGGGATTTCCGCTCGCGCCATAATGCTGCGGAACACGCCATGGCCGACCTATCCACCACAACGGAGCTGCTCAACAACGCCACCCGCGGCGACGCGAAGGCCCGGGATGCGCTTGCCGCGCACTATCTGCCGCTGCTGCGCCGGTGGGCCCACGGCCGTTTGCCCGCCCACGGGCGGGATCTCGCAGAGACCGATGATCTGGTGCAGATCACCCTGCTGCGGGCGTTGAACAATTTGGAAAACTTCGAAAACCGGCGCGCCGGCGCATTTCTGTCCTACCTGCGAACCATCATGATGAACGCTATCCGGGACGAGATCCGGCGCACCGGCCGAGCGCCGGACCGGGCACCGGTGTCGGTTTCGCAGCTCACCGCGCGCGCCTCGGTGGTGGAGGAGCTGGTGGGCCGGGAGGCTCTTGACCGCTATGAGGCGGCGCTGACCGAACTGTCAGAAGAAAAGCGAGCCGCTGTGGTCATGCGCCTGGAGTTCGGTATGAGCTATCAGGAGATTGCGGACGAGCTGGCACGGCCCTCCGCGAACGCTGCGCGCATGATGGTGGTGCGGGCCCTTGCCGACCTGGCGGAAACCATGGAGCCATAGCAATCACTTTTACGCCGCGCGGCCCGCTAGCGCCCCCGGCGTTGCACCAGGCGTTGATCCGCCGGGTAGGACACCTCGTACTGGTGGCGAATCTGCCAGGCTTCACCCGGCGCCAGCGTCCGCCGCCAAGCGACGACGCCGGGCCTGTCGTCCAGACCGCTCTGGCTCGGCGGCGTTGCCGTTTTGGGCACTTCCACTTCGATGGCCCGATTAACAGCCTGGGGAATCAGGTCCAGCACCTCGACGTCCGTCGGAGCCCGGCGCCGGTTGGTGAGGGTAAACAAAAAGTCGGTGGCTTGTTCTTGCCGGCGGCGCACGATACCGCCCCGACCGGCCGAGCCGCCCTGGTCCGCAACTTTCACCTCCACCAGCGGGTCCTGGCCAAAGGGCAAAACAACCTCCTTGCCCGGTAACATGGCCGGACTTCGAAGCTTGCCTGCGTAGTTGCCGTCGACGAACAGCGACAGGTTGCCCGGCGCCAGCCAGGTAAGGCCGCGGTAGCCAAAGCGGGCGGTGAGAAACGCTTCACCACTTTGCCGCGGGACCACCGTGGTGATCAGCGTTGGCGTTGCCAACGTTTCGTCGAGCTCGAAGCTGCGTTCGTCGGAACGGTTGTTGGCCAGCGTTACCCGACCGGGGATTTGGTAGTTGGCGGCGTAGTTCACCAAATCGATCGTTGCAAAAGCCTGCTCAAAGCTCTGCCGCGGATCGGCGGCGGCCGTAACGACAATTTCGTCCAGCTGCATCGCCGTGGATGCCGCCACCGGCGGCCGCGGCTCCGCAAGCTCAAGAAACTGACCAACAACTTCCGGCGCTTCAAGCCGAGCATTGACCCGGTTGGTCGCCAGCGTCAGCGCCACGTCCGTCCAATCTTCGCTGGTGTTCTGACGCACTTTAGCCAGCTGCTTCAGGGAAAGACGGGGCGTGACGCTGTCCAGTCGCCCTTCGTACTCCGACCGCCAGGAGGCACCGGGCTGAAAGTAGGTCACGGAAACAGTCTGGGTGCCGGCGGCCACCACCTCGAGGCTCAGCGTGACGTGGGTATAGGCAAGGGATCCAATACCGGCATTTTTCAGCTCCCGCTCCAGCCGGTCGGCTCGTTCCTCTAGCGTCCGCTGAGCCTGCTGGCTGTCGCGGATCGTGCGGTAGGCGCTGGTGGACGCTTCCCCAAGCGCGGCAATGGTTGTGGCCAGGGAGGCGGCCGCGCGATTCGGTTCGCCCTCGCGGTCTGCACTCAGCGATTTCAGAAACTGAAGCTGCAGCTCCGCCGTTTTCGCCCGATCCGCCTCGGCGGCCAGCTCGTCCCGCACCTGAAGCAGCTCGCCGCGAAGACGAACTTCCTCCGCGTCTTCCGTCCGCTCAATCTGATCCTCGGAAAACGCAACGTCCGCCAGCCGGGCGCCGGTACCGGCAACCGCAGCCCGCACCAGGCTGGTGTCGAGCCCGCCCGGCAGGTCCGTCAGCGTCAGCTGGTGAGTGCCGGCGGCGAGATCAACTTCGGCGACGCGGGTGACGTTGGCGCCGAATGGATAGACCGTTACCGCGTCGATCTGGCTGTCTACCACCTGAGCCTGGGCAATCGTTGCCAACCACAAACCCGCAAATCCCAGATAACCCAATTTCATGGCTGTTCTCCTTAGCCTTTACCCCAGAGTGTTTCCCACCAGGAGCGGCGGGGATTATCCTGATAGCCGCTCAGCGCGCTCGCGCTGTAGCCGCCCTCCGCCATGCGCCGGCGGATTTCTTTCACGTCCCGGCCGGTCAGGTCCGCCAGCGTACTCGCCTCCGTGTCCCAGCGTTCCACCAGCTGGTTGCCGTATTGCTGCGCCTCCGGGCAGGACGCAAAATCACCCCGCCAGGGGTGCCGCAGCACGTAGCGGCCCTGGTAGTTCTGCCGGTCGCCGGTGATCTGAAAGTTCAAATCTTCCGGAAACGTCTTGGCGTCGTAGCGCACGTGCAGCCGCGTCACAAACACGTCCACCGGCTGCGGCCGGTTCCAGCCGTTGGGGCTGGGCGGCGGCTGGTCGCCCAGCCACATCACGCCCAGCTGCCGCAGTTCATCGCGGGACAGGGGCTGCGCCGCGCAGGGGTCACACCAGGCCATGTCCCAGGCATATTCCATGAACACGGCTTTGCCATTTTCCTTCTTAACCTGGTGGCTGAACAGATCCCGATAGAAGTCGCCGAACTCATCCTTGATATAGATCGGCACGTCCATATCGGAAGGCAGTTTTACGGTTCGATAATTCTTGGTTTCCACCCGACCCTTTCGGGTCATGGCGAACACAAACAGCTCCTGCTGGCCTTCAGCGTTCACCGTGCCCAGGCGGATCGGCAGCATGAAGTCTTCGTCCTCATAAGCTACCTGGATTGGCCGCAGCATGGAGGAACCATCGTGCCGCTCCAGCGACGCGCGGGCGACAAAAAACTTCATGCCCCGCTTCAGGTAGGCCCCGACAATCTCCTCGGCCCCATCCGGAATCTGGTAGCCATTGCGATTGAGCCAGCGGATCAGGCCGTCGCTTTCCTCCGCCGAGAGAATCAGGATGTCGTACTCCCCCACCTCGTATTCGGCTTCGATTGCGACCGCCCCGTCCTCCATTACAAATACCGGTGAGGGGGACTCTATGTCAGCCCGCTTGATGCGAGACCCGGTCACGACTACCCGGTCAAGCTCTGAGCAGGGATCGCTGTCGTAGTACTCCACCAGCCGCGGCGCGGTGTACTCATCCAGATGTTCAATTAAACCCGGGCTGGCTACGTTGATCTGGTCCCGCAGCGGTACGTCCACCACGGGAATCACCATAGAAAAGTCGGTCACGTCGCCGCGGAAATCAGAGGCCATGGTGACGACTGTTCGTTTCCCGTCCCGGGCGATCGCGACGCGAGATACGTCGTTAAACAGATCCGTGTCCGTTTTCGAAACATAAAAGCCGCAGAACGCGAGCGCCGGCAAACAGGTCAGGCACCCCAGCGTAGTCAAAACGATGATCAAAACTGATTGAGAGCGCCTCATGAGCTTGCCTCCTTAAGTGAAGATGAATGTCCGGACGCTGGCGCGGCCGGCACCGGCCGCCAGCGAAAACGGCGGGCCGGCAGCAGCCGGTCCAGCACCGGGGTCAGCGGCGCCAGCAGGGCCAGCGCAACCAGGGGAGCGGCCTGTACGTTCGGTCCAAACTGGAGCCACGCGGCGAGGGCGGCCACCGAGATGGCCAGCAGCACCCGACCGAGCCGTCGATCCGGCGTGGATCGCGGATCGGTGATCATGAAAAACGCAAAGATCAGCAGCGACCCGGTGCTCAGGTGATGCAGAGCGATCACGGGCGGATCGCCGAGCCAGAGGCCGCGACCCACCACGATCAGGGCGTAGGCGAGCAAAAAGCCCAGGGCAATGTCCAGACGTTTGGCGCTGGACAGGGTCAGCGCCCCCAGGGCCACCACGTAGCCACCGAGCAGCGACGCCTGCCCCCATTGGCCGGGAGACACCCAGGCCTGGTGACCGCTGATCAGCAGCATGGCCACAATGCCGATGCAGGCGGGGTTAAACACGTGCTTGCCGCGCACGCGGATCGCAAACTTGGCTCCGATGGCGATGGCCCCGGCGGCGGTCCAGATCCACAGATCCGTAGCGCGCAGCAGAATCGACAACCCAAACGCTGTGATGAGGGCGGATTTCCATTCCAGCGTGCTCGCCCGCGGCCTGCCTGAGGTAAGCCAGGTACCCGCAGCCTGCACCAGCAGCGTGCCGGCCAGCGCCGCCGCCAGGACCGCGGGCCGGGTGCCAAAGTCGCTGCTCAGCCAGGCCATGGTAAACAGCCCACTGAGCGCCACCAGCTGATAATCCCGGGGGTCCCGGCGCCAGCCGGGACCATAAGCCTTGAGTGTTTGCCGCAGTGCCATCGCTTCAGCCTTTACCCCACAGCTTTTCCCACCAGGAGCGGCGGGGATTGTCCTGATAGCCGTTCAGCGCGCTGGCGCTGTAGCCACCCTCCGCCATGCGCCGGCGGATTTCTTTCACGTCCCGGCCGGTCAGCTCCGCCAGCGTAGTCGCCTCCGTGTCCCAGCGTTCCACCAGCTGGTTGCCGTATTGCTGCGCCTCCGGGCAGGACGCAAAATCACCCCGCCAGGGATGCCGCAGCACATAGCGGCCCTGGTAGTTCTGGCGGTCGCCGGTGATCTGGAAATTCAGATCTTCGGGAAACGTGCTGGCGTCGTAGCGCAGGTGCAGGCGCGTGACAAACACGTCGACCGGTCGGAGCTGATCCCAGCCGTTGGAGGGGCCTTTTGGCTGATCAGGCAGCCACATCACGCCCAGCTGCCGCAGTTCATCTTGCGACAATGGCTGGGCCGCGCACGGGTCACACCAGGCCATGTCCCAGGCATATTCCATGAACACGGCTTTGCCGTTTTCTTTGTTCACCTGGTGCCTGAACAGATCCCGATAGAAGTCGCCAAACTCGTCTTTGATGTAGATCGGCACGTCCATATCGGACGGCAGTTTCACCGTGCGGTAGTTCTTCGTTTCCACCCGGCCCTTTCGGGTCATGGCAAAGACAAACAGCTCCTGCTGGCCTTCGGCGTTCACCGTGCCCAGGCGGATCGGCAGCATGAAGTCTTCGTCTTCGTAGGCCACCTGGATCGGTCGCAGCATGGCCGAGCCGTCGTGCCGCTCCAGCGACACGCGGGCGACAAAAAACTTCATGCCCCGTTTCAGGTAGGCCGCGACAATCTCCTCGGCCCCATCCGGGATCTGGTAGCCGTTGCGGTTAAGCCAGCGGATCAGGCCGTCACTTTCCTCCGCCGACAGAATCAGAATGTCGTACTCGCCGACTTCGTATTCCGCTTCGATCGTCACCTCTTCTTCGATGGGCGCCGCGGCCATCGGCAGCCCGTCCCCCGCGACGCTGCGGGACGCCCGGTGTTTGAACATCCCCTCGTAGCGCCCAAGGCGGCCGCAAGGATCGCTGTCGTGATACTCCACCAGCCGCGGCGCGGTGTACTCGTCCAGATGTTCAATCAGACCAGGGCTGGCCACGTTGATCTGCTCCCGCACCGGCACCTCCACTACCGGTATGACCATCGAGAAATTGGAAACGTCGCCGCGAAAGTCCGACGCCATGGTGACCACGGTTCGCTGCCCGTCGCGCACGATGGCCACCCGGGACACGTCGTTGAACAGGCCCGTGTCCGCTTTGGACACATAAAAGCCGCAGAAGGCAAACGCCTGAGTGCAGGCCAGCGATCCGGTGATCAGCGCTGCGGCGGCCGCCGCGTACTTGAGTCGAAACATGTTGGTCCCTCCAGTTTTTTTGCGTGATTTCACCGGGTCTGACTGAGGGTTGCGCCGATTCGTTGCGCTGAGATCAGGGTGTTTACCGGAACGTTACATTGGCGCGGCGGGGGTTCCCGGGCGGCGTACAATAGGGCCATGGTCGATCTTCCTGAGCCGATTCCCGGCAGCCCTCGGCTACTCGCGAGCACCATCGTCAGTCTGCTCGCGGTCGCCCTGCTGGGCCATTTCTGGCTGGTGCCCGCGCTGGAAAACTACGTGCCCCGGGCCGCCTGCGACCGGTGGCTGGGGATGAACGGTCTCAGCGCGCTGCTGTTTGCGGTTACCGCCGCGGCCGGCGCCGGCGTGCTGATCTTTGGGTTTCTTGCGGCGCGCTACTGGCGGCGGATAGAGCGCAGCGGGCAGATCCCGCCGCCGGGAGCCCTGGTGCTGCGCCGGACCCAGCCCCGGCCGATTGCGGAAATCCCCGCCCGGGCCCGGCTGGCCCGCTGGCTGCCCCATGTGGGTGGCGTCGTGATGGCGCTTTGCCTGGTCATGGGGCTACTGCTGCATTTCCGCCTGGTGGCACCCAACCTCGAAAACCTGATCCGGCTCTGCTCAGGGTCCTGACAAAAAAGTTGTCCGCTTTTCCCGGTGGTTTCCGATCCCTGGGAAAAACGGAGTTTTGTTATGCGCAAATGGGCTGCACTTTTCTTGTTTCTCACTGTTGGAGCCGGCGCCTTCGCCCAGGATCTGGAGCTGACGCTAACCCAGTTTCGGGATGAATTTGACCCTACCGCCACCGGTCAGTCTTTTGGCGGGAGGATGGACGCGGACGGCGTCTGGGCCGTCATTTCCGCGCCGGAGAACAACGGGCTGGACGGCTCGATCTACGTCTTTCGCTTTGCCGGAGGCTGGCAGTTTCACAAACGTCTGGAAGACTCCCCCGTCGTCAGCAACCTGTTTCGCTCCGGGTTTGACGTGGCGATCAGCGGAGAATGGATCGCCTTGAGTTTTTCTACCGGTGGCGTCGCGCTTTACCGCCGCGATCAGGGCGGCGTGGATAACTGGGGCTACTACAGCACCGTCGCGGAAGAGGACAACGCCAGCTATCGGGACCTGGACAACAGCAATACGGTAGCGATGCGCAACAATCTGCTGGCCGTCGGCGCCCCGTTTGCAGACGTGGCCCCGTTCAGCTCCGACACCAACTCGGTGGGATCGGTGCTGATCTACGAACTCATCGGCAACAGCTGGTCGCTGACGCAGCAAATTGATATCCCGGATGCCGAACTCATTCCGCAGGCTAGGTTTGGCGAATCGCTGGATATCCAATCGGGCCTGCTGGCGGTCGGGTCGCCCCGCTACAACACCGACGGTTTGGGCGGCGCCGGCCGCGCCTGGGTTTACCAGCGAACCGGTGGGCAATTTCAGCTCGTTGACACGCTCAATTCCGATACGCCGGAGATCAACGCCCGGTTTGGAGCCGTCGCCCTTGGCCAGGGCTTCGTTGCGGTCGGTTCGGAGGGCGGCGCCGGCGACCTCACGCCGGACATTTCTAACGACGGTTCGATTTACATCTTTGAGCCGGCCCTTGGCGGGGGCTATGACCTGGCCGATGAGTTGGTGACCAGCGAACCTGAATTCATCGGCCTCCTTGGGCGAGCGGTTGCGGCGGAGGGCAATCTGGTCTGGGCCGCAGCGGCGGACGACGCCAGCTATTTGTTTCGCCGCAGCGTCGGCGGCGACTGGACCGAAGTCGATCGCAATGAGGTGCCGGTTTTTACCGACCCGAGCAACACTCGGGAATATGGCAGTTCTTTAGCGCTGACCCGTGAGGGAACGCGGATTCACGGCATCGTAGGAGACCAGACGGCGGAAAACCTGGACGACACGCGGGTCGGTGCCGCCTTCTTCTACGTGTTCGACGACGGTCTGTTTTCCGACAGCTTTGAGGATTAGTGGGCTCCGCCGCAGCGGTTTTTGACCAACGGCGCTACCCGGCGCTGCTCGCCGAGGAAGGCCAGCACCTTCGCATAGTCCTCCTCGCTCGCCGCCGGCGCTGCGCTACCGCAGCTGCCGATCGCCGCGTAAACGCGAGCGACCCGGCGTAGCATGTGATCTGGCGGCAGCGCGTTCAGCTGCGCTGCCGCCCGCGCTGCCAGCACCGTTGCTGCTTCGCCCCGGCCTTCCATCAGGTCCATCTCCGCCAGGGTCAGCCGCGGCAGCGCAAGCTGGTAATGCTCCGCCGGCAGCGCCGATTCGTACAGTGCAAGCGCGCGGCGGGCGTTGCCCCGCGCCTTGTCGAAAAGCCCCAGCTCTTTCTGCGCTGCCGCCAGATTCTGCACCCGAGCCGCCAGTTCCGTCGGATCCAGGTCGTCGAACTCCTTCGTCCTCGCCACCAGCTGCTCCAATAGCGGCGCCGCCTCCTCGTTCCGCGCAAGGCGCATCAGATGCAGCGCGTAGTTGTTCTGCAGCACCAGCGTCTCCCGATGGTCCGGGCCAAGGGATTCGCGGGTCAGGGTCAGCGCCATCTCGTGGTCCTCGGTGGCGGCCTCGGCGCCTTCCACCAGACCCCGAATCGAAGCGCGTTTGGCGTGCAAAAGGCCTCGCCGGGAACCCGGCATGCCGAGTTCGTAGGCCAGCTCTACCGCCTGGTCGATGAGCGTGAGGGATCGCTGCGGATCCTGGTCTCGTAACACCACCGCCAGATCCGACAGGGTAGAGGTCTTGAGGACCAGGTTTCCCCGCAGTGGCGCCATGTCGTCATAGGCCGTCATCGAGTTTTCCAATGCCTGGGCGGCCCCGACAAGATCGCCATCGAAGCGGCGCTGGTTGCCCAGCAGCCGCCAGTACTCTGCGCGCTGCGCCGAGCCGGCGGAGAGTTTTGGCAGCAGCTTTTCCGCCCTTCCGGCAAGCCGCGCCAGCTCTTTGCTCTCGCCGCGAAAACTATGCACTACGTTGCGCTGCAGATAAATCGACATCAGCAGCTCCGTATCACCGTCCGGATCCAGGCTTTCGGCAAATCGCTCCGCCAGCTTCACCGCCCGCAGCGCATCGTCGTAGCGGCTGGCATCGGTGAGCAGGTACGCGAAGGTCAAGGCTAGCTGCGCCCGCGCCGGGGCTGACAATTCGCCGGCATCCTCCAGCCGGGCAACGCCAAGACGAAACACGTCGGCCACCGGCATTGCCAGCGCCTCCACGCCGTCGGACATGGGGCCGATATCACCAAACAGCCCGGTCAGAAACGCGAGCGTGGCCTCCGCCTGATCCCGCTCCGCCTGCAGCCGGTTGAGGTGCAGCGAGGTGCCGCCGGCGATCGCCAGCAGCACCGCGGTCACCGCCCCCGCTGCCCACCGGTGCCGCAGCAGCCACCGGCCAGCCCGGGCCAGACCCGTCAGCCGGCGCGCCTGGACCGGTCGACCGTCACGGTAGGACGTAAGATCCTGAGCCAGCGCCGCGACGCCGGAGTAGCGCCGCTCCGGATCCCGCTGCAGACACCGGGCCACAATCGCCTCAAGGTCCGGATGAACCCGGCGCCCGCTTACCTGACTCACTGCAGGCATATCGAGATCCCTGGCGTAGTCGACGAGCGCTTCGAGTGACGAACCGTCCGGCATGGGCGGCAGCTTCTCCGCCAGCAGCTCATAAAGCAGCAGGCCCAGGGCAAAGACGTCGGTGGCCACGGTGACCGGCTGACCGAGAATCTGCTCCGGCGCCGCGTAGCGCGGCGTCATCAGCGCCTGCGTTGCGGTCGCGCTCCCGTCCAGGGCCTTGCTGATACCGAAGTCCAGCAGCTTCACCTGCCCTTCCCGGTCGACCAGAACGTTCGAGGGTTTGAGATCCCGATGAACAATGAGCCGCCGATGAGCGTGATCCACGGCGTCCAGCAGCTGAGCAAACAGATCCAGTCGCTCGTCCAGGGACCGGTCTTCCGCCGCGGCCGTGAGCGGCTGCCCGTCGATCCACTGCATCACCAGGTAATGCACCCCCTGATCGCTGCCGCCGTCGATCAGCGAGACGATGTTGGGGTGGGACAGGCGGGCCAGAATCTGGATCTCTGAGCGGAACCGCCGCTGCACGTCGTCCGACGCCCCAAGAGAAAGGAATTTGATCGCCACGGTGTGATCAAAACGGCCGTCGATCCGCTCCGCCTGATACACGCGTCCCATGCCGCCGGCGCCGATAGCCCGGGTCAGCCGGTAGGGGCCCCAGGTGCCGCCGACGGCCAGCGCCACCGGCGGCTCCGCCGTCAGGTCTCCCAGAATCGACTCCGCCCGGGCATCGGAGTCGAACAGCGCCTGAAGCGCTTGGTGCAGCGCCGGATCCGTGGTGGCGAGCGTATTCAGTCGGGCCGTGCGCTGGTGTTCGCTGAGGTCCAGCAGCTCGTCGAACAGCGCGTTTACCCGCGCCAGCTCCGGCGCGCCCGGCTCAACCTGGCTCATCGCCGTCGCTCCCGCTCATCAGGCGATGCAGCCAGGCTCTTGCCTTGCGCCAGTTGCGCCGCACGGAGCGCTCGGAGGTCGCCTCCAGCTCCGCCACTTCGGCCTGGCTCAGGCCGACAAAAAACAGCAGCTCGACGAGCCGCGCCAGCTCCGGGGCAAAGGTGTTGAGCTGCTCAAGCGCGTGATCCAGCCCGAGGATCAGTTCGTCCGGGCTCCCGCTCTGGCTTAGCGCCGCCGCCTCCTCAAGGGGTACCCGTTTGAGCTCCCCGCCCCGCTTGGCCGCGGTGCGGGCCCGAATGTGATCCACCGCTACGCGCCGCATCACCGTAGCCATCAGAGCCAGCGCTTCGCGCCGGTCCTTTAGGTCCGGCGGCTTACCGCCCGCCAGCCGCGCGTAGGCCTCGTGCAGCAAGGCCGTGGTGCGCAGCGTCTCGCCGGAATGGAATTCGCCGCTGATACGCCGGGCGAGGCGCTTCAGGTCATCGTAAAGCAGCGCCTGCGCCTGCTGCGGGCTGCCCGTCGTCTGCAGCTGCAGCGCCCGCAGGCCCGTCAGCAGCTGGGCTACTTCCGCGGGGTCTTTCGAGGGTTCAGCGTCCGTTGCTTGAGGCGTCGACATAGCGCGCAGGAGATTCCACAAACCTGAGTCTAGCAAGTCGCGGCAGTCTGCGGTGTGTCCGGATACCAGGAGCGCCGCCGCAGCGGCTAAACTCACTCCCATTGGCAGAATCGCAAGCCGGAAATTTGAGGAGCGCGGTCAATTGAAGCGGTTTGACGTTGTTGTGGTCGGCGCCGGTATCGCGGGCCTGAAAGCCGCCATGGTGCTGCAAAAGGGCGGCCTTGATGTGTGCGTGGTGGACAAGGCCCGGGGGCCCGGCGGCCGCTGCGCCACCCGTCGGCATGAGACCTGGCGGTTCAACCACGGCGCCCAGTATTTCACCGCCAGAGATCCGATTTTCCAGGCGCAGCTCGAAGACTGGCGGCAGCGGGATGTCGTGCAGCCGTGGCCGGGCGCCATTGCCCTGCTTAGCCGGGACTCAGCGCCCGGGGACGCTGCGGGGGCAAGTCACAGCCGCTGGGTTGGCGCTGACGGGATGAACGGCATCGCCAAGGATCTGGCCCGGGACCTTGAGGTGCGCGCCGGGTGCCGCATTGTCGAAATGAGTCGGGATGCCGCCGGCTGGACACTGCTCGATCAGACCGGCGCTGGTCTGGCCGGTCGCTGGCTGGTGGTCACGGCCCCGCCGCGACAGACCGCTGAGCTGCTGGCGCCCGCCGCGAAAGATCTTGCCGCTGCTGTGGATGAGGTCACCATGACGCCCTGCTGGGCCGTCATGCTCGGCTTTGCCGACGACCTGGATGACGTGGACTACCACGGTGCCTTTGCAACGCACTCACCGATCAGCTTTCTGGCAAGGGGCCCGCAGAAAAAGGGCTGGGTGGCGCACGGGTCCGTTCAGTGGTCAACGGAAAACCTTGAAGCAGACGCTGACGAGGCAGGCACGGCACTGGCCAACGAGTTTCTCGCGCTTACCGGCACCCGCCATGCGCCTCAGGCGGTGGTTGCCCACCGCTGGCGCTATTCGATGGCCGCGTCACCGCTCGACGGTGGCTTCCTCCTGGATCAGGACGCGTGCGTGATGACCGCCGGCGACTGGTGCCTGGGGTCCCGCATCGAAGCCGCCTACCTGTCCGGAAACCGGGCCGCGGCGCGGCTCCTGGAACTGCTTTAGAACCGGTACTCGAGGGTGGCTGAGGCGGTCAGCGGATTGCCGTAGAACGCGGTGATGCTGCCCTCCAGACCCAGCGTCGGGAAGAAGTATCCGGCTACCTTGTACTGCTCGTCGAACAGGTTGCGACCGTGCAGCCCGGCACGCCAGTGGCCCGCATCGTCTTCCCAGACCACGCTCAGATCCCAAAGGGTAAAGGTGTCCTGATCAAGGAATGGATTGGGCACTTCAAACTGGCTGGCCTCGTCCCGATGAGAGAACGTGTTGATGATGCTCAGGCTGCCGGAATTGCCGAACAGGTCCATCGGAAACTGGTAGTTGATGGTGGCGCTGGCGGTCAGGTCCGGTGTGTTCTGAAACACGCGCTCATCCGCCACGTCCTGGCCGAACGCGTCGATAAACTCGTTGAACTCCGCGTCGATATAGCCAAGGGTCCAGGCCAGGGACAGGCTGTCGCCGCCCGCGATCCAGTCCTCAGCGATGGAGGCCTGGCCCTCAATCTCGACACCGAAGATGTCGGCGTCGGCGGCGTTTGACGTGATGCCGATGAAAGAGTCGACAACACCGTCGCCGTCGGTATCGACGCCGACGGATCCGGGGATCTGTACGTCGGTGTATTCAGAGAAAAACACGGCAATGGCCGAGCGCACCCGACCGCCCATCGCGCTGGTCTTCCAGCCGAGCTCAAAAGTATCAACAAACTCCGGTTCAAACTGCATGAACTCGAACACATCGGTTGCGTCGATATCGCCGTCACCGTCCAGGTCCGGCGCCGCGCTGGTCTGGCCTCGGGGGTCAAAGCTGCCGCCCTTGAAGCCTTCGCTGTAGGAGAAGTAGAGGTTGTTGTCGTCATTTGGCGTCCAGTTCACCGAGACGCGCGGAATAAACTCATTAAATTCTTCGCTGCCCTCGAAGTCCGACGTGGTCGCAATGGGAATGGCCGCACCGCCAAAGAAGCTGGAGGTGCCGCCAATCAACGTCTGCCGCAGCACGCGGGAGGAACGCTCGTCGCTGGTGTAGCGGCCGCCAAAGCCGAGGCTCCACTCGTCGTTGATATCGAAGGTCACATCGGCAAACAAAGACCAGGTATCGGTATCCACATCGCCCAGGGTGAAGGCGTTCAAACCAGGCAGGCCAATCACGTCACCGGTGGTGCCGAGAATCACGTCAAAGGCGGTAAACGCGTTTGCGTCCAGCAGGTAGGCGCCGAAAACCGCGTTCCAGCGGTCCCCGCTGTAGAGCAGCTGGAGCTCTTCGGAAAACTGATCGTTTTCGTAAACCACCGGCACATCCAGATCCGCCGCCGGCAGGCTGTCAAAGTCGATGGGAGAGAATGACTCGTCGTCCCGGTAAGCCAGGATGTTTTTCAGCGTCCAGTTTTCGTTGATGTCCCACTGCGCGAGCAGCGATACACCCCGGGCTTCCACCTCCTGCTCGGGATTGTTCAGGCCCGACCGGGTATCGAACACGTCGCCCAGCACCGGCGCGCCGCTCAGGTTACCCACGGTGAGCCGGTGGCCCTGGCGGGGGTCCGAGTCATCCTGGATGTAGTCGGCGCTCAGGCGCAGGAAAAAGGTGTCACTCACGTCCCACTCGGCGCTGAGACGCCCAGCCAGGATTTCTTTGTTGTAGTTGTCCAGGCCGTTGGTAAGGTTCTCCCCAAAGCCGTCGCGGTTCAGGCTGGCGATCGACCCGCCGACGCGGAAGGTATCGGACAGCGGCGTTGAGCCGGTAAAGACCACGTCCAGCTGGCCGTCCGTGCCAACGGCGCCGCGAATCCGCGCCTGCGGCGTATCTTCCAGCCGGCGAGTCACGTACTTGATGGCACCGCCGATGGTGTTGCGGCCATAAAGGGTGCCCTGCGGTCCCCGCAGCACTTCGATTCGTTCCACGTCAAAAATGTCGAGCACAGCAGCCTGCGGTCGATTCAGATAGACGTCGTCGATGTAGATACCCACGCCGGCCTCAAATCCGGGTACCGGATCCTGCTGACCTACCCCGCGAATAAACGCGGTGAGGGTGGTGTTGGTACCCCGGGACACCTCCAGCGTGAGGTTGGGGGTGGTCTGGCCGATCTGGGTGATGTCCAGCGCGCCAATCTTTTCAAGCTGATCCCCGGAATAGGCGGTGACCGCGATCGGTACATCCAGAAGACTCTCGCTGCGGCGCCGGGCGGTGACGGCCACTTCCTCAATCACGCCGCTCGCCTGTTCACCATCCTGCGCCTGGGTAACGGGGACAAAACCCGCGGTGGCCAGGCCAACAGCCAGCGCAACCGGTAAAGGTCTTAAGGCGGCCTTTGCATTCTCGCGAACAGACGATCGGATCGAGGTGGTTTTGATCAGCATGAAAGATTCCTTGAGCCAGAACGCACAATTTCAACGGACGTTGAATGAATATTATTTCAACGTTGGTTGAAAAAGCAAGTCCGGGAAAACCCCTAGCCTGGATTATTCGTGAACGCCGGCGTGTCGATCGGTGTGCATGAATAATCCAGGCTGGATCAGGGTTTCCGGAATCGGATGGCGACCTTAGTCCGCTTTTCCGCCCTGGCACAGGGCGCGAAACCCTGCGGCAATAAACTGCGGCATGCGCTCGTTGACGCTGCGCATATCGGAGGACTTACACAAGCCGCCAGACAGGTTGTCGATGCGGCCGGTTTCGGCAAAGGAGAGGGTCAGCGCCCCGGACAGGAAGTGGTAGCTCCAGTAAAGGTCGGTGTCGTCGCAGTCCGGCATCACGCGCTTCAGCGCGGCGATAAAGCGCTTCACCAGCGGATCAAAATAACGCGTCATCAGCTCTCCGCCCCACTCGGTCGAACTGTTTACCTGGGCAATCAGCGCGAAGTAGTGCCGCCATTTCTCGTGGTCCTCCGCCAGCAGGTCGAGCAGCGGATTGGTAAAGGCGGCGATAATTTCCTCCACGCTGGGCAGGTCGTCGGGATGGCGTTCTTCAACCTCCTTGAGGGCCTGCTCCCGCACCTCATTGATCTGCACCGCCCGGCGCATCAGCACCGCGTCGAACAGGTCCCGCTTGGAATCGAAGTGGTAGTAGGCCAGCGCCACATCCGCCTCCGCCCGCTTCATGATCTGACGCACGGTCACGGCCGCAAAGCCATCTTTGGCAAACAGCGCCTCGGCCGCGTCCAGTATCCTTTCCTTGGTGTTTTCCGACTTTTTGCTCATCTGCTTCGCAGGTCCAGGGGCCGCTCTCATCATAGCGCTGAATGTTGAATTTCAACGTACGTTGAATTAGTCTTCAGCAAACGTTGAAAAATACTATACCCTTGTCCTGGTTCAACCCCACACCCCTTTTGCTGCCTCAGATCATCGCCGATCATGGGCGCCACCGGCCGGAACACCCGGCTCTCAAGCAGGGTGATCGCACCCTGTCCTGGCGCCAGTTCGCCGATCACACCGCGCGCGTCGCTAATGCAATACGCAACCTCGGCGTACAGCCGGGTCAACGCGTGGGAGTCCTGATGGATGCCAGTATGGCGACGGTGGAAGCCATGTTCGGCATCGTCCGCTCCGGTGCCGTTGCGGTGCCGCTTAACGTGTCCATCAGTGATGACGCGGTAGCGGCCATGCTCAACGACTCGGAGGCCGTCGCCGTCATTGCCACCCCGGCCCAGCGGCAGCGAATCGACCGGGTCGGCGATCAGCTTCAGGTGCGCCGCGATGCCCGGGTCGTTGCGGGAGAGTCGCCGCAAGGCTGGATCAACTTTGAGGCCTGGCGCAATGCGGCGTCATCGGTAGCGCCAGCGCCGGTGACCGATCCGGACGCGGAGTGCAATCTGATCTACAGCTCCGGCACCACCGGGCTGCCCAAAGGGATCGTCCACTCCCACCGCTGCCGCGCCGCGTGGGCGTATAACATGGCTGTCGGTCTTCGCTACCACAGTGGCGCCCGGACTCTGCTTTCCCTCGGGCTCTACTCCAACATCACCTGGGTGGCCATGCTGTCGACGATGCTGGCTGGTGGCACCCTGGTGATCATGCCGAAATTCGA
Source organism: Pseudomonadota bacterium (assembly GCA_039195135.1). GTDB lineage: Bacteria > Pseudomonadota > Gammaproteobacteria > Xanthomonadales > SZUA-38 > JANQOZ01. The sequence continues at coordinate 10,047 of JBCCVP010000016.1, read as the reverse complement.
CTGCGATGAGTTTCTGCGGTTGACGGAAGCCGAGAAGATCACCCACTCCGTCGTGGTCCCGGTGCAGCTGCAGCGCCTGCTGGACCATCCCGGCTTCGCCGCAGACCGGGTGGTGAGTTTTCAGAGCCTGATGTGCTGCGGCTCCCCGCTGCCCGGCGCAATCAAGACGCAGATCGTTGAGGCCTTTGGCGCCGCGTTTATGGAGCTTTACGGCCTGACCGAAGGCCTGGTGACCATCCTCGCCCCGGAACAGATGGAGAGCCATATCGATTCGGTCGGTTTGCCCTGCCCCGGCCAGCGCATCAAAATCTTAGGCGGTGATGATCAGGAATGCCCCACCGGAGAAAGTGGTGAAATCATTGGCCTCGGGCCGCTGCAGATGGCGGGCTATCACAACCGGGCGGATGCCAACGAAGAAACCACGTGGGTTGATCGGCAGGGCCAACGCTGGCTGCGAACCGGCGACATTGGCCGGCTGGACGATGCGGGTTTTCTTTACCTCGTGGACCGCAAAAAGGACATGATTCTATCCGGCGGCCAGAATATCTATCCCGCCGATATTGAAGCGGTCATCGCGCGGCACCCGCTGGTCGCGGAATGTGCCGTTATCGGCGTTCCCAGCGACACCTGGGGCGAAACGCCGCTCGCGCTGCTCGTATTGCGGGAGGATGCGGACGACGAATTCAACCACACGGAAGTGCGCACCTGGATCAATGAGCAGGTGGGCAAACAGCAGCGTGTGGCCGGGGTGGTGCGGGTCGGCGATCTGCCGCGCAACCCCAACGGCAAAATCCTGAAGCGCGAGCTGCGCAAGAGCTACGCCGACTGGAGGGCGGACGCATGAGCGAAACCACCCACACCGCCGTTTGCTCCGGCTTCGAATTGTTTTACCGCGACTACGCCTCGGCGTCCGAAAAAACCCCGGTGATCTGTCTGCATGGACTCACGCGCAACAGCCTGGATTTTGAGGATGTGGCTCCGGTGATCAGCGAATCCCGGCGAGTTCTCTCGCTGGACTTCCGCGGCCGCGGCCATTCGGAGTGGGACAGCGAGTGGCGGAACTACCAGCCGCTCACCTACGCGGAAGACACGCGCTGTTTACTTGAGCAGGCTGAGGTGCCCCGCGCCATTTTTTTCGGCACCTCCCTCGGCGGTCTGGTCTCAATGATCCTGGCCTACCGGCATCCGGAACTGGTGGCGGGCGTGATCCTCAACGATATCGGGCCGGAGATCGACCCGGTGGGCCTCAGCCGAATTACCGAGTACACGGGCATGAACAGCAGCTCGCCGGACTGGCCCGCTGCGGTGACCGTCAATCGCCAGACCTATGGCGATGCCTGGCCCGGTCTTTCCGACGAACGATGGCTGGAACTGACCCGCCGTACCTATCGGGAGGGTGACGATGGGCGAATTCACCAGGCGATGGATCCGCAGATTGGCCGCGCTATTCGCGAAGCCGGCGTTGAGCTGGGCGATCCCTGGGATCTGTTCGACGCCCTCAAACCGATCCCTGCGATGGTGCTCCGGGGCGCCCATTCCAACATTCTGGCCACCCCAACCGTTCAGGAAATGCAGCGGCGGAAACCGGACCTGGTGACCGTCGAGATCCCCAATCGGGGCCACGTGCCGCTGCTCGACGAGCCGGAGAGCGGGTTGGCCATCAAACGCTTTCTGGAGCCCCTTCCATGACCCGAAAATACCTCTTCGTGCTCGCGGCTGCGCTCCTGTCCGCGTCCGCCCCGGCTGATGATGCAGCACCCTGGACGACCTACTCGATCAACCCGGACCGGATCAGCGTTTCCGGTATCTCCTCCGGCGGCTACATGGCCAGCCAGCTTCACGTGGCCTATTCAGAACTGATGGGTGGTCTCGGATTAATCGCCGCGGGACCCTGGGGATGCTCGCGGGCCAATCTGCTGCGGGCCCTCGGCCCCTGCGTCAAAGGTGGCGAGCTGGACGTCGCGCCGGACGTCGAAAAATCCCGCAGCCTGGCGGCGGCCGGCAGCATCGACGATGTAGCAGCGCTCAAAGACGACCACATCTGGCTGTTTCACGGCACCGAGGATGCAGCGATTGGTCGCAGCGTGGTGGCCGGTGCCGAAGCGTTCTACCGCGCGCTGGCCCCGACGGCGGACATCGTTGTCGAAGATTCCGTACCCGCGGCCCACGGGCTGCCCACGGTGGACAAAGGAGCCGGCTGCAGCGAATTTGTTTCTCCTTATCTCAACGCCTGCGGCTATGACCTGGCGGGCGAACTGCTGCGCCACGTCACCGATCAGGCTGACGCGAAGCCCGGCGGGGGGGCAGCGGCGCTGCGGGAGGTCGACCTGACCCAGGCCCTGACGCCGGCCCAGCTTGAAGCAGCCCATCTGCTGCCCAGCGCCTTTCTCTACGTGCCGGAACACTGCGCCGAGCAGGCCTGCGGCGTGCACGTGATGCTGCATGGCTGCCAGCAGTCGTCGGAGAAAATTGGCAACCAACTGGCGCAAAATGGTGGTTTCAACCGCTGGGCCGACAGCCTCAGCCTGATTGTGCTGTATCCCCAGGTGCGCAGCAGCGCCGTAAACCCGCTCGGCTGCTGGGATTGGTGGGGTTACACGGGCCCGGACTATCTGCTCAAGGACGCGCCGCAGATCAAAGCGCTCCGGGACCTGATCGCAGGCCTTAGCCAATAATGCTGGCCTGGAGCCTGTTTGCGCTCTACCTGGTCGCAACGTCCTGGCTCGGCTGGCTCGGCTATCGACGGACCCAGGGCTTTGACAGCTTCGCCATCGGCGATGGCCAGATGCATCCGCTGGTGGTGGGCATCACGCTCGCGGCCAGCACCGCCAGCGCCGCCACCTTCATCATCAACCCCGGCTTCGTTTACGTCGATGGGTTTTCCGCGTGGTTTCATCTGGTACCTGGGCTGGTGCTGGGCTTCTGCACCATGCTCGCCATCCTGTCGTTCCGGTTTCGCCGTATCGGCGCCGCCAGCGGCGCCCTCACCATCCCCGACTGGATCGGCAAACGCTACCGCTCAGCCGGGTTTGCGCTCTATTTTTCCCTGCTGACGCTGCTCTCGTTTGCCTTTGTGGTGCTGCTCGTCGGCGGCATTTCCATTGTCATGCAATCGCTGCTGGGGCTGACCAACGTGCAGGCGCTGGCGATCACGCTGGTGTTTGTGACGGGCTACGTGCTCCTCGGCGGCACCTACGCCCACGTGCTCACCAACATGCTGCAGGGGTCCTTGATGATCGGCGTCACGCTCCTGGTCCTGGGATCCTGTATTGCCGTGGTATTGGGGCAGGAAACGGATGCTATCGCCCAGCTCAACGCCGCCAGTCCCGGACTGCTGGCAGCGATCAACCCCGATGGCCTGCTGTTCAACGACGTGTTCTCCATCTACGTCGCGGGTTTTGTGATCGGCGCGGTGCTGGTCTGTCAGCCGCATATCCTCACCAAGGCCCTGTACGTGAAAGACGACCGGGCGGTGCGGGACTACCTGCTGATCTTCGGCGGCGTTTTCAGCGCGTTTGCCTTGCTGGTAACGGTGGGGTTTGTGGCGCACCTCGTAGTTCCGGAAGCCGATCTGATCGACAACGCCACCGGTGCCCTGCGCCAGGACCTGGTGATGACGGTCTACTTAAAAACCGTCTTTCCCGAGTGGGTGTTTACAGTGATCGCCGTGGTGCTGCTGGCCGCCGCCATGTCCACGCTGGACGGCCTGCTGGTTTCCCTGGCCACCATCACCGCCAACGACCTGTCCCTCAATCTGATTCCGGCTGCCAAGAGGAACCTGCTGAGCCGCGAGCAGCAAATGCGCTTCACGCTGCGCATGTCCCACGGAGTGCTTATCGCCATCGCCGTGGGCGCGTTTGTTATCAACCTTGCGCCGCCGGAACGGCTGGGGATTTTTGGCCAGGTTGGGGTTTACGGACTGGCCGTCGCGGCCGCCCCGCCGCTGCTTGCTGGCGTGCTTTTTGGCCACCCGCGGCTGGCGCCGGTGTGGCTGGCATCCGTATTTGCTCTTGCAGTGCATTTTGGACTTTATTTCTTTGGCGCCAGTTTGTTTCCCGACAGCACACTTTCTTTTGGCAATCCGGGGGTGACCGCCGCCATTGCCTCTCTGATTGCCATTCCCGGCATTCTGCTTACCGGCCACCTCGCCGGCTGGAATCAGGAGCCCGCCGCCGGCTGAGGGCTCTATCGCCGGCCCATCTCCCCCTATACTGGGGGGCACCAGCAGCAGCTTCTCGCTATGCACGCATCAGCCCGTCACTACGTTCCCAGCCTGCGCCCGGGGCTGGATGATCCCTGCTACTGCGGCAGTAGCAATCCGTTTGGCCAGTGCTGCGGCAGCACCGCATCGGATCGTGCCCCGCCGGTGCAGTTCCACGCTGTGCCGGACTTCATTTCCGCGGCCGACCGCAACAAGATTCTGCGCCACGCGGCAAAGCAGCAGCGCAAATGGCTCACCATGATCGACCCGAAAAAGTCGACGGCCACCAAGAACGTGCAGATGCGCGATCCCGGCCGGGTCACCCAGGCAGTCAACATGGGCAAGCGGGAGGCAGTGCTCCAGGAGTGGTTTCGCCGGGGGCTGAAGGAGCAGGTGGGCGCCCGCTACGGCTCGCCCGTCACCGAATTCGAGCCGCCCTACATCCTGCGCTACCCGCCCGGCGGCAAATATGTGCTGCACTGTGACGGTGAGGCGTTCGAAGGCGCAAGCAAGCGCTGGTACCGCGTGCGCGACCGGGACGTGAGCCTGCTGATCTACCTGAACGACAACTACGAGGGTGGCGAGCTTAGGTTTGACCACCTGAACTTCACCTATACCCCCCGCGCCGGCGACCTCGTCTTTTTCCCGTCCAACCATCTCTTCAGCCACCAGTCCATGCCTATAAAGTCCGGCATCAAGTGGGCCGTGGTGTCCTGGTCCGCGCTGGCTCACACGCCGCGGGTGGCGGGCCATATCCAGAACTGGAAAACCCTCCGCGTCTGAGACGACCCCCGGGGGCCACATTGTGGTAGAATCTCGCGCCGTTCGCAGCTGTTCCGGCCCCCCAAAGGCTGGCGGAAGGGCGAACAAAATCAATCGGTTCAGGGAGCATCACACCCCACGCTTGAATATCCTGCGGCCCCCAGCAAGGTGCCGCCGGCGGGGTTGTGCTGGCAGGAGCCAAAAAAACGCTAATACGGCTGGAGTGCACTGGGCATGTCTGTAGGAATCATCCTGGCGCTGTCGCTTTTTGGGCTGGCAGTGGCTTTCTTTTACTCTTCTCAGGTCGGGAAGGTGGCCGTCGACATGGGCGTCGACGATCCGGATACCAAATCCCGTCTGAAAAAAATCCACTCGGCCATTGCGGCCGGCGCCATGGCGTTCCTCAAGCAGGAATACAAGTTCATGGCCATCTTCATGGTGGTTTTCGCCGCGATCATTGCGGTGCTGATCGACGACCACCATACGGACTACGTTAACGAAGGCATCTACACCGCGGTCGCATTTATTTTCGGCGCGGTCATCTCCATTGCCTCCGGCTACATCGGCATGAAGATCGCCACCAGCGGCAACGTCCGCACCACGGTGTCCGCCAACCAGTCCCTGTCCGACGCCTTTAACCTGGCGCTCCGGTCCGGATCGGTTATGGGGTTTGCGCTGGTGAGCCTGGCCTCCCTGGGCATGCTCGTGATCTACCTGGCGCTCAAATATGTGATGCCGGAGCAGCTTCCGGCCCACATTCTGATGGAAGTGATCGCAGGCTTCGGCCTTGGCGGTTCGTCCATCGCGCTGTTCGCCCGGGTCGGCGGCGGCATCTTCACCAAAGCGGCCGACGTCGGCGCAGACCTGGTGGGCAAGGTGGAAGCCGGCATTCCGGAAGATGATCCGCGGAACCCCGCGGTGATCGCGGACAACGTGGGTGACAACGTGGGCGACGTGGCCGGCATGGGCGCCGACCTGTTCGGCTCCTGCGCCGAGAGCACCTGCGCCGCCATGGTGATCAGCGCCATTGCCTTCGCTGGCAATGTCGACGCCCTGCTCTACCCCATCGTGATCTCGGCCATCGGTATTCCGATCTCGCTGATCACCATCCTGATGGTTCGGGTCAAGACCGAAGCCCAGGTGGGACCGGCCCTCAAGCGCATGCTGATTATCTCCAGCGTGCTGATGGCCATCGCCATGTACTTTGTCACGGTGCAGCTGGTGCCGGCGGAGTTTCAGATTGCCGGGGCTGATTACACCGCGCTGGGCGTTTATCTGTGCTTCCTGACGGGCCTGATTGCTGGCCTGGTGGTGGGCCTGCTCACCGAGTACTACACCTCGGATGCCTACGGCCCGGTGAAAGAAGTAGCGGAATCCTGCAAAACGGGAACCGCCACCAACATTATTTTTGGCCTGGCTCTTGGCTACAAAAGCGCCGTCGGCCCCTACGTGGCCATTGGCCTCGCGATCTACATCCCCTGGATTCTGGCGGGTATGTACGGCGTGGCCATCGCGTCTCTGGGCATGCTGGGCACGCTGGTGATCGCTCTGACCATCGACGCCTACGGCCCGGTGGCGGACAACGCCGGCGGAATCGCCGAGATGGCGGGCATGGAAGAGCACGTGCGCCAGCGCACCGACGTGCTGGACGCGGCGGGCAACACCACCGCGGCCATGGGTAAAGGTTTTGCCATCGGCGCGGCCATCCTCACCTCCCTGGCGCTGTTCGCCGCGTTCCTGACGCGGGCGGATCTGCTGCTGAAGGAAGAAAACGGTCCGGAGTACGACCTGCTGGGCTCTATCAACCTGCTCGACCCGATGGTCTTCACCGGCCTGTTCATCGGCGCGGTGCTGCCGGCGCTGTTTACCGCCATGACCATGAAGTCGGTCGGTTCCGCTGCCTACAAGATGATCGAGGAGGTGCGACGCCAGTTCAAATCCATCCCCGGCATCATGGAAGGCACCGGCGATCCGGACTACGAGCAGTGTGTGGCCATCTCCACCCAGGCGGCGATCAAAGAGATGATCGCCCCGGGTATCCTGATCATGGGCGCCCCGCTGGTCACCGGCTTTTTGTTCGGTATTCAGGCTACCGCTGGCCTGCTGGCTGGATCGCTGGTCGCTGGCGGCGTGCTGGCTATTTCCGCCTCCAACTCAGGCGGCGCCTGGGACAACGCCAAGAAGTTCATCGAGGCGGGCAACCTGGGTGGTAAGGGAACCGACAATCACAAAGCCGCGGTCGTCGGTGACACGGTGGGTGATCCGCTGAAAGACACCTCGGGCCCGTCCCTCAACATCCTGATCAAGCTGTCAGCGATTCTGTCGCTGGTGTTTGTGCCGTTCTTCGTCCAGTACGGCGGCATCCTGATCAACGGTTGATCTGCTTAAGGCCAGGCCCTCCCCGGGCCTGGCCTTTCTCCAAGGAGCCGCGGTAACAACAACCGCACCGGTTCAGACCCGGCCCCTTGCTGCAACCTGCTGTTTTACGGCTGTTGGGAGTTCCAGCGGGCGCAGATGTCTGCGGCGGAAGCGTTCCACAGGTCGTCGCGGCGGGCGAGGTGGTTCAGCACCGCCTCCAGGTGGGCGATACGGTGGGGTTGCCCCAGCAGCCAGGGATGGATGTTCAGCGACAGGATGCGGCCACCGTGCGTGCGACCCTCCTCGCCAAGCAGATCCGCTGCGTCCAGCACCTGTTCGGCCCAGGAAGCCTCCGAGTGCAGGTTGTTCAGCAGCACGAAGCGGTCTTCAATTTCCAGCGGCAGCGGCATAGCGGTGAGCGTGTTTCCGCGGGTGCGAAAGGCATACGGCATATCGTCGTTCACCCAGTCGCAGAAGTACTCAACGCCGTGCTCGGCGATGATGTCCGGGGTATTTTCCGACTCAGACCTGACCGGCGACAGCCAGCCCGTCACCGGCTGTCCGGTCGCCTCTCGGAGCGTTTCCAGGCAGCGCTGCACCTGGCCCGTTTCCTCCGCCTCGTCCTGACCACCATAGTGCAGCGCATCCATGTGCTCACCGTGGGCAAGCACCTCGTCGCCGCGCTCGCGGAGCAGACCGGCCAGATAAGGCGTCCGCTCCAGTAGCCGGGAATTGACCGCGAACGTCGGCCGAAGTCCCGCCCGGTCGAGGGCCGACAGAATGCGGAACAGGCCAACCCGGTTGCCGTAGTCCCGCAGGCTGAAGTGGCGCAGATCGGGATACGGCATGGTCATGCCGCCGGGCACCTTGAACGGCTTGCCGCGTTGATTGAGCGGATAAAACTGCAGATTGACGTTCACCCACAGGGCGAGGGTCTTGCCCTCCGGCCACTCCACCGGCTGGCGCTCCGACAGCATGGACCAGTCATAGCGCTCGTGGTCCATCCCGTAGCGCCGCAGGGGATACTCAAGATAGCTCTTATCCAGGGCCATCAGGCTGCTCCCCGCTGACTGATATCGGACACCGCCTCGTCATAGCAGTGCTCGAGGTAGTACTGGGCAATCTCCCGTCCGGTGGTGACCCACACGTCGCTGTGCCCGGTGATGTACTCCAGCGCCTCCTCAAACGCCTTCAGCCGATGCGGACAGCTCACCTGATAGTTGTGCGTGGGAATGCACATCACCGTACCGCTGGTTTCCCCTTCGGCGTAGAGGCGGTCAAAACAGTCTTTAATCTGCTGACCGTAGCGTCGCGGCTCAATTTTCTGCACGACGTAGGCGATGGTGTCGTTCATTTCCAGCGAATAGGGAATGGATACAAAGCGTTTTCCCGACCGGGTGTGGATCGGCGTGGGCTGGTCATCGTGGAACAGATCGCAGGTATAGATACCGCCCTCATCGCCATAAAGCTCGGACCCCACCTCCGCGAACAGGTCGATAGTCTCCTCGCTGTGGGACAGGGCCGGGGCCAGATAGCCGGCACATTTCTGCCCGGTGTGTTTGTGAATCGTCTCCATCGCGTCCCGGATCATGGCCCGTTCCTGGTCGCTGGAAAGGCCGTAGGTGTAGCGGGTGTTATAGATGCCGTGGCTGAAAAATTCCCAATCCCGCTCCGCACACAGCTTGATGATCTCCGGATGGTGCTCGCAGAGCGCCGTGGACAGGGAGATGGAGCCGCGCACACCGTATTTGTCCAGCACCTCCATCTGACGCTGGTGTCCCACCCGGTTGCCGTAATCCCGGATGCTGTAGCCGCCCACAGCCGGATACGCCTGAGGCCAGGGATTGCGGTGCGGATTGTCCGGCGGATTCAGCTCGTAAAACTCGATGTTTGGCGCCACCCAGAACGCCAGCCGGGCGCCGTTGGGCCACGTGATTTTCGGTCGGCCCGCGTAAGGCCAATAGTCATAGAAACCGGGATCTTCCTTCATGAGGCTTGCTGACTCAGCCAGTCGAAAACTTCCTGCACGTCCACCACATCGGCGTATTTCAGGGCCAGATCGGTCAGGTTGGCGAAGTGGTAGCTTTCGTGCTTATCGGCGGTGGTTTCCTCCGGCACGATAGTGCGGTAGCCGCGGGACAGGGAGTCGACGGCGGTGGCCCGGATGCAGCCGGAAGTTGATCCTCCGGTAATCACCAGCGTGTCAACCTGATGCCAGACCAGCAGGCTCTGCAGGGGCGTTTCAAAAAAGGCGGACGGCATGCGTTTGGTATAGATCACGTCGTGGCTGCGGTCGATTTCCAGCCGGTCGTCAAACTCGGAACGCTCCGAGTCGTACTTGATGTTCTGCAGGCTGTCGGGCGTGTCCGTGCGGGTACCCCAGACGCCCGCGTCCTCCGCCGAATCCAGATAGGACACGTGGGTCCAGACCACGGGCCAGTTCAGTGAGCGAAAGCTGGACGCAAGCTGATTGACGTAGGTCAGCTGATTCGGGTCAGTTTCGTAGGCGGTCTTGAAAAGATCGGTGCGCGTGTAGGCCTTTTGCGGATCAACGTTGACCAGGGCTGCCTTGCGCCCGTAGCCGAATCGCTTGCGGGCCGGATTGGCCTTAACCTCTTCGTAAAGCTCGCGCGCGGTTTTGTTGCTGGTTTCCATCAATAACCCCTGAAGTCGGATGGCTGGACCCGGGGATAATAACGTCTATCGCGGCCTCCGCGCAGGCCCCG
>JBCCVP010000015.1:0-57750 GCA_039195135.1 Pseudomonadota bacterium | reverse complement strand
CCGGCGCGCCGGCCCAGAATCCAGACCGCTGGGCGGCCGGCCAGCTTTACCTGGCCCACTTTACGGTCAGCGACCTGAGCGACGGTGAGTTTTACACGGCGGAGCGGCTGGCCCGCGGCGCTCAGGGAGAAGCCTACGCCGCTGCGGATCGGCTGGAGGTCAAGGTGGTGGACTGGTCCGCCCGGGCGGAGGGTTCAGCGCTGGTTTTGCACAGTTCCGCTCCCTGGGGCGCCCTTGAACTCAATCTGACGCCCGCCGCCCCGCTGCTGCTCCACGGCGACCGGGGCCTCAGCCCAAAGGGATCCGGCCCCGGCAACGCCAGCTATTACTATTCGCTGCCTGAACTGACCACTACCGGCGCGATCACCATGGACGGCGTCCGCTGGTCCGTGGATGGCGTCAGCTGGCTGGACCGGGAATGGAGCACCAGCGTGCTGAGTTCCGAGCAGGTGGGCTGGGATTGGTTTTCCATGAATCTCGGCGAAGGTCGGTACCTGATGCTGTTTCAGCTGCGGGACGCGAGCGGGGCACCCGACAGCTACTCCGCCGGTACGCTGGTCACGCCGGCGTCGCAGCACCAGCTGACCGCCGCGGACTTTACGCTGCGCCCCGAGCGCCGCTGGCGCAGCCCCGTCAGCGGCGTCGTTTATCCCGTCGCGTGGTCCATCGAGCTTCCGGCGCAGCAGCTGAAGCTTAAGGTGGAACCGCTGCTCGACGAACAGGAGCTGAATTTGACCTTTCGCTACTGGGAAGGGGCCGTACGGGCCACCGGGAGCCTCGGAGCGCAGCCCGTGCGTGGCCAAGGCTATCTGGAAATGACAGGATACGAGTAGGCCGGGTCCGGAGGAATCACATTACCAACATGGCAGACGCTCATTTACCTGCGCCGGAGGAACTGGTGCTCAAACTTCCCGGGGACCGAGACCTCGCCGCCCGCCGCTGGCGCCCTGCCGGCGATGGCCCGCACCGGCCGGTCCTGGCACTGCATGGCTGGATGGACCACGCCGACAGCTTTGCGCCGATCGCACCGGCGCTGACCGGCTGCGATGTGGTCGCGCTGGATCTGCCCGGGCATGGTTTCAGCTCGCTGGATCCCGGCGGTGATCTGTTTCACTTTATCGACAACGTCTGGGTGATCCATCAGGCGCTGACCGCGCTGGACTGGGACCAGGTACATCTGCTGGGGCACTCCATGGGAGCCGGGCTGGCGACGCTGTTTGCGGCGGCTTTCAGCGAACGGGTGCTTTCCCTCGTGAGCCTGGACATGGTGGGGCCGGTCAGCAGCGGCACCGACGAGATGGTGGAGCAGCTGCGCAAGGGTGCCCTCGCCCGGGCCGCCCGGGAGCGCCGGCAGCGCTACTTTGCTACCCGGGATGAGGTGCTGGCCGCCCGGCACAACGAACATTTCCCGCTGGCGCTTTGCGAAATGCTGGCGGACCGGGGGATCGAGCAGACCGAGCGCGGCTGGACCTGGCGCGGCGACCGGCGTCTCAAGTGGGCGTCGCTGCAGCGCTATACCCACGACCAGGTGACCTCAGCGCTAGCGGCGGTCACCTGCCCCACGCTGATCGTGATTGCCGAGATCAACCGCTACCCGCAGGCCAAAAGCCTGTTTCAGCATCGCAGTGAGCTGATTGCCCGTTCGACGGTGGTCACGCTGCCCGGCTCGCACCACCTGCATATGGAATACCCGGACAAGTGCGCCCAGACGGTGCTGGACTTTTACACGGGCCTCAGCCCCCAAACGGACCGTTCAGCTGCACCACCTGATAATTGATCGCACTGGCCAGGCTCACCCAGACGAGATAGGGCACCAGCAGCCAGCCGGCGAGGGGCCTGCGGCGGCCGCAAACGATGATCAGCGCCAGCACGGACAGCCATAGAAGCGGCACCTCGTAGAGCGACCAGTCTGGCCGCTGAAGGTAAAAAAACAGCGCGCTCCAGCCCACATTCAGCACCGCGTTGGCGGCAAACGCGGCGGCCACCAGCGCCCGCCCGGGCCGACCGGCCCACCACGCCAGCGTGCCCGCGGCGGCCATCAGGGCAAACAGGGTGGTCCAGACCGGACCAAAAACCCAGTCCGGCGGCTTAAAGCCCGGCTGCAGCAGGCCGTAGTACCACTCGCCGAGGTTGGTCAGAAGCCCGCCCGTCCCGGCGGTAGCCACGGCGGCGGCTACCGCCACCACCGGCACCCACCAGGAGCGTTTGCCACCGGAATCTGGTGCCAGTACCGCCTCGCTCATGCGCGCTTGTCCAGGCTTACGGGCCCGAGCCCGTCAGCGCTGCGGCGCGAGCCCCATCAGGTGCGCCAGGTCCTTGAAGAAGATGCGCACGTGGGCCAGGGGTTTGGCGCGCACGAGCCGCTTATTCATGTAGGCCTCCCAGGTGAGGCGCTGCACGTCCGGGTCCTCGCAGATGCTGACGAACCGTTCCCGGCGTTTCTCGCTGTGGTACCAGAAGCGCTGCATGATGCCGAGCACCCAGAAGATGCGGCCGTGCATCCGCATGAAGCGGCGGCGGGCGCGGCGCAGAGCGCGAACTTTGCCGGTCTCAAGACACTCAGCCACGGCCTCAGCGGCCAGGCGGCCGCTGAGCATGGCGTAGTAGATGCCCTCGCCGGAGGCCGGCGCCACCGCCCCGGCGGCGTCGCCGGCGACAATCACGTCGCTGCCGTTGTCCCAGCGCTTGAGTGCTTTGAGGGGAATGGGGGCGCCTTCGGTGCGCACCGTTTCTGCGTTCCCCAGCCCGGAGGCTTCGCGCAGAATGCTGACGGAGTTGCGCAGCGAATGCCCCTTCACCGCGGTGCCCATGCCGACGCTTGTTTCGGCACCGTGGGGAAATACCCAGCCGTAGAAGTCCGGCGAACAGCGGCCCTGGTAGTAAACGTCGCAGCGCTGCGGGTCAAAACCCTCCTCCGGCTGCGTCGGGGAGCGAACAATCTCGTGGTAGGCGAAGACCTTCTTCACCTCGCCCGCGCCGGGGATCTCGTCCCGGGTCACCCGGGATGCGGCGCCGTCGGTGCCGATGACCATTTTGGCGCGCACCTTCTGCGGCTGCCCCGACGCGTCGTCGTAGCGCACGATCGGTCCGGCCTCGTCATCCCGGGACAACCCCTGGAAGGTGCCGGTGCGGCGCTCCGCGCCGTTCTGCGCCGCGCGCTCGCGCAGCCACTCATCGAAAATGCCCCGGTTGACCATGCCGACCCAGCCGCCGATGTCCATGTCGACGCTGCGGCCGGAGGGGGCGATCATTCGCGCCAGGGTCACCTTGGCTTCCAGCAGGCTGCCCGGGATCCCAAACTCCCGCACCAGTTTTGGCGGAACCGCGCCCCCGCAGGGCTTGATCCGACCCGCCTTGTCCAGCAGCAACACGCTGTGGCCGCTGCTCGCCAGGTCGTTGGCGGCGGTGGCGCCGCTGGGTCCGCCGCCGATGACGGCTACGTCAAATTCCTGCATCACCAATCTCCAGTTGCAGTCGCGCCGCTGCTCACGGCGATATCAAACAGGGGCATCGCTAACCTCGAGCGGCTGCCTTTTTCTCGTCGTGGGGTCTGCGCGGCCGAGGCTGACCGCCAGCACGCTGGCTACGAGAAACAAAATGGCCTGCAGCGCAAACGCAAGGCCATAGGACACCGCCGTCGTCGCGCCGCTGAGCTGTGCCAGGTCCACCGCCAGCGTGCCGAGGATGCCGCCGAGGCCAAAAGCGATGGCCTGAGCTGCGCCCCAGACGCCCATGCGGACGCCGTCCCGGCGCCGGTGACCCTGGCTGACCAGCGCCATCATGCTGGCGATGGCGGCGACGGAAAAAACGCCGCTGGTCAGGCCTAATGAAAACACCAGCCCGTGCAGCGGCCAAGGGGGGCCGACCAGCGCGGCCGCGGCCAGCACCGCCAGCATCGCGGCGCAGCCGGCACAGCCGGCCACGGTGCAGCGGCGCAGCACGTCGTGGCGGCCGCGGGCAATCACGCTGCCGACCAGCGCCACCAGCAGCATGCCGAGCAGGACACCGCCATGCTGAACGCTGCCCAGCTGGGTGGACTCCCCGGGCGTCAAACCGAAGACAGCGCCGGCGAAAGGTTCCAGCAGCAGGTCCTGGGCGCTGTAGGCGAGCATGGACATAAACACAAACAGGGAAAACCGCCGCGTGCGCGGTTCCGACCAGACCTCGGTGATGGCGGCGCGGAAGCTGGACTTTTCGCCCATTTCATCCGTGCGCACCGTGGGCCGGGCTTTCGGTTCGATGCCGTAGACGGCCACGCAGGTTACCGCCAGCGCAATAACGCTGACCGCGGTGGTGAGCGTGACCAGGCGCGAGTAGCTGAAGGGATCCAGGAGTGCGCCGACCACCGCCGTGGTGACAATAAACCCGATGATCATGGTGACCCAGGTAATGGTGGCGGCGGCGGCCCGCCGGGACGGGCTTACGGTGGCAGCGAGCAGCACCAGCAGGGACGTACCCGCCGCGCCGACCCCGGCGCCGATCATCAGAAAAGCCAGCAGCGCCAGCGCCACCCCGGGCAGCGTCGACACCTCCATCAGGGCCGTAGCGGCCGCCGCCAGGACGCCCCCCAGCCCGAGCAAGGCGATGCCGCCGATGATCCAGGGGGTGCGCCGGCCGCCCCGGTCCGAACCGTGGCCAAAACGCGGGCGCATAATCTGGATCAGATAGTGAATGGCGACCAGCACGCCGGGCAGCAGCGCCGGCAGCGCCAGCTCCACCACCATCACCCGGTTCAGGGTGGAGGTGGTGAGTACCACCACGCTGCCGAGGGAGGCCTGCACCAGGCCCAGACGACAGATGCCAAACCAGCTGAGTCCGCGGCCTTCGCTCATGCCAGCACCTGCCGCAGTCCAAAAGCGGTCACCAGCATGCCCAGCACGTACAGCGTGACGCCGGTGCCGTTGTACCAGGGCGCCAGGCGCCGCGGGTCCTTCAGCAGCCGCCCCATGGCCAGTATCTGCAGCGCAATGCTCAGGGCCACCGCCGCGGCAAAGGCGGTGAGTTCAAACCAGGCCAGCAGCGCCACAACGCCCACCTGCGGCACCACCATCACCCAGCAGGCAACGTGGGCCGCCCGCTTGGGGCCGAGCAGCACCGGCAGCGACCGCACGCCGAGCTGCCGGTCGCCGGTCAGGGCTTTGAAATCGTTCAGCGTCATGATGCCGTGGGCCCCGGCGGAATAAAGGGCGGCGACGGCCACAATCGGCCAGGGTGGCAATGCCCCGAGCAGCACCGCCGCGGCCGTAAACCAGGGCAGGCCCTCATAACACAGGCCGGAGGCCGCGTTGCCCCACCAGCCGTTGGATTTCAGCCGCAGCGGCGGCGCGCTGTAGGCCCAGGCCAGCGCCAGCCCGAGGGTGGCTGCGGCCAGTACCCAGGCGCCCAGCAGCGCGGCAACGGCGAGGGACAGCACGGACCAGATGACAGCGAAATAAAGTCCGATGCGGCCCGGCACCCGGCCGGACGGGATGGGACGCCCTGGTTCGTTAACGGCGTCAACGTGCCGGTCAAACCAGTCGTTGACCACCTGGCTGGTACCGCAGAGCAGAGGCCCGGCGAGGGCGATGCCGCCGATGATCAGCCACCAGCGATCGTTCAGGGGAACACCGGCCGACACCAGCCCGCAGCCAAATGCCCACATCGGCGGAAACCACGTGATGGGTTTGAGCAGCTCCACCAGCGCGGGCCATTTGAGCGCCGACGGGTGGGGGTCTAAGGCCGTGACCTGCATAGTCTGATCGACGTTAACCCGAGTTGACGGTTTCGTCAACAAAACGTGACAGTCAAGTGAAGTTTACATGAGCGGCGGAGGGAATTTATCCGGTTTTCGGTGCCGACGAAGCGCTCAGGCCTGCGGCGGTAGTGTCGGTCAGCGGCCTGGCTGGCCGGAAATCAGGGAGGGAGCTGGCCTCAGTTTTTACTTTCGGAGGTATTGGTGTCCGAAAGCCCATAGCGTCGGAGTTTGACGTACAGACTTTGCCGCGAAAGGCCAAGCATATCGGCGGCGGAAGCGCGGTTGTTGGTGGTGAGCTCCAGCGCCGCCTGGATGCACAAACGCTCGATCAGATCGGTGGTCTCGCGCACCAGGTCCTTCAGCGGCACCCGGCCCACCAGCTCGGTCATCTGCTCCAGGGAGCGGGCCAGCGGCTGCCGCGCCAGCGTGTCCTGGGACTCGCCGCGGCTTGCGCTGCGCAGCTGGCGGATCACAAATCCCAGGCACGGGGGATCCGCCTCAGTGGCAAAAACGGCGGACAGTTCCACGTCCAGCGGCGTGCCGAACTCCGGGCTGACGGTGGTGGCGTACTGGCGGATCACGCCGCGCTGATCCAGATTCTTGCGGATCACGCGCATGTCGACGCCGGTGCGGCCCAGCCACCGTTCCAGCGGCTGGTTAATCACCTGGGCGGCACTCGCCAGCTGACACATGCGCAGAAACGCATCGTTGCCAGCCATCACGTTGCCTTTCGGGTCGGTGACGACAAAACCGTCGGGGGACCGGCGCACCGCCGCCAGCAGGGATTCGGCTTCGTGGGCCTGGCCGGGGTCTGATTCGACGGGCTTCAGGTGCACCAGGTACAGCACGGCGTCTTCCTGGCGCAGCAGCGTGGCTGACAGCACGCAGGTTTTTCCGCCCCGCATCTGCACCTTGAGATCCCGGCCGTGGCCAACGGAGCGGGACTCGGTGAGCAGTTCGGTCAGATCCGCATCTTCGAGGTAGTCGTCCAGCTGCTGGCGCACCAGCCGCGATACGTTTTCCCCCAGCAGCCGGGCTGCGGCCGGATTGGCCTCCTGGATGCTGCGGCCGTCCGCGTCGAGAATCACGATGGCTTCCGCCGCCAGCTGAAACAGCATCCGGTAGCGGGTTTCCGCATGGTGCACCCGGGCGTACTCGGTCTCCATGGAGTGCTGGGCGTCCAGCAGCTGCTGCTGCACCCGCGACAGGGGTCGCAGGTCGCGGCCCACCACAATCGCGTGTTCCTCAGCGTGGAAAACGCGGTACATGATGGGTAGATCCATATCGTTCGGGGCGGGGTGATTCACCTGACGCCAGCGGCTTGGCGTGTCCGCCGGCGCGTGGTTCATCAGGGCTTCAATCTTGGGCCGGGACTCCACGGTGACGGTTTCTATCCAGGGTTGCCCGACCCAGTCGCGGGCACCGGTCATGGCGCCGCTCGGGGCCTCCACCGCCACATCCTGCACCACGCCATCGCGATCGATCACCAGCGCGATGTCGTTGGCGGAGCCGATGATGGTGGCCATCTGGCCAGCGCTCAAGCCTTTGACGAAGCGCTCGGCGATGCGGGGGGCGGCGTCGTCCTTCACGGTCGAGGTCAGACCCGGGAAATAAGTTGATCAGCCTGCGTCACGGCGTCGGCGGCGTCGACGGATACGCCGTCCGCGGCCACGTCCTCCCACAGGCTGGTCTGATCCAGGGCGCAGCGCCCGCCGATCATAATCTTCAGTTCCGGGTTGGTTGATGCCTTGCGCAGCGCCTGCACGACCGAGGCCAGCTGGTCCAGGTGCCGGTCCGCGGAGAGGGACAGGCCCACCAGATCAAAGTGCTGCTCGGCGACCGCGTCACACAGCTGATTCAAAGATGCCGGCGCGCCGCCGCGGACATTCCAGCCCGCGCGGCGGAAAAACTCCACCACCATAAATGCGCCAAAGGAGTGTTGCTCCCCCGGCAGCGGCGCAATCAAAGCGCTCTGTTCGCAGACTTCCCGGCGACCGTCTTCGGCGCAGAAGCAGGCGCTGAACTCCAGCATCACCTGCTGCAGCCGGCTGACTCCGACCGTGACGTCAAAAAAACTGATCTCGTCGTCCACCCACTGCTGTCCCAGCCCCTGGGCTGCATCGGTGACCAGCTTCAGGTAAATCGATTTCAGCGAAGCACCACCGGCGCGCAGTGACTGAATGTACTGGCAGGCCACTTCCTGATTTTCGCTGAGCACCAGCTCCGCCAGCTGCCGGGCAGAGGCCTGGTCCGGCACGGCTGCCGGCGCCGCGGCGTCTTCCTCAAGCTGACTGTCGTTGCGAAACGCCATCATCAGGCGCGGAATCAGGGCGCTTTCGATCGAAGGTTCCAGCTCTTCCCAGGCGTCGTGAATCAAATCCCGTGTGGCAATGAGCTGCGGGCCCTGGCCGGGCGTGCTGGGTTCTTCCTTCGGGGGGTTCTGGTTATAGCTCATGCGCCTACCCTCCCAGGTAGGTTTTTCCACCATACGCCCATCACGGGCGGCTGTCTCGTTTTTATGGCCACAGTGCCATTAAACGGCGGTGAATCTATTTGTCAAGCAAACATTACGTAATTCTAAGTTGACACTCCTGGGCTGGAGCTTTAGATTCGGATGGACGCGGTCCCGCTGCGTCGGGAAATCTATATAAGGAGTCCTTCGAAGGGTGTCCGGTAGCCAGTCCATTTACACCGAAGCCCAGCGCAAGCGACGGGACGAGTCTCCGTGGACTCTCGTACAAGGCATTCTCGCCGCGGTTCAATTTCTGGTTTTTCTGGTCAGCCTGGCCCTGGTGCTGCGTTTTCTGGCCACCGGCGAAGGCGCTCTCGTCGCCACCATTTCGGTGGTGATGAAAACCATCATTCTCTACACCATCATGGTTACCGGGGCGATCTGGGAACGGGAGGTTTTTGGCCAGTACCTGTTTGCCAAATCCTTTTTCTGGGAAGACGTCGTGAGCATGGCGGTGATCGCGCTGCACACGCTGTATCTCATCACCCTGTTTTCCGGCCTGCTCGACCTGACCGGCCAAATGTACGTGGCGATCGCGGCCTACGTGGTTTACGTGGTCAACGCGGGCCAGTTTCTCTGGAAATTCCGCCAGGCCCGCCTTGCGGCCCGGCCTGCCACCCCCGGCCTCGCCGGCGCTGAAGGAGCCCACCCATGAGCGGTATGTCCACTCCGATTCCCGTTCGGCCCCCGGTGCTGCGGGAGCGCGGCCAGCGGGAGGTTTTCTGCGGCCTCACCGGCATCGTCTGGATGCACCGGAAAATCCAGGATGCTTTTTTTCTGGTGGTGGGGTCGCGCACCTGCGCGCACCTGATCCAATCCGCCGCCGGCGTCATGATCTTCTCCGAGCCGCGCTTTGCCACCGCCATCATCGATGAGCGGGATCTGGCGGGCCTGGCCGACGTCAACGAGGAGCTCGACCGGGAAGTGGCCCGGCTGCTCGAGCGGCGGCCGGATATCCGGATGCTGTTTCTGGTCGGCTCCTGCCCCTCCGAGGTGATCAAGCTGGATCTGTCCCGGGCTGCCAGCCGCCTGAACTCAAGGTTCATGCCAAACGTGCGGGTGCTGAACTACTCGGGCAGCGGCATTGAGACTACGTTCACCCAGGGTGAAGACGCCTGCCTCGCTGCGCTGGTGCCCGAAATGCCTTCGACCGAAGACGAGCGCCTGCTGGTGGTCGGCGCCCTGGCCGACGTGGTGGAAGACCAGTTTGCCGGTCTGTTTGCCGATTTCGGCATCAGCCAGGTGGATTTTCTGCCGCCGCGCCGCTCTGATCAGCTTCCGCCGGTTGGCCCCGGCACCCGGTATCTGCTCGCTCAACCGTTTCTTGCCGAAACCGCTCAGGCGCTGGAGAAGCGCGGGGCGACCCGGATTTCTGCCCCCTTCCCGCTGGGGGAGGAAGGCACCACGGGCTGGCTGAAAGCGGCCGCAGAAACCTTTGGGGTGGACGAGGCGCGGGTCGACAAAGTCACGGCACCAGGCCGCCGCCGGGCCCAGGTCGCCCAGGAACGTTATCGGGAACGGTTGGCGGGCAAGCGCATCTTCTTCTTTCCCGATTCTCAGCTGGAAGTCCCGCTGGCGCGATTTTTATCTCGGGAACTCGGCATGGAGCCGGTGGAAGTCGGCACGCCTTATCTGCATCAGTCCCATCTCGACCAGGAGCTTCCCCTGCTGCCTCCCACGCTGCAGCTGAGCGAGGGCCAGGACGTGGAGCTGCAGCTCGACCGCTGCGTGGAAGCCCAGCCGGACATCGTGGTATGTGGACTGGGCCTGGCCAACCCGCTGGAAGCCCAGGGCATCACCACCAAGTGGTCCATCGAACTCCTGTTCACGCCGATTCAGGGCTACGAGCAGGCCGGCGACTGCGCCGAACTCTTCGCCCGGCCGCTGGTGCGGCGGGAAAAACTGGCGGTATAGCGAATGCATTTGACTGTCTGGACCTACGAAGGCCCGCCGCACATCGGTGCCATGCGGGTGGCCACGGCGATGCGCGACGTGCACTACGTGCTGCACGCGCCCCAGGGTGATACCTACGCAGACCTTTTGTTCACCATGATCGAGCGGATTCCGCGGCGCCCGCCGGTGACCTACACCACGTTCCAGGCCCGGGACCTGGGCAAAGACACGGCCACCCTGTTCAAAGACGCAGCGGCCTCCGCCTACGAGCGCTTTAAGCCCAGCGCCATGCTGGTGGGCGCATCGTGCACCGCGGAGCTGATTCAGGACGATCCGGGCGGGCTGGCCGAGGCCTTGAACCTGCCGATCCCCGTGGTACCGCTGGAGCTGCCCGCCTATCAGCGGAAAGAAAACTGGGGCGCAGCGGAAACCTTCTATCACCTGGTGCGAAAGCTTGCCGGGCCTCACGCGCCGGCGCCGGGGGAAGCAAAGCCTGCTGGAAATACGGCTGGCCCCGTCACCTGCAACATCTTAGGCCCCACCGCGCTGGGTTTTCGCCACCGCGACGACGTGCGGGAGATTGTGCAGCTGCTCGGGCGCCTGGGCATCGAGGTCAACGTGGTGGCGCCGCTGGACTCCAGCGCTGCGGACATCGCGCGGCTTGGCGATGCCGACTTCAACGTGGTGCTGTATCCCGAAGTGGCGGACACGGCGGCCCGCTGGCTGAAGCGCGCCTTCGGCCAGCCCATGACGCAGACGGTGCCCATCGGCGTGAATGCGACGAGCGAATTTATCCGCGAGGTCGCGGAGATTGCCGGTGTTGATCCCGGCCTGCTATTGAAAGAACAACAGTCCCGTCTCCCGTGGTATTCCCGCTCCATCGACTCGACCTACCTGACCGGCAAGCGTGTCTTTATTTTCGGCGACGCCACCCACGCGCTGGCTGCCGCCCGGGTAGCCCGGGATGAGCTCGGCTTTGAGGTGGTCGGTCTTGGCACCTACAGCCGGGAGTTTGCCCGGGAAGTGCGGGCGCTGGCGAAAGAAATGGGCCTCACCGCGCTGATCACCGACGACTATCTGGAGGTGGAGCAGCAGGTGGCGGAGCTGCAGCCGGAGATGGTACTGGGCACGCAGATGGAGCGCCACATCGCCAAGCGGTTGGGCATTGCCTGCGCCGTGATTTCCGCCCCCATGCACGTGCAGGATTTCCCGGCCGCCCACGCTCCGCAGATGGGTTTTGAAGGAGCCAACGTGCTGTTCGACACCTGGGTGCACCCGCTCATGATGGGCCTCGAGGAGCACCTGCTGGGCATGTTCCGGGAGGATTTCGAGTTCAACGAGGCGGCGCCGCCGTCGCACCTGGGCCGCTATGGCGGACCCCAGCCCCAGTCGTCAGAGCCTGCCGCGGTGGCGCTGGCGCCGGCCGCTGAGGCCGCTAACGCCGAAGCGGTGGTCGCAGTGCCGGAGACGCCGAGCGATGTGCTGACCTGGACGCCGGAAGCAGAAAAGGTCCTGGGACAGATTCCATTTTTTGTGCGCGGCAAAGCCCGCCGCAACACCGAGAAGTACGCCCGGGAGCTGGGCATGCACGCGATCACGGTAGAGACGCTTTACGATGCCAAAGCGCACTTCAGTCGTTAGCCGCGCACCCATCCGCGTTGCCCTGGTAACGCTGGATGGCCACCTGGCCAGCGCCGCGGCGCGGGCCACGGAGACGCTGCGTCGGCGCCTGCCCGGCCTGAGCTTAACGCTGCATTGTGCCGGCGAATGGGGTGAGCGGCCGGAGCAGCTTGCGGCGTGCAAAGCGGCGGTGGCGGAAGCCGACATCGTGGTGTCCTGCATGCTGTTTCTGGACGAGCACGTGCAGGCTATCGCTGAGGACCTGAAAGCCCGCCGCGATAAATGTGACGCCATGGTGTGCTTCATGTGCGACGGCGAGATCATCCGCCAAACCCGCATGGGCTCGTTCGACATGAGCACCAAGGCCAGTGGCCCGCTCGCGCTGCTCAAGAAACTGCGGGGCAGCAAGAAAAAGACTGAGTCCGGCGGGGCCAAGCAGATGGCCATGCTGCGGCGCCTGCCGCGCATCCTGAAGTTCATTCCCGGCACCGCCCAGGATGTGCGCGCCTACTTCCTGACCCTGCAGTACTGGCTGGCCGGCTCGGAGGAGAACATCGGCAATCTGGTGCTGTCGCTGGTGGAGCGCTATGCCCAGCCTGACGGCGAGGTGCTGCGCGGCAAGCTGAAAGCCGCCGCGCCGGTGACCTATCCCGAGGTGGGCCTCTACCATCCGAAGCTGCGCCAGGGCGTCACCGACAAACTGTCTGAACTGCCCCGCCGCGGTAAGCACGGCACGGTTGGCGTGCTGCTGATGCGTGCCTACGTGCTGGCGGGCAACGCCCGGCATTACGACGCGGTAATCGAATCGCTGGAAGCCCGTGGTTTGCGCGTGGTGCCTGCGTTCGCCAGCGGCCTTGACGCGCGGCCCGCGGTCGATCAGTTCTTTCGGCACAAAGACGGTACGCCCAAGGTCGACGCGGTACTCTCGCTGACTGGCTTCTCCCTGGTCGGTGGTCCGGCTTACAACGACGCCGCCGCCGCCAGCGAACTGCTTAAGTCACTGGATGTGCCTTACCTGGCCGCCCACGCCACCGAGTTCCAGACCATCGAACAGTGGGAGACCTCGCCCCGCGGCCTGCTGCCGGTGGAGACGACCATGATGGTGGCGATTCCGGAGCTTGATGGTGCCACCGCGCCCACGCTGTTCGCCGGGCGCAGTGAAGACAACCCGCCGGATCAGGCCCGGGACCTGCAGCCGTTGGCCGGGCGCATCGGTCGGCTTACCGACCGCGTGGCGCGGCTGGTGGCGCTGCGGCGCAAAACCCGTGCCGAGCGCACCGTCGCCATTGTGCTGTTCAATTTTCCGCCGAACGCCGGTGCCACCGGCAGCGCTGCGTATCTCGCCGTCTTTGAGTCTTTGTTTAACACGCTCAAGTCGCTGCAAGCGGCAGGCTACACGGTGGATCTGCCCGCTTCCGTTGATGCGCTGCGCGACTCGGTCATCGAGGGGAATGCCGGCGACTACGGCACCGAGGCCAACGTGCTCGAGCAGGTGCCGGTAGACGATTACGTCCGGTCGGAACCGTATCTCAAGGAGATCGAGGAGCAATGGGGTCCGGCCCCCGGACGCCAGCAGGCCAACAGCCGCGGCATCTTTGTGCTGGGCTGCCGCTTCGGCAACGTGCTGGTCACCGTGCAGCCGGCCTTCGGTTACGAAGGGGATCCGATGCGGCTCCTGTTTGAAGGTGGCCACGCGCCGACCCATGCTTTCAGCGCCTTCTATCGCTACCTGCGGCTTACCGCCGGCGCCGACGCCGTGCTGCATTTTGGAACCCACGGGGCGCTGGAGTTTATGCCCGGCAAGCAGGTTGGCCTGGATGACGGCTGCTGGCCCGAGCGCCTGCTGGGGGATCTGCCGAATTTCTACCTGTACGCGGCCAACAACCCGTCCGAAGGCGCCATCGCCAAGCGCCGCTCCGCGGCCACGCTCATCAGCTACCTGACCCCGCCGGTGACCCACGCCGGCCTGTACCGCCAGCTGCAGGATCTGAAGGCCACGCTGGAGCGCTGGCGCACGCTGGACCCGGACGCGACGGACGAACGCGCATCGCTGACCCGGCTGCTGCAGGAGCAGGCGGCGGACCTGGAGCTGGCGCCGGCGCAACCGGTCTGGAACGAAGCGGAAGCGGAAGACGCGGTGGTGTCGCTGATTGCCGCGCTTAACGAATACGAGCAAACGCTGATCCCGGAGGGCCTGCATGTGGTGGGCGAGGCGGCCAGCGACGACGAGCGGGAGTCGCTGCTGCTGGCGATGGCCAACCTGGCTCACGGCGCAGACCTCAGCGTCGAGCAGCTTCGGGACCTCCTTGCGAACAACGTGGACACGGCGGCGGCCGGTCTGGACGATGCGGCCCTTGCGGTGCTGCGGTCGACCGACCAGGCGCTGCGTCAGGACACCGAAATGGACGCCATCGTGCGCGCTCTGGACGGCGGTTTCATCCCGCCGGTGGTGGGCGGTGATCTGCTGAAAACGCCGGACATTCTGCCCACCGGGCGCAATCTGCATGGTTTTGACCCGATGCGGATTCCGAGCCCCTTTGCCGTTGCCGAAGGCGCCCGGCAGACCGAGCTGCTGCTTGAGCGACACCAGGAAAGCGCCGCCGACATCCCCGAATCGGTGGCCTTTGTGCTTTGGGGCAGCGACAACCTGAAGAGCGAAGGTGGTCCCATCGGTCAGGTGCTGGCGCTGCTGGGAGCCCGACCCCGCCACGACGGCTACGGCCGGGTCTGCGGCGCTGAGCTGATCGATCTCGAAACCCTCGGCCGGCCGCGCATCGACGTGCTGATGACGCTGTCCGGCATCTTTCGCGATCTCATGCCCCAGCAGACCCAGATGCTGGCCGAGGCAGCTTTCCTGGCGGCCAGCGCCGACGAGCCGCCGGAAATGAATTTTGTGCGCAAACACGCGCTGGCCTACCAGGCGGAATCCGGCTGTGATCTGGAAACCGCTGCCCTGCGCGTGTTCAGCAACGCCGATGGCGCCTACGGCTCCAACGTCAACTTCATGATCGACAACGGCCGCTGGGATGACGAGGACGAGCTGGCCGAGGCGTACAGCCGGCGCAAGTGTTTCGCGTTTGGCCGCAACGGACGGCCGCGCCGAGAGCCGGAGATGCTGAACCGGTCCCTGGCGGACGTCGACATCGCCTACCAGAACCTGGAGTCGATGGAGCTGGGAGTTACCAGCGTCGATCACTACTTCGACAGCCTCGGCGGTATTACCCGAGCCGCCAAGCGCGCCAGCGGGCGCGACGTGGAGGTTTACATCGGCGACCAGACCGGTGGCCGTGAGGCAGTGCGCACCCTGTCGGAGCAGGTGGCGCTGGAAACCCATACCCGGGCCCTGAACCCGAAGTGGTACGAGGGTCTGCTGAAGCACGGCTTCGAAGGCGTGCGGCAGATCGAATCCCACGTCACCAACACCATGGGCCTGTCGGCCACCACCGGCAAGGTGGCGCCCTGGGTCTATCAGAAACTCACCCAGCTTTACGTGCTGGACGAGGAAATGCGTGAGCGCCTGGCCGAACTAAACCCCGCCGCATCGGCGCGGATGGCCGGCCGGCTGCTCGAAGCCCACGAGCGGGACTACTGGACGCCCGACGAAGAAACGCTGGAACAGCTAAGACGTGCCGGAGATGAACTGGACGACCGGCTGGAAGGCATTAACAAGGTAGCAGTTGCATGAGTCAGACACCGTTCCCCCTCCCCGTAAAGGTTGAGCCCCGTTTTCCCGATGGTGAGGGCAGCGTGCAGGTTCAGATGGATCCCAACGACAAGATCGACGGAGCCAAAGTCTTCGCCGTCTATGGCAAAGGTGGCATCGGCAAAAGCACCACCTCCTCCAACCTGTCCGCGGCTTTCTCCAAACTTGGCAAACGGGTGCTGCAGATCGGCTGCGATCCGAAGCACGATTCCACCTTCACCCTCACCAAGAAACTGGTGCCGACCGTGATCGACGTGCTCGAGTCGGTGGAGTTTCACACCGAGGAACTGCGCGCCGACGATTTTGTTTACGAAGGCTACAACGGCGTGATGTGCGTCGAAGCCGGCGGACCCCCCGCGGGCACCGGCTGCGGCGGCTACGTGGTAGGCCAGACCGTCAAGCTGCTGAAGCAGCACCACCTGCTGGAGGACACCGACGTGGTGATCTTCGACGTGCTCGGCGACGTGGTCTGCGGCGGCTTTGCGGCACCGCTGCAGCACGCGGACCGGGCCCTGGTGGTCACCGCCAACGATTTTGACTCGATCTTTGCCATGAACCGCATCGTGGCTGCCATCGGCGCCAAGTCGAAAAACTACAAGGTGCGCATGGGCGGCGTCATCGCCAACCGCAGCGCCGCCACCGATCAGATTGACGGCTTTAACGACGCCATCGGTCTTAAGCGCATCGGTCACTTTCCGGACCTGGACGTGATCCGCCTCAGCCGGCTGAAAAAGTCCACGCTGTTTGAAATGGAAGACGCGCCGGGTCTGGAGGAAGTGCGCGAAGAATATCTGCGCCTGGCGCAGCGTCTTTTGGACGGCACGGAGCCGCTCACCGCAGAACCCATGAAGGACCGGGATATTTTCGACTTTCTGGGATTTGACTGATGCATCACACGTCCTACGTCAATCGCCGCGAGCAGCTCACCGACTACTTTGACCGGACCGCCGCCGCTGCTTGGAAGCAGCTCACC
The DNA here is from genome assembly GCA_039195135.1 of Pseudomonadota bacterium. Lineage (GTDB taxonomy): Bacteria > Pseudomonadota > Gammaproteobacteria > Xanthomonadales > SZUA-38 > JANQOZ01. The sequence continues at coordinate 41,315 of JBCCVP010000015.1, read as the reverse complement.
AGCGACGCGCCGGTGGGACGCATTCGCGCTACCGTGCGGGCCGGCCGGGACGAGATGCGCCGCACCCTGCTGAGCTGGCTGCCGGAAGACCTGCGCGGCGTGCGCCTGCTGGACGCCGGCTGCGGCACCGGCGCGCTGGCGGTGGAAGCCGCGGGCCGGGGCGCCCGGGTGATGGCGGTGGATGTGTCCCCTACGCTGGTGGAGCTTGCCCGGGAAAGGACGCCGGACAACCTGCTGGGTCAGGTGAGCTATCACGTGGGCGACATGCTTGACGCGTCCTTCGGCGATGTCGACTACGTGGTGGCGATGGACTCGTTGATCCACTACGAGCCGGATGATGTCGTGGCGATGCTCGCCGAGCTTTCACCCCGAGTGGGTCGCGCCATGCTTTTGACCTTTGCCCCCAGCACTCCAGCGCTGCGCGCCATGCACCGCGTTGGTCGCCTGATTCCCACCCGCCGGCACCGGGCACCGGCCATCGTGCCGGTGGAGGAGGCGGGGCTGTGTCGTCAGATCGAAGCCCACACGGCCATGGGCGACTGGGGCGTGATTCAAACCCACCGGGTTAGCGGCGGCTTTTACACGTCGCAGGCCCTGGAGATTCGGCGCCGGTGAGATCGGACGTCGCTGACAAGCGCCCGGTGAATCCGTGGCATCAGGCGATCGCCGGCATCGGCGCGGCCCTGCTGCCCTTTGCCGACGCAGCAAGCGACCGTTTGCCGCTGCCGCGGCTGCTGCGACTGGCGCTGTTTCAAGTCAGCGTGGGCATGGCGGTTGTGCTGCTGACCGGTACCCTGAACCGGGTGATGATCGTCGAGCTGGGGGTGCCCGCCTGGCTGGTCGCGGTGATGGTGGCGCTGCCGCTGGTGTTTGCGCCGCTGCGGGCGCTGATCGGTTACCGCTCCGATACCTACGTGTCGGCCCTGGGTTGGCGGCGGGTGCCGTTTGTCTGGGTCGGGTCGCTGCTGCAGTTTGGTGGACTGGCCATCATGCCGATTGCCCTGCTGGTTCTGTCCGGCGACACGCACGGTCCTGTTCTCTACGGTCAGCTCGGCGCGGCGCTGGCGTTTCTGCTTTTAGGAGCAGGCATGCACATGTCCCAGACTGCTGGTCTTGCGCTGGCCACGGACCTGGCTCACGAAGACCAGCGACCCCAAGTGGTGGCGCTGCTGTTTGTGATGCTGCTGCTGGGTATGTTTGTCAGCGCCCTGGTGTTTGGCGCGCTGCTCACCGATTTCAACCAGATCCGACTGATCCAGGTGGTCCAGGGCGCTGCGATGGTCACCGTGGTGCTCAATCTCGTGGCACTTTGGAAACAGGAACCGCGCAATCCCAAAGCCACCCGCGCCGATCGACCCCGGCCGCCCTTCCGGGTTGCCTGGCGGGCCCTCACGGCCCACCCCGGCTGCCTGCGGCTGCTGGCGGCGGTGGCGCTCGGCACTTTTGCCTTTGCCATGCAGGACATCCTGCTCGAGCCCTTTGGCGGCGAAATCCTCAACCTTTCCGTGGCGGCGACCACTGTGCTGACAGCGCTGTTCGCCGGCGGCACGCTGCTGGCCTTTATGGTTTCCGCCCGCGCGCTTCGGCACGGTATTGATCCTCATCGGCTGGCCGGCTACGGCGCGCTGATCGGTGCCCTGGCGTTTGCCGTGCTCACCCTGGTTACGGTGCTGCACTGGGCGGACCTGTTCCGCCTTGGCGTTGCGCTGGTGGGTTTCGGCGCCGGCCTGTTTGCCGTTGGCACCATGACGGCCGCAATGAATCTCGCTACGGATAAGACCGGTTCCGGCGGGGGCAATGGGCTTGCGCTTGGCGCCTGGGGAGCGGTGCAGGCCACGGCTGCCGGTCTTGCGGTGGCAGCCGGGGGCGCCGCCCGGGATCTGGTTAACGCGCTGGGCGCCAGCGGCAGCCTCGGGCCCGCGTTATCCCACAGCGGTGCTGGCTACAGCGCCGTCTACCAGTTCGAAGTTTTTTTGCTTTTCGCCACGCTGGTGGTGATCGGGCCGTTGGCCCGACACTCACGCCGGCCGGAGGGTGACCGAACACCGATCGGTCTGGCGGAGTTTCCAAACTGAGTATGGAGTCGCGTTATGAGTGAAATTGACCTCGTCGAAATCCTGTTCACGCTGTTCTGGATCTTTTTCATCGGCCTGGTGATCTACATCCAGCGGGAAAGCAAGCGAGAAGGATATCCGCTGGACTCTGACCGCCAGTACATTTCGGTGGAAGGTTTTCCCGCGGCTCCGGATCCCAAAAAGTTTGAGTTGCTGGACGGTCGCACCGTCTCCATTCCGCGAGATGAACCCGGTGGCGAAATTGCCGCCAAGCCAACCGGACCATTCCCGGGCGCCCCGCTGGAGCCCACCGGGAATCCGATGCTTGATGGGATTGGCCCAGGGGCCTATTCCAACCGGGACGATGTGCCGGACCACACGCTGCACGGCGGCGATCGCATCGTGCCCATGCGGATCACGGACAACTTCGCCGTCACCGAGAACAACGCGGACCCCCGCGGCTATCCGGTTTACGGCGCTGACGGTGTGACCGCAGGGAAGGTCGTTGACATGTGGGTGGACCGTTGCGAGCCGATGATTTCTTACTTTGAAGTCGAGCTTCAGCAGCCCGAAGGCAAGCGCGTGCTACTGCCCATCGGCTTTTCGCGCATCAAGTCCGACCGCATCAACGTCAGATCCATCATGTCGACGCAATTTAAAGACGTTCCGGGCACTGCCAGTCCCGATCGAGTGACCCGCCTGGAGGAGGACAAGATCTGCGCCTACTACGCCGGCGGAACCTTGTATGCCGACAAGAGCCGAACGGAGCCACTGATATGACGGCCCTGGAAATGCCGGAGTTCAACGACCAGCTGGAGGACTATCTGCCCGAGCGGGAGCAGGTTCTCTGGCACGGAGGACCGACACGAAAGCTCCTGGCGCTGCACCTTTTCCACTGGCGCAAGGTGGCGGTGTACTTTGCCGTGCTCATGCTCTGGCGGCTGGTCACAGCTGAGACCGGTTGGCTCGACACGTTGGGCGGTTTGATCAACCTCGCGATTGTCGGCGCCGTCGCGTTGGGTCTGCTGCACCTGCTCGCCCATCTGATCGCCATCAGCACGACCTATACCATCACCAGTCAGCGAGTGGTGTTTCGCTTCGGCGTGGCGCTGCCCATGACCGTTAACCTGCCGTTCAACGCCATCGAGCAGGCTGGTGTTCGCCGCACCCGAGACGGCAGCGGTGATCTTTGCCTGAAGATGAAACGGGGACAGCGGGTGAGCTACACCATCATGTGGCCGTTGGTCAGACCCTGGCACTTTCTCCGTCCCCAGCCCGCCCTGCGTGGACTGCCGAACGTGGACGTTGTTGCGCAGCAGTTTCTTCGCGGTATCGAGCAGACGGCCGGCAACCGCGCCGCCAGCAATTCGGCGGATGAAGTCCCGGACCTTGCCATCGCGGCAACGCAGCAATGACCAGGCCCGACACCCAGACTCAGCGGGCGGACCTGCCGCAAAAATTTATCGCTGCCTTCATGCTGTTTGCGCTGGTAAGCGTAATGCTCTGGACGCCGCCGCCGCCAACCGAGGTCAGCGATGATGGCGTGGTCGGCTTTCGCGCCCTGACTTTCGCCGACGGGCCCAACGGCCAGGTGGTGGTGCGCGATGCCTACTCCGGCGAGCCGGTCGATACGCTCGGTACCGGCCACGGCTTCCTGCGGGCAACGGTGCGCAGTCTCGCGCGGCTGCGCGTCGATGCGGGCCATCCGCCGGAGGCGCCGTTTCATTTACGGGAATACCAAAGCGGTCAGCTGCTCCTGATCGATCCCACGACCAACGAGGTGATCGATTTGTGGGCTTTTGGAGAACCCAATCTGGCCGCCTTCGCCAAATATGTTCAACCCGGGAAGCCGCCGGCAAGGCAGGGTCGGAACCCGGCGTGGTCTGGGGGATGACAGGCTAACGTGACGCTCCTTATGCCCATAGCCCTGGCGGCGCTGACGTGGTGGTTGACCACCGTGCTGGCGTTGTACCGGACCGGGTTGCCCGAGGAATCCTACGGTCGCACCTTCGCCTATGCTTCGGCGATTGCGCTGCTGGGTCTTGGCGCCCTGCTATGGTCCGCAAGTCAGCCCACGGCGTTCGGCGCCTACGTGGCCTTCCTGGCCGCCCTGGCGCTTTGGAGCTGGCACGAGATCAGCTATTTCCTGGGCTATGTCAGCGGTCCCCGCCCGGCTTCCTGCCCGCCTAACCTGACCGGCTGGCAGCGCTTTGTGCATGGCGTGCGGGCCAGCCTGTGGCACGAGCTGGCGATCATCGGCACCGCCGTTTGCATCACGTTGCTCACCTGGGGACAGCCCAATCAGGTGGGGCTGGCGGTATTTGTGGTGCTGTGGCTGATGCGCTGGAGCACCAAGCTGAACATTTTTCTCGGGGTGCGCAACGTTCACATTGAATTCCTCCCGCCGCGGATGAAGTACCTCGCTACCTATATGTCCCAGCGGCACACCAATCCGCTGTTTCCCCTGTCGCTGGTGGGTGGAACGCTGCTGACGCTTTACTACAGCGTTCAGGGACTGGCGCCCGGTGCGTCGGAGTTCGCCATGAGCGGATCTCTGCTGCTGGCAACACTGACCGCGCTGGCTGTGCTTGAGCACCTTTTCCTCATGCTGGATCTGAAAGATGACCGCCTCTGGCAGCTCGCCCGGGTTTCCCAGGACAGGCCCTAGCCGGGGCCATCGATGAAACCGCGCCGCACGACATCGGCCTCACCGACCGACCCGCCGGTCCGTAACGACGCCAGGGACTAGCCTGGATTATTATGGATAAGCCAGGCTAGCCGCGTGCCAAGATCCGTTTTCCCATTCGCCGCCATCGTGGGGCAGGAGGTCATGAAGCAGGCGCTGCTGATCAGCGCGGTGGATCCGAGCATTGGCGGCGTCCTGGTGTTTGGCGATCGCGGCACCGGCAAGTCCACAACGGTTCGGGCCCTGGCCGCCCTGCTGCCCAAGATTGAGGTGGTCAAGGGATGCCCCTACAACTGCGCGCCGAATGAAGGATCCACCGCCTGCGCGCCCTGCCGCGAGCCAAACCCGGAAACCAAAATGATCCCGATCCCGGTGGTTGATCTGCCGCTCGGCGCCACCGAAGACCGGGTCGTGGGCGCGCTGGATCTGGAGGCTGCGCTGGTGCGGGGCGAAAAGACTTTTGAACCAGGCCTGCTCGGGGCCGCCAACCGGGGCTTTCTGTATATCGACGAAGCCAACCTTCTGGAAGACCATCTCGTGGACCTGCTGCTGGACGTTGCCGCGTCCGGAGAAAATACGGTGGAACGGGAGGGTCTGAGCGTGCGCCATCCGGCCCGTTTTGTGCTGGTCGGCAGCGGCAATCCCGAAGAGGGGGAGCTGCGGCCGCAGCTGCTGGATCGGTTTGGCCTCGCGGTGGACATCACCACGCCCACCGATCTCGAGCAGCGCATGGAGGTGATCCGCCGGCGGGACGCCTTCGATCGCGATCCGGTGACCTTTCGGCGCCGCTGGGCGCGGCGCGAGGGCACGATCCGGCGCAAGGTGCTGAAGGGGCGCGAGGCGCTGGTGGACGTTGACGTGCCCGAGTCGGTGCTGGAGGACGCGGCCCGGCTGTGCCTGGCGCTGGAAACCGACGGCCTGCGGGGCGAGCTGACCCTGATTCGTGCAGCCCGGGCCCTGGCGGCCTATCAGGGCAAACCGGCCGCGGAGCGCACGCATCTGAAACAGGTGGCGCCGGCGGCCCTGGGCCACCGGCTGCGGCGCAACCCGCTGGACGAATCCCGCGCGGTGGTGCGGGTGGAACGGGCGGTGGCGGAGGTGCTGGCGTGAGGCCCGGTACCCCGTCCCCTTCCCCGGGCGCTGACGCGGCCCTGGCCCTCGACGCGCTGGCCGTGGAACCGGGGCTGGGCGGTCTGCAGGTAAGCGGACTTGGCGGCCCGGGCCGGGACGCGCTCGTGACCCGCGCCGAGACGCTTTTTACCAACGGCGACCCGCTATCCAAGGTGCCGCTGAACGTCAGCCCCGAAGCCCTGCTGGGAGGGCTCGATCTGGCGCTGACGCTCCGGTCGCAAAGCGGGCCGGTGCTGCGCCGGGGTCTGCTGGCCCGGGCGGACGGCGCCGCGCTCCTGCTCGCCATGGCGGAGCGCCAGGAGCGGTTGACCGTGAGCAGCATCATCGCTGCGCTGGATACCGGTGAGGTGCGGCTGGAGCGGGACGGTTTTGGGGAGCAGGCGCCGGCCAGGTTTGTGCTGCTGGCGCTTGATGAAGCCCTGGACGACGATGAGTCCCTCGACCCCGGTCTGGCAGACCGGCTGGCGTTTCGGGTGTTTACCGATCTGTTTGATGAGCTTCCACCGGCCGCCTCCGCCCGGCGACGGGCGGCGGCGAAGCAAAGCCTAGCGGAGATTTCTCTGACCAGCGACCAGATGACCACGCTGGATCAGACAACCCTGGTCCTGGGCATCGGATCCCTGCGCCGCAGCCTGCTGGCGGCCCGCACGGCCCGGGTGCTGGCCGCGCTGCGGGGAGCCGCCGAGGTTGGTGATGAGGACATCGCGGCGGCGGTGCGCCTGACGCTGCTGCCGTTTGCCGTCGAGCTGCCGGCCTCATCCGAGGCCGAAACGCCGAACGAGCCCGAACCGCCGGAGCAATCCGAGGCGCAGCCGGAAGACCAGGACGCCGGCTCGGAAGAAACGCCGGACGCACTGCCGGAGGAACTGCTGATCGCCGCCGCCCAGGCCGTGCTACCGCCCAACCTGCTTGCATCACTGGCGCGGGGACGGCTGCGCAGCCGGCGCGGCGCGTCCGGTCGCAACAAGGCGTTCCGCCGCGGCCTCCGGGGCCGGCCGATCGGCGTGCGTCAGGGCGCACCCAGGCCCGGTGAACGACTCAATCTGCTGGCCACCGTGCGCGCCGCCGCCCCGTGGCAGCGCATGCGCGGCGCGAAACCCGGGCGCCTGGCGGTGCAGCCCGGGGACTTTCGTACCGGACAGCGCAAACAGCGCACGCAGCTCACCACCGTATTTGTCGTGGACGCCTCAGGCTCCGCGGCCGCCCAGCGGCTGGCGGAGGTGAAAGGCGCAGTAGAGCTGCTGCTGGCGGACTGCTACGTGCGCCGGGATCAGGTTGCGCTGATCACATTCCGTGGCCAGCATCCGGAACTGCTGCTGCCGCCGACCCGGTCTCTGGCGCGCGCCCGCCGCGCCCTGGCGGATCTGCCCGGCGGCGGCCCTACGCCGCTGGCGGGGGCGTTGGATGCGGCCCGGGAACTGGCCGAGAGCCTGCAGCGTCGGGGCCAGGAACCGCTGCTGGTGATTCTGACCGACGGCCGGGGCAACGTAAGCCGGGACGGCCGGCCGGGCGCGCCTGAATCGAGCGAGCAGGCCGTGGAGGCGGCGCGGGAGCTGGCCGCCGCCGGCTATCGAACGCTGCTCGTGGACGCAAGTCGCAGACCCCGGCGCGAAGCGCAGACGCTCGCCGAAGCGCTGAGTGCCCGCTATCTGCCGCTGCCCCGAGCGGACGCCGAAACTTTGTCCAGCGCCATTGCCAGCGCGGGTCGGGTGCACTGATGCTCATCGCCGCTGGTCAACTGCCGCGCAGGACCGTCAACGCCGTCGGCCATGAGACGGTGGAACAGGTCTCGGCGGGGGGCGTCCGGTGGCACGTGGCTCGCGCCGGGAGCGGACCCCAGCTGCTGCTGCTGCACGGCACCGGCGCCGCGTCCCATTCGTTCGAGGGCGTCGCCGATGCGTTAACGTCAGGATTTGAACTCATCATTCCGGACCTGCCGACGCACGGCCGCACCAGCGCACCCCAGGGCTGGCGGCCCACCCTGCCGGCCATGGCCCAGGCTGTGGCGGCGCTGGTTCGGCAGCTGGATCTCGCGCCGGTCCTGCTGGTCGGCCATTCCGCCGGCGCGGCGATCGCCACCCGGACGGTGCTGGACGGCGCGGTCCGTCCGGCGGCGCTGGTTTCGATCAACGGCGCATTCCTGCCCTTTGGCGGGTTTCTGGCGCCGCTGTTTATGCCGCTGGCTCGCCTGTGCACCTTAAGTCCGCTGCTGGCCGAAAGCCTGGCCCGCCGGGCGGCGGATCCGGCGGCGGTGCAGCGCCTGCTCGACAACACCGGATCAACGCTCGGCGACGAGGCGGTGCAGCGCTATCAGCGCGAGCTGGTCCGCCCCGGCCACGTTGCCGGCACGCTGGCCATGATGGCGCACTGGGATCTGCGGGACCTGCTCACCGATATGCAGCATCTGCGGGTGCCGCTGCACCTGCTGGTCGGCGCCCGGGACCGGGCGGTGCCGCCGCGCCAGGCGCGGCAGGTGGCCCGCAGCGTCGACGACGCCTGCACTTTGCTGTTGCCAGACTTAGGGCATCTGGCGCATGAGGAAAACCCGCAACACATCGCAAATGAGCTCCGGCGCATCGCCGGTCACCCACACATCGAGGGGTCATCGCACCAAAGGAGGCAACATGGCTGACATTCGCTGGATCAACACGTTGAGGTACTCGGCTGACATTCGTGCCTGTCGCAAGCAGCTGCGCCATGGATCCCAGTCCTTTTACGCGGCCTCGATGCTGCTGCCGCTGCACGTGCGTCTTTCCGCGTCAGCACTTTATGCTTTTTGCCGGGAAGCGGACGACGCCATCGATCAGTTTGACGGTGCCGATCCGTCGCCGGCTATCGAAGCCCTCTACGCGCGGCTGAAATGTGTCTATGCCGGTCATCCCCAGCCCATCGCGGCGGATCGCGGCCTGACCCACGTGGTGCGGGACTTTTCGATCCCCGCTGCCCTGCCGGAAGCGCTGATCGAAGGATTTGAGTGGGACGTGGACCAGCGGCGCTATGCCGACCTCTCGGAGCTCTATGGCTACGCGGCCCGGGTGGCCGGTACCGTCGGCGTGATGATGGCGATGCTCATGGGTGCGCGCTCCGAATCCGCCCTGGCCCGCGCGTGCGACCTGGGGGTGGCGATGCAGCTGACCAATATCTGCCGCGATGTGGGGGAAGATGCCCGCAACGGCCGCGTGTATCTCCCGCTCGACCTTCTTGCCGGGGCCGGGATTGACGTGGAGGCGTTCCTGGCCCGGCCGGTTTTCAGCGAAGCCCTCGGGTCCGTCGTACAGCAGGTGCTGGATGCGGCGGAAGAACTTTATCAGCGGGCGAGCCACGGCATCGACGAGCTGCCCTGGGACTGCCGTCCCGGCATCGACGCGGCCCGTCGCATCTACGCCGAGATTGGCCGGGTGATTGAAACGAACGGTCTCGATTCGGTTTCCCAGCGCGCCGTGGTCTCCCGCGGTCGCAAGCTCACCCTGCTGGCCCAGGCCGCCGCGTCGGTCACCCGTCGCTCTCGCCCGGACGTCTCCCCGCCGCTCGCGGAGGTGGCGTTTTTAGTTAACGCGGCGGCCGCACCGGCATGAACATGGCGTGGATGGAGCTCATCATCGCCGGGTCCGTGCTGGGCCTGGCGTGCTGGCAGCTCTATTCGGTGGATCGCCTGATCCGCCAGCGTCAGAAGCAGGAGGCCGAACAGGAGGGCGCTGACTCCTAGGTTTCGACCTAGCGCCGGTTGCGGGTGCGAAACGGCAGCAGGAAGCGCACCCAGGGTTTGCAGAAGCGGGTGAGATTGAGGCTCTCGTGCATCAGCGCCTCGCCGCCTTCAAGCGTCACGATGCCGCGGGTGTAAAAGGGCGTATCTTCCAGCAGCTTGAGACTCTTAACGGGCGCCGCCACCGCCGCTTCCCCCGTGATTCCCCAAAGGCCAGTTTTCAATCGCTGCGGCGACGCGCTGGCCTGCTCGCTAACCTCCCCCGCGTCGCTGATGTTAAGCGCCAGAGGAATCGGTTCGCCAGATCTGGGCAGCGCGTTGTAGGTCAGCAAAGATCCCCCATCCACGTGCTGTCGGCTCCAGTTCCAGGACAAAAAGCCGTCCTGCAGCGGTTCGCTGCCGCGGTTCGAGTCGAAGTAACCGCGGCCGCGCCAGCGCCAGTCTGGCTTATCGAAGCTCACTTCCACATCACACTGCGGCGCCAGGGGCCACCAGTGATGGCGGGCGTCGCGGTCCAGCACCCGGTCCACCGGCGTCAGGGCCTGGGGTGTCACAACAATACGACCGGCCATGGCCCGAGGCAGGGGCACTTCCCGCTCCTTCACGTCGATCACCAGCTTGTCGTCGCGCCAGGTGAGGGAAGAGGGACCCAGGCCAAAGGTGTCCTTTTCGCGGGTAATCTCGGCACGGGGTATTTCGGTCAGGGCCCAGCGTTTTCCCCCTTTCCGGTAAAGCGCCACGTTAAGGGCGCAAAAGTCCATGGGATCCGCCGGGCCGGCATCACAGGCCCGGCCGTACCAGGGAGAAAACACGCTGCCAACAAAAGCGATCATCACGAGGTGTTCGCTGCCGTCAGCGTTGGAGGCATCCACATACCACCACTGGTAGCCGCGGGACGGAACGGGTTGATCAAAGTGCGGGAAGGACCCGGTGTTGACGCTTGACAAGGCGCTGTCTATTCTACGTGACACACAGTAGTGTCAATGTTAATAAACACCGAGGGGAAGCGCCAATGGAACCCGTGACTCGCGTCAATGCCGCTATGGCAAAGGCGATCAAAGCCGTACAGCAGGATTGCTGCCCGCCCCGCTTCCAGAACGCCCTGCATGACGCGGTGCTTCCCGGCGGTGCCCGGGTCAGGCCCAAATTGACGCTGGCGGTGGCCGGCGCCTGCGCCGCGGATGATCCCGGTCTGGTAGACGCTGCGGCCGTTGCCGTGGAGATGATTCACTGTGCTTCCCTCGTGCACGACGATCTGCCCTGCTTCGACAACGCCGCCACCCGCCGCGGCAAACCATCGGTGCACGTGGCCTACGGCGAACGCCTGGCGGTACTGGCGGGAGATGCGCTCATTGTTCTTGCGTTCGATACGCTGGCGGACGCATCGGTCAATCACCCCCGGCGCCTGCCGGCGCTGGTCAAGGTGCTGGGAAGTTCGGTGGCGCCGCCGGCCGGCATAGCCGCCGGCCAGGCCTGGGAATGTGAACCCGAAGCTCCCCTGGGCCGCTATCAGCGGCAGAAAACCGGATCCTTGTTTGTCGCCGCCACCGCCATCGGAGCCGCCGCCGCCGGCAGTGACCCGGGGCCCTGGTGCACGCTGGGCCGCCGCATCGGCGAGGCGTATCAGGTGGCGGACGACATCCTTGACGTCAGCGCTGATCCGGAAGAGATCGGCAAGCCGATTGGCCAGGACCAGGAGCTGCATCGTCCCAACTCGGTGCTGGAACGAGGCATGGATGCCTCGGAGGCGCGGCTCAAGCGCCTGATCACCGAGGCGCTGGATTCGATTCCCCCATGTCCGGGGGAGCAACCGCTGAAAGATCTGATTGCGGCCGAAGCGAAGGTTTTCATCAACCATGCGCTCATGCGGAGCGCCGCCGCCTGATCCCGGCCTGCGGCGGGTGACCTGACATTCATGCCGGTTGACCGCTGTTGCGCCGGGCGCTGATTCGCTGGCGTAACCGCCTGCTCGCCAGTCCCCGCTTTCACGCTGCCGTGGGCCGCTCGCGGCTGCTGCGGCCGCTGGTCCGGCGCCGCGCCAGTGCCCTGTTTGACCGGGTTGCCGGTTTTGTCTACTCGCAGGTGCTGCTCGCGGTGGTGGAGCTGGACCTGCTGACACCCCTCAGCCAGCACGACAGTGTAGAACCGGCCGCCCTGGCGGACCACGCCGGGCTGACCCCGTCCGCCATGGACAAGCTGCTGGAAGCGGCGCTGGCCCTGGAGCTGGTGGAGCGTGGAAGCGACGGGCGCTATAGCCTCGGGCCGGAAGGAGCGGTGCTGAAAGCCAATCCCGGCGTGGAGGCAATGATCCTGCATCACCGGGATTTCTATCGCGATCTCAGCGACCCCGTAGGCCTGCTGAAAGGAGAGACGCAGCCCTCCCTGGCGGGCTACTGGCACTACGAGACCACGGCAACGGAGGCCGAAGCCGCCCGCTACTCGGACCTGATGGCCCGTTCCCAGGCGATGGTGGTGCAGCAGGTGCTGGCCGCCTATCCCATCGGTCAGCATCCGGTGATCCTGGATGTCGGCGGCGGCACCGGGGCGTTTCTTCGCGCGATAGCGCCGCAGGCCCAGGACTCTGAGCTGCATCTGGCGGACCTCAAGCCCGTGGCCGCGTTGGCGCGGCACGCGCTGGCGGATCTCAAGGTGCAGGTGCACGCCGTGGACTTTCAGTCTGACCCCCTGCCGGCAGCGGCGGACCTGGTCACGCTGATTCGCATCACCCACGACCACGACGATCCGGTGGTCGAGGCGCTGCTTGCGAAGATTTTTGCCTATCTGAAGCCCGGCGGCACGCTGCTGATCGCTGAGCCGATGCTCGCAACGCCGGGCGCAGAGGCCATGACCGGTGCCTATTTCTCCTTTTATTTTGCCGCCATGGGACGCGGCCGGCCCCGATCCCGGGCGGAATTGACGGCCTTCCTCAAAGCGGCGGGTTTCCGCTCTGTCCGGGCCCATGCAACGCCGCTTCCGCTCGGCGCCAGCGTCCTCAGCGCGCAGAAATAGGCCGCTTAAAGAGCGTGTCGCAGCCTGCTGACAAAGGTCACGTAAACGCAAGTTGACACTAGAATTAGTCAGAGTAAACTGACACTTCTGATGATGCCCTCAGACTCACAATCGAAAGCGGCGACAGACCGCTCCGAAGCCTGTGATCACACCCACGCCATCGTGCTGGAAGAGCCCGGTGCGCTGGGTCTCAGGTCGCTGCCGCTGGCTGCCCCGGCGGCCGATGAGGTGGTTGTAGCAACGCGGTATTCCGGGATCAGCACCGGCACCGAGCGGTTGCTCTGGCAGGGCAACATGCCGCCTTTCCCCGGCATGGGTTACCCCCTGGTGCCGGGCTACGAGTCCATCGGCGAGATTGTGGACGCCGGCGCCGATGCCCGGCATCGCCTGGGGGAGCGCGTATTTGTTTCCGGCGCCAATTGCTACGGCGAGGTGCGGGGACTGTTCGGCGGCTCCGCGTCGCATCTGCGGGTGGATCAGACCAAAGCGTTGACCATCGACCCGGGCCTTGAAGAGCACGGTACGCTGCTGGCCCTTGCCGCCACTGCGCTGCACGCCCTTTACCTGGAAGAACCGCCGCTGCTCCCCGATCTGATCGTCGGCCACGGTGTGTTGGGCCGGCTGCTGGCCCGCGCCACCATCGCCTGCGGCGGCGCCCCCACGGTCTGGGAAGCCAATCCCGCCCGCTGCACGGATGCCGAATATCCGGTGGTCCAGCCGACGGAAGACGACGCCAGAAGCTATCAGCGGGTCTGCGATGTGAGCGGCGACCCGAGCGTGCTCAATCAGATCATGCCGCACCTTGCCGTTGGCGGTGAGGTGGTGCTGGCGGGTTTTTATGCCGCCCCCGTGACGTTTGATTTCCCGCCCGCCTTTATGCGCGAAGCGAAAGTCCGCATCGCGGCCCAATGGCTGCCGGAAGACCTTACGCGGGCTAACGCACTCGTTACCGCCGGCGAGCTTTCCCTCGCCGGTCTGATTACCCACCGGGCCACGCCGGCTGACGCCCCGGCCGCCTATGAGACGGCCTTTGAAGACCCGGACTGCCTGAAAATGATTCTCGACTGGAGATCGCGCCCATGAGCGCCAGCAAACCTGTACCCGCTTCCGAACCCAAGCTTGATCTGACCCAGACCGTTCATGCGCGCTTGCGCGATGAAGCGGCGCAGGAGCCGGATCCAGTACCAACGGAGGAGCCCGCTAAAGAAACGCAGATCATTGCCATCTACGGCAAAGGCGGCATCGGTAAAAGTTTCACCCTGTCGAACCTGTCTTACATGATGGCGCAGCAGGGTAAGAAGGTGCTGCTGATCGGCTGCGATCCGAAAAGTGATACCACGTCGCTGCTGTTTGGCGGCCGCAGCTGCCCCACCATCATCGAAACCTCTTCCGCTAAGAAGGCCGCCGGCGAACCGGTGGAAATCGGCGACGTGTGTTTTACCCGCGACGGCGTCTATGCCATGGAGCTGGGCGGCCCGGAAGTCGGGCGGGGCTGCGGTGGCCGCGGCATCATCCACGGCTTTGAGCTGATGGAAAAGCTGGGCTTCCACGAGTGGGACTTTGACTACGTTCTGCTGGATTTTCTCGGCGACGTGGTGTGCGGCGGTTTTGGCCTGCCGATTGCCCGGGACATGTGCCAGAAGGTGATTGTGGTGGGTTCCAATGACCTGCAGTCGCTGTATGTCGCCAACAACGTCTGCTCGGCGGTGGAGTATTTCCGCAAGCTTGGCGGCAACGTCGGCGTTGCCGGCATGTGCATCAACAAAGACGACGGTACCGGCGAGGCCCAGGCTTTTGCAGAGGCGGTGGGTATTCCGGTGCTGGCGGCGATCCCGGCCGATGAAGACATCCGGCGTAAGAGTGCGAACTACGAAATCATCGGCAAGCCAGGATCGCCCTGGGCGTCCATGTTTGAGGATCTGGCAACGAACGTGGCGGAAGCGCCGCCGCAGCAGCCGAGTCCGCTGGATCAGGACGGCCTGCTCAACTTGTTCAGCGGTGAAGACGTGGGCCGGGATGTGGTGCTGCAGCCGGCCACCGCGGCGGATATGCGCGGCAGCGAGATTGTCAGCCGGCCGTCGCTGGAAGTGGTTTACGACAACGTCTGATGGCTAACCACAGCGACAAGGGGAACGCAGTGAGTGAAGGCAGCTGCACCAATAAAGATGAAATGCGCAAGGCAGCGGAAGCGGCCGGCAAGGGCGAGGTGCTCAAGCAGTACGCCGAGGACTATCCGACGGGCCCGCACGATCAGCCCCAGAGCATGTGTCCGGCCTTCGGTTCCCTGCGCGTGGGGCTGCGCATGCGCCGCACCGCCACCATTCTGTCCGGCTCTGCCTGCTGCGTTTACGGCCTGACCTTTACGTCGCACTTTTACGGCGCCCGCCGCAGCGTCGGCTACGTGCCGTTCAACTCCGAAACGCTGGTCACCGGCAAGCTCTACGAAGATATCCGCGACGCCGTCTACGAGATGGCGGACCCCGATCACTACGATGCTGTAGTCGTGACCAATCTCTGTGTGCCCACCGCCTCTGGCGTGCCGCTGAAAATGCTTCCAGACCAGATCAACGGGGTGCGCATTATCGGCATCGACGTGCCGGGTTTTGGTGTGCCGACGCACGCTGAGGCCAAAGACATTCTCGCCGGCGCCATGCTGAAGTATGCCCGCACCGAGATTGAAGCTGGGCCCGTGCAGGCCATGCCCGATGCGCGGAAAGGGCTGCCGACGGTCACCCTCGTAGGCGAGATGTTCCCCGCTGATCCGATGAGCATCGGCGCCCTCCTGGCACCCCTGGGCCTGGCCGCCGGTCCCACTGTGCCAACTCGGGAATGGCGCGAGCTGTATGCGGCCCTCGACGGCGCCGCGGTGGCCGCGATTCATCCGTTTTACACCGCGAGCATGCGTGAATTCGTAGCTGCCGGCCGGCCCATCGTCGGCTCCGCCCCGGTGGGTCATGACGCGACCGCCGAGTGGCTGGCTGCCATTGGTGATGCATGCGGTGTCAGCGCCAAAGCGGTGAGCCAGGCGCAGAATCAGTTTCTGCCCGCGCTTAAGGGTGCCCTCAAAGGCATCGACCTCAAAGCCCGCGTCACGCTGTCCGGCTACGAGGGGTCGGAGCTGCTGGTGGCCCGGCTGCTGAGCGAATGCGGCGCCGACGTCCGCTACGTGGGTACCGCTTGCCCCCGCACACCCTGGTCCGACCCAGACCGCGAGTGGCTGGAGGCCCGCGGCGTTCACGTGCAATACCGTGCATCGCTGGAAGCCGATCTTGCCGCGATGAGCGAGTTTGAGCCGGACCTCGCGATCGGGACCACGCCGGTGGTGCAGGAGGCCAAGGAGCGCGCCATCCCGGCCCTATATTTCACTAACCTGATTTCCGCCCGGCCGCTGATGGGCATGCCGGGACCCGGGTCCCTGGCGCAGGTGATTCAGGGCGCCCTCAGCCAGCGCGACCGCATGAACGATATGAAGGCCTTTTTTGAAGGTGTGGGCAGCGGCGAAACGGCCGGTGTCTGGACCGACAAGCCGCAGCCGCCCAAGGCGCGGAAGGCCCGGGGACCCGTGCGCCGGCCGAGCACCAAGAAAGCTGACAAACTCGATAAGGTTGTGCCGGGAGCCATCGGATGCTGATTCAGGATCATGATCGGGCCGGCGGCTACTGGGGATCGGTCTACGTCTTTACCGCGGTCAAAGGACTCCAGGTCATCATCGACGGCCCCGTCGGCTGCGAAAACCTGCCGGTCACCTCGGTACTCCATTACACCGACGCCCTGCCGCCCCACGAGCTGCCTATTGTTGTTACCGGGCTGGCGGAAGAAGAGCTGGGACAGCACGGCACCGAAGGCGCCATGCGCCGGGCCCACCAGACGCTCGATCCGAAACAGCCAAGCGTGGTGGTCACCGGTTCCATCGCCGAGATGATCGGCGGCGGCGTCACGCCGGAAGGCACCAACATCAAACGGTTTCTGCCCCGCACCATCGATGAGGATCAATGGCAAAGCGCAGATCGGGCCCTTTCCTGGCTGTGGTCGGAATACGGGCCGAAGAAAGGCCGCATGAAGCCGGCACCGGAGCTAAAGGACGGGGAAAAACCCAAGGTCAACATCATTGGCCCCGCCTACGGCCACTTCAACATGCCGTCGGACCTGCACGAAATCCGCCGGCTCATCGAAGGCATCGGTGCTGAGGTCAATCTGGAATTCCCTCTGGGCAGTCATCTGAGCGACGTGCCCAAACTGATGAATGCGCAGGTTAACGTCTGCATGTACCGGGAGTTTGGCCGGCTGCTGTGTGAGCAACTGGACCGGCCTTATCTGCAGGCGCCCATCGGTCTAAACAGCACCACCGCGTTTCTGCGGGAACTTGGCTCCCTGCTCGGGCTGGATCCGGAGCCGTTCATCGAGCGGGAAAAGCACACCACGATCAAGCCGCTGTGGGATCTGTGGCGGTCCGTCACGCAGGACTTTTTCGCTACCGCGAGCTTCGCCATCGTCGCCAACGAAACCTACGTTCGCGGCGTAAGCAACTTCCTCGTTAACGACATGGGTCTGCCCTGCACCCTGGCCGAATCCCGCTGCCCGGGCGTAAAGCCCAAAAATCAGAGCATTCGCCAGCAGCTCACCGACAGCCCGCCGCTGGTGCTGCTCGGCAGCTACAACGAACGCATGTATCTCGCGGAAGCCGGCGCCGGAACGCGCTTTATTCCCGCATCGTTCCCCGGCGCCGTCATCCGGCGCCACATCGGAACACCGTTTATGGGCTATAGCGGCGCCACCTACCTGATTCAGGAAATCTGCAACGCGCTGTTTGACGCGCTGTTTCACATCCTGCCGCTGGGCACGGAAATGGATTCCACTGAGAAGACGCCGGCGCGACTGGAAGAAGCGTTGCCCTGGGACGAGGACGCCCGCCGCCGGCTTGATGAAATCGTTGCCGCGCGCCCGGTGCTGGTTCGTATTTCTGCCGCTAAGCAGGTGCGCGATGCGGCGGAGCAGGCGGCGCGAAATGATCAACGCCCGTGCGTGGACGTGGCCTGTGTTGACCAGGCCGCTCGACGAGTTGGTACAGCCACAGCCTGACGCTGCTGGCAGGTAAGAGTAAGGAGAAAGCGATGGAACTGGCCAAACGATCCGATAACGAACGCCGCAGCGATGCACTGCCGCGGAGTCTGATTTTTGTGGTGAGTTTTGCTCTGCTGCTGCCGGTTGCGGTAATCGCCGCGATCACCGGCTGGCGCTGGCAGCCCTGGTCCCCCGGCGCCCGGGGCTACCGTCCGGTGCTTGCCGAGGCGCGGCTCAAAGCCAGCACGCTGACCGCCATGGTGTTCTCAAGCTGAATAACTAGTTTCCGGGATCCGGCGGGTGTGTCGGGTTCCCAAAAATTCACGTTGGCGTTGGGTCCGCGTGATGCTCCGCCGTACGGGCTGTGTACGGTAACCGTTGGCCGTAACCACCCAACTATGGTCGACATGATTCGGGAGGCTTTATGTCTGGATTTACCCCGAACGAAGCACAGGAATTCCATCGCCTTTTTATGGTGGGGTTTCTTGTGTTTACGGTGATCGCAATCATTGCGCACTTCCTCGTGTGGCAATGGCGCCCCTGGTTCCCAGGAACCGAAGGGTACGCGTCACTTTCTGATGGCTTCAACGCCGTCGCCCACCACGTGCTCGCACGTGTGACATAAGGAGGCAGATCATGTGGCGAGTTTGGTTGTTATTTGATCCGCGCCGTGCGCTTATCGCGATGGCGGTCTTCTTATTTACCCTGGCGATCTTCATCCATTTTGTTGTGCTCAGTACTGACCGCTTCAACTGGATCGAAGGCCCCAGTGGTGCAAACGCTAGTACGGAATTTGCTACCGAATCGCTGGCCTCGGTCCGCGAAGACTTCACGCATATTTCCACGGTCTAGCTTCGGCCGCAGCTCGCGGTGCGTCCGGAGAGCGGACCGCGAGCTGCAGCCACCTAATTGATCTAGTGGTACGCCAAATGCGGAGGCACAAACCCCATGGCGATGCTCAGTTTTGAAAGGAAATACCGGGTCCGAGGGGGCACGCTGGTTGGCGGTGACCTTTTCGACTTCTGGATGGGGCCGTTCTACGTCGGCTTTTTCGGTGTCACAACCATGTTCTTTGCCCTGCTGGGCACGGCGTTGATTTTCTACGCAGCGGCCCTGGGTGATACCTGGAACCCCTGGCTGATCAATATCAGGCCACCGGCATTCAGCTACGGTCTGTCCCTTGCGCCCCTGCAGGAAGGGGGGCTATGGCAGCTGATTACCATCTGCGCTATCGGGGCGTTCTCTTCGTGGGCGCTGCGGGAGGTAGAAATCTGTCGCAAACTGGGGATTGGGTATCACGTTCCCTTCGCGTTTAGCGTCGCTGTCTTTGCCTATGTATCCCTGGTCGTGATCCGGCCGCTGATGCTCGGCGCCTGGGGCCACGGATTTCCCTACGGCATCATGGGGCACCTGGATTGGGTATCCGGGATTGGCTACCAGTACGTCGCGTTTCACTACAACCCGGCGCATATGATCGCCATCACGTTCTTTTTCACCACCACGCTCGCGCTGGCTATGCACGCCGGCGCGGTCCTGAGCGCAGCCAACCCGCCGAAGGGGGAAAAGGTGAAAGGGGCGGAGCACGAAAACTCCTATTTCCGAGACACGATCGGCTACTCCATTGCTCGCTGGGAATTCACCGGCTGGGGTTGTTTCTGGCCCTGAACGCCGGCTTCTGGAGTGCGGTCTGCATGATTATTACGGGGCCGGTCTGGAGCGAAAGCTGGCCGTCCTGGTGGAACTGGTGGCGTGAGCTGTCCATCTGGGGCTAAGGGGATCAGTTGATGGAATATCAGAATATTTTTACCCGCATTCAGGTCAACAGCGGCGGCGAGCCGCCGGTCGAGGCGGAACACGACTGGCCGCGCACCGGGCAGACCATGAACCGTTGGCTGGGTACCTTCGGGGACGCCCAGGTCGGCCCGTTTTATCTGGGTCGGCTCGGCATGATGTCCCTCATCTGTGGGTTCATCGCCTTTGAAATCATCGGCCTCAATATGTGGGCGTCAGTGGACTGGGATCCGCTCGTGTTCATCCGCGAACTGTTCTGGCTGTCGCTGGATCCGCCCGCGAAGGAATCCGGCCTTGGCATTCCGCCGCTGGCCGAAGGCGGCTGGTGGCTGCTGGCGGGCTTTTTCCTCACCGTTTCGATTCTGCTCTGGTGGCTGCGCATGTATATGCGGGCTCGGGCGTTGGGCATGGGAACACATATTGCCTGGGCCTTTATGGGCGCCATCTGGCTTTATCTGGTGCTGGGATTTTTCCGGCCCCTGGCGATGGGCGATTTTTCCGAGGCGGTACCGTTTGGCATCTTCCCGCATCTGGATTGGACGCAGAGTTTCTCCCTGCGCTACGGCAACCTGTTCTACAACCCGTTCCACATGCTGTCGATTGCCTTCCTCTACGGCTCGGCGCTGCTGTTTGCCATGCACGGGGCGACCATCCTGGCCACGGACCGCTTTGGAGCCCATAAAGAGGTTGAGCAGATCATCGACCGGGGCACCGGCGCTGAGCGCGGCGCGCTGTTCTGGCGCTGGACGATGGGTTTCAACGCCTCCATGGAATCGATTCACCGGTGGGCCTGGTGGTTTGCGTTCCTCTGTCCGGTGACCGGCGGTATCGGCATTTTGATTACCGGACCGGTCGTTGATAACTGGTACGTTTGGGCGCTCGGTCACGGCATCGCTCCCGCCGGCGGCTAAGCCGAAATTGCAACGGAGGTCAGGCCCGCTTGCCGGGCCTGACCCAAATCGCCGAAAACCGTCCCCTGGTTTGGCCCCCTGTCCTGACCCCTCGCACCGCAAACGCACCCCGCACCGGCAGCCTGTCCATCGGGCCGCCGGGCGACGCTGGTCGGTGACGGCCTGCTTTGCTGTGTTGCTGGCTCCCCAAAGGCCCCGGTTGGGGCTGGAGCCTTGGGCTCAGCTCCGGTTGCCTTCACAGCTGCCTAGCTGCGCCGGGTGCTCGGCGCCGGGACGATTCAGACGTGCAAAAAAAAGGCGGGCCTAATAGCCCGCCTTTCGCATTTCGCTGGTGTCGGATCAGGTGATGGTGAACGTACCACGCATGATCGACCAGTGCCCCGGGAAGGTGCAGATGAAGGTGTAGGAGCCAGAGAGGCCTTCCAGAGAGAAGGTCACGCTCGTGCTCTGGCCACCACCAACCAGCTCCGTCGCGGCGATGATGCGGTCATCGTCCGGCACGTAGTTTCCGGCGGGACCGACGGTCATGGCGGCATTGGCCACGTCTTCCATGGCACCGTTCGGCACCAGGACCCAGTTATGGCCCATCGCTTCCTTCGGGAACTGGCCCGTGTGGGTCAGCGTGACGGTCACTTCGCCGCAGCTTGCGGGTGCCGACAGCTCGTTGGTGCCGTAGGCGATGCTGTCGCCGGCGGTGATTTCGAGCTTGCAGTTCTCATCGCCCCCGGCGGCCATGGCCATGGCGCCGCCGGCAGCGCCCGCTGCGGCGTCGACGGCTTCGTCAGCCATCTCGCCGACCGCTTCGCCGGCTTCCTTGGCCATCTCGACAGCGGCATCGCCTGCCTCTTTAGCCATTTCACCGGCAGCCTCGCCAGCTTCTTTGGCCATGTCGGCGGCATCGCTGCCGGCTTCCTTCGCCATTTCCATCGCATCGCTGCCCATTTCTTTGGCAGCGTCCATGGCGTCTTCACCAGCTTCGGCGACTGCGGCGCCGGCATCTTTGGCCATTTCCGCGGTGGCGTCGGCCGCGTCCTTAGCGGCATCAGCCACTTCCGCTGCCGCGTCGGCGGCCGCTTCTTTGGCTTCTTCGGCAGCGGAATTGCCGCCTTTGTCACCGCCGCAGGCCCCAACCAGCAGGCCAGACAGCAGCATCAAGGTAATTAACATCTGACGCTTCATTGAATCGTTCTCCAGTAACGGTCGTGTAGTTTAGCAAGCCGGCAAATTGTACACAGCAAGCACGTCGGGGTTGTTTACAATCGCCGACGGCTGCTCCACTTCGCCTTCACAAGCCCCGTGATTATGCACGCTCAGGCCACGCAAACAACGCTGAAAGGTCCTCAACCAAAGCCCGGTACTCAAGCGACATCACGGCGAAGCGCGCATCCAGTTCTTCTGCGGGGTTATCAGCCCGCACGTCTGACAGCTGGCTCTGCACCAGATCCAGCGGCTTGACGCGGCTGAGCGTCAGATCTTCCGAAAGACTGAAGCTTAAGCGCTCCTGCCATACCAGGCCGAGACGAAACGCCTGCATACCCTGATCAAGGTGCCGCCGGATGTCGCTCCGGTCCAGGTCCTGGCGGCGACAGCGAATGGTGCTCGCCGCGTCGCGCTCATCCCGCAGATCACACTCGTCACCCAACGTGAAACCGGTGGGCGGGTTCCCGTCCTTGAGCCAGCGCGTCAACATCTGGCAGGCGCGGGTTTTGACGTCCGGCGCGGCAACGGCCAGGCCGGTCAGATTCATCCGCAGTAGCGTGACGAGATCGTCCACGGTTTTTTTGCTGGTGGAGTCCACGCCAAGCCAGCCCTTGCCGAGATCCAGCCAGGCGTCAACCCGGCGTGGTTTGACAAAAGCCCGGGGCAGCAGGTCCATCATCACTTCGTCTTTCATGCGCAGCCGTTCGCGGCGACCGGTCGGGTGCCCCGTTTGCTCCGCCGCTTTGGCGACCCGGTCCTCCAGCGCCTCTTTAATCACCGCCGCGGGCAGCACCTTTTCTTCGATGGCATAGCGGATCAGCAGGTGCTCGCCGATGCCGTGGGTGAGCTGCTCTGCGTCGACCCCCAGGGGCGAAACCCACCCGGCGCTGGACGGTTCCAGACGGCCACAGGGCTCCAGCGCCCCGGCGGCGAGCTGATGATTAACGTCGTCTGCCTTTGGCATCGGCGCGCTGAGGGCAAATACGCTGAGATTTGAGAACACGGTGAGCTGCCCGTTGTCAGGGACGCGTATTTCAGCAGAAAACGGCCCGGCCCAAAACCGGTCGGTCAGCATTGACCGCGCACCGCGCCAGAATTCCCCGGGGACAGCGCCGGGACGGCTCGGTTACCATCGCGCCATGATCAATCGTTTCACGCTACTGCTCACCGTGGCGCTGCTGCTGACCGCAGCCGGGGCGACGCGCTCGCAGACGGCGGCCGGTGCCCGCGCCTATCCGCCCAGCTGTTTTGAGACCGGCCAGCTTCCTACCTTCGCCGCCAGCTACGTCGAAGGCACGATCAGCTTCGACTACGCTGCCATTCTCGCTGACGCGACCAATCCCCGAGGGTTCGCCTCCCAGGTGCAGATTCGTTCCTGGCGGGTGCCCTGCCACACCAACGGCTCGGCCCTGCTGATCCGCGTGACCTCCAGCCTGGGCCTGCCGATTGCGCCCCAGGTGCTGGTGGAGCAGGGGGATGCTTCGGTGCAGGTGCGCCTGGCATCAGAAGCCAATACCCGAGGCATCGATGACTCAGGCCGGCAAATGATTCTGAACCGCAACAGCGTCGGTCTGCTGCTGGTGGAGGCGAACGACGCCACCGCCGCCGCCGGCATCGATTTTGACGACGAGCTGACGCTGGTGATCCGGGACGCGCAGTTCGATCGCACGCTGGCCTATCCGGCCTACGATCCGGCGGAGTACGGCGTGGCGGCAAACCAGGTGATTTCCGCCCGCCACGGCGGCACCTGGTTTGATCCGGCCCGGGACGGGGAGGGGTTGTTCCTGGAGATCGTCAGCCAGCCCGGCGGCAGCCGGGCGGTGGCGCTCAGCTGGTATACCTATCTGGCAGGGCAGCAGCAGTGGCTGATCGGGAGCGCACCGCTGCCGGTTGGTGCGCGGAGTATTTCTGTGCCGCTGATCCGCACCGCCGGGGCCGACTTTGGCGCCGGGTTTGACCCCGCCGCAGTTACCCGCAGCGACTGGGGCGCGGTGACGCTGTCCTTTTCAGACTGCAACCGGCTGACCGTGAGCTATGAGGGTGTGGACGGGGACGGCGTTCTCCATCTGACCCGCCTGACCGCCCTCAGCGGCCTGGGCTGCTGAAAGCTAGCTTTTCGCAGATGCCTCCGGCATCAGCCAGGAGTCCTCGACGGCCGGTCCCGTCTTTGGGTCTGCGTTTAGGCCCAGATCCAGGCCGGCAAAATCAAACAGGGCCCGGTCCGCAAGCTGCGACGGTGCCACGTTGGTCAGCGCCTTGAAGATGCTCTCGATGCGCCCGGGGTGCAGCTTCTCCCAGTCCTTCAGCATGTGCTTGATGGCCTGCCGCTGCATATTGGGCTGGCTGCCGCACAGGTTGCAGGGAATGATTGGGAACTGCCGCGCCTGCGCGTAAGCCTCAACGTCCGCTTCCCGGCAGTAAGCCAGGGGCCGGATCACGATGTGTCGCCCATCGTCGGAGCGCAGCTTCGGCGGCATCGCTTTGAGTGAGCCTCCGAAAAACAGATTCAGAAACAGCGTCTCAATGAGGTCCTCCCGGTGATGGCCCAGGGCAATCTTGGTAAAACCGTTCTCCGCCGCGAAGGTGTACAGCGAGCCCCGGCGCAGTCGCGAGCACAGGCCGCAAAACGTCTTGCCTTCCGGCACCACCGACACGACCGTGCTGTAGGTGTCCTGCTCCAGAATATGAAATGGAACCCCCAAGTCGGTGAGGTAGCGCGGCAGCACATCTTCGGGAAAGCCCGGCTGCTTTTGATCGAGATTGACCGCCACCAGCTCAAAATCCACCGGCGCCTTCGCGCGTAGCGCGAGCAGCAGGTCGAGGAGCGTATAGGAGTCTTTGCCACCGGACAGGCAGACCATCACCCGGTCGCCGTCGCGGATCATCTCAAAGTCCATGATGGCCTTGCCAACCTGGCGACGCAGGCGCTGCTGGAGCTTACCTTGGGCGTATTTGCGTTTGCGGGCAGTTGCGGTCACAGCGGTTCGTGGACATCCAAAAAATCGCCGTATATGGTAGCTCCAGGCCTGTCGCAGGGGAATGAGAGGATGAATGCGCACGCGAACGGATGCCGCCGGGGCCGCAAGCCCGGGACGGCGGGGGGCGTCCGTCCGGAGTGACCGACGGACCACAGAATCTGGCTGGCCGCATTTCGGAGCTGAAGCTGGAGCACCGGGCCCTGGACGAGGCGATCGGCTCAATGGAGACGCAGGGCGGCGCGGATGATCTCAACATTCGCCGGCTGAAAAAGCGCAAGCTCAAGCTGCGGGATCAGATTACCTTGCTGGAGAGCCAGCTTATTCCTGATATAGACGCCTGACCCGGTCCATGGCTGGTCCATCCGCCACCGTTTTCTTTGATCTCGACGGCACCCTGACCGACCCGGCTGAGGGAATTGTCCGCTGTATTGAACACGCACTTGAAGGCATGGCGCAGCCGATCCCCGACGGTGCCGTGCTGAAGTCACTGATCGGCCCGCCGCTAAGAGCCAGCTTTGTCGACCTGGTGGGGGACCAGGATGCCGACGAAGGCGTGCGCCGATACCGGGAACGGTTTGGCGACGTGGGGTGGGCCGAGAACCGGGTTTACGACGGTATTCCTGAAACACTGAAGGACCTCGCCGCTGCCGGTATCAGGCTGTACGTGGCTACCAGCAAGCCCCAGGTATTTGCTGAGCGGATTCTCGAGCATTTTGAGCTGGCACCCTATTTCGATCAGATCTTCGGATCGGAGCTGGATGGGACGAGGTCCCGGAAAGAGGAACTGCTGGCATATGCCAAAAGCGCGGTGGGACTTGCGGGTCCTGGGATCATGGTGGGTGACCGGCGTTTCGACGTGGAGGGTGCCCTGGCCAATCAGCTCCTGCCGGTGGGGGTCACCTACGGCTTCGGGAGCCGCGCGGAGCTTGAGTCGGCCGGTGCTGCTGCGCTCGTGGACGAGCCGCTCAATCTGGTGCCGCGGCTGCTCAGCATCCGCTAGCGACGGTCATCAGCCGCCGGCGGCCGCTGTGTCCCGCGCTACGGTGAAGCGCTGCCTGACGTAGCGACCGCGCTCCAGCTCTTCCAGCACGGCGTAAGCAAAATCCTCCGGCGAGATGGTGGACGGCGTTCCGTCCGCCTCCCGCAGCAGCTGGTCCGTGCCCCAGCGCACCTGCCCGGTCCGGCCCTCAAGCCGCAGACCATTCGGCGGCGTGGCCACGGTCCAGTTGATGGACGAAGCGCGGAGCAGATCCAGCGCAATCTGGTGGCTGCGGAACATCACCTCAAACTTATGGCCGGCGGCCCGGCCCAGGTCGATCAGGGTTTTGCCGTCGTCCACGTCGAGCGTGTACAGATTGCCGACAAACAGCATGCGAGGCCCTGCGGAGCCTTGCGGTTCCAGCACGTCCAGCAGCGAGCGGACGGAGGTGGTGGCAATGTAGCGTTCCGGCTGTTGTCCCGGCGCGGGATCGCCGCCGATGGAGACCAGCACCGCATCGTGCTGCGCCGCAAGCTCGGTCACCCGGTTCCGATCCAGGATGTCGCCCGTTTCCACCTGCACCTGCGGCCAGCGCCCGGCAAGCCGGGTCGGGTCCCGGGTAACGCCGGTCACCTGATAACCCCGCAGCAGCGCCTCTTCCACCAGCGCCCCGCCGATGCGGCCGCTGGCGCCAAAGATGAGCAGCCGATCCGCCTCAGTTGGCGGCGGGTTTGTTGCGCAGCCTGCGAGTAGGACAGCGCACAGCAAATAGCAAAGTCTCATGGCGTCACCCTAGCGCTTACCTGGCGCTGAAAGCGTGTGCCGCGAGTCACCGCCTGGCTATTCCGCGCGGCACGAGCCGGGCAGGAGCCGCGGCGGAATCGTCTCGCTGCTGCACGCCCAGCTCATCACCTGTCCACCTTCCAGCGTCGGCCGCAGTTCAAGCGTTGTCTCCTTAAGGTCTCCGGTGGCCGTGGCATCAAACGCTGCGATGATGGTCCCCGTCTCCCGGTCGTAGCTCAGGGCGACACCGTTCGCGTTAGATCCCAGTGCGCTCGCATCCAGCGCCGCGGGAAGCTGGCCGCTGGCCGCCAGGTTCTCTGCCACCGCGATCCTGGCCACGGCCATTTCCGCAAGCACGCCCGAGACCTCAGCTCTCACCTGGTAGTCCTGGTAGGCCGGTATGGCAATGGCTGCCACAATGCCTGCCACGTAGGCGGCGATGAAAGCCTGGGTGCCGCCCAGCGCCTCCACCACGCTCCCTTGATAGGTCACGTGGGCGCTCAGCGCGTCGTCGGTGGCATCAATACCAAACGCCACGCCGCCGGGGCCGCTCTGGCGCACGTCCTGCCAGACCGGCAGCTCAAACGGATCGATCTCCACCTCGGCCAGGTCCGCCAGGGCGAGCAGCAGCTGCAGGTAGAAGTGATAGATCTCCCGCGCGCCCTTTTGTGAGCGAGCGGCGAGCAGAAAAACCGAATGCTCCGGGTCGACACCCACCGCCTCCTCCAGCCAGGGCCCCAGGTCGAGCCCCGGTTTCAGTTCATCCCGGGCCACCAATACCTGGGGCACGGCGGCCATCACCATGCGGCCGGGCTGGTCAGTCCAGAAAACGTGGCTGTTCAGGCGGGTCAGGATGTCGATCACCTGGCCCGCGGCGCCGCCCAGCGTCGGGTCGTCCCCATCGGGCATAAAAAGGTCGCCGGATATGGGCACGTAGTGATAGTCCCGGCCGTTGATCTGCCGCGCCTCAATTTCCGTTTCCCCCATCTTCGCCCAGGCGGCCAGCATTTCATCCCGGGCCGCTGAGTCTTTGATCTGGGTAGCGGACCAGGTACCGGCCTGGTCGGCCACCAGCAGGTGCTGAGGCCCCAGCGCCTTAAGAAAAAGCGCCGGGTCGTGGCCCAGCTTGCTGGTGACCAGCGTGTGCAGCTGAGTGACGGCATTGTCGAACGTCACCTTCTCCGGCACCAGGGAACGGATCAGCGCGAGCGCCTCGGCAAACTCAGCCTCTGTCGGCAGCGCAAGGCGCACGAAGAGTTCGGGAGCGCCGACACTCTTAAGATCCACCGGCGCGGCGGGATTAGGCAGCAGCACGCGAATCCCCTGGCGCGGCATGTTGAGTTCCAGCCGCAGCTGGCCGTGCCCGTCTTTGGCGAGGTTGGCCGCGTGCAGGGATTGCATCTGATCCACGCCCAGCGCAGCGACGATCGCCTGCGTCTTCGGCGGCAGCAGCGGTTCAAGCTGTGGCCATAGACGCGCGATGTCGACCCACAGCGACAGGCCTCGGCCGGTAGCGTCCCGGGCGGCTTCCCAGGTGGCCACGGGGTTATCAGTCGGCCCGTCATCCAGCAGCTCACGGAAGTAGTTCAGATTGGCCGACGCGCCGGTAAAGATCCGCAGCCGGGCCTGCCCGCTGTCATAGTGCACGTAGGCCGGCAGCGGGCCGGTGAGAATGGTGGACACGCCGGCGTCATCTTCCGGCGATAGCCGGCGCAGCTGCGGATGCAGCGCCAGGAGCTCATCCAGCAGGCCAGCAAAGCTCTGTCCCTCGGGCAGACGGAGGCTGGCGCCAAACAGAAAATTGGGCACCAGAGAGCCATCCGGCGGCAGCGTGGCCGCTACCTCCAGCGGCGAGGTGATGTGATTCAGCAGCAGCTTCACGGGTGCCGCGGCAGGCTCGGGGAGTTCGCTCCAGAGGTTGTCCAGCAGCCCCTGGCGGATCGCCGCCAGCTGCCGCTGATGTGCAGCGCTTGCTTTGACGTTGTTCAGCGCGTCGCTCCGCGGCTCAAACAGCAGATCCCAAAAAAGCGGCATCCGGAAATAGCCGATGGTCTCCGCAGGAAGTTCTCGGCTGAGCCAGGCCACGTGGTCCACTGGCGTCAGCGCCACCGTCCGGATGGCCTGAGCGCCGGGCGCTGTGCCCTGGCCGGAGCGTTCTGCGTCCTGCTGGCAGCCGCTTAGAAAGGTAGCTGCCGCGACAAGGGCGCACAGCGCAAAACGTTGCAACATCGTGATAACCCGCTTCCAGAAAAAATTCGGATGGTGATCTTAGCGCAGAGTGATGGGGTGCGGGCCCTGCGGCGGTGCGCGGTCAGGCTGCTTCCCGGTCCGCCACCGCTTTGGGCGCCGGGCTCAGGCGCCAGATGCTGTGGCGGACTTCCTTGGAAAGGACGGTCTTGGCGTCGCGAATCACAAACTCCAGCGCTTCGTCGAATACCAACGTGCCGTCGTCCGCGGTGGTCAGTACGCCCTCTCGCCGCAGGAGGCGGATGAAGTTGCGAAACAGCGGCTTGTCGAAAAACTCCGGCGTTTCGAACGCCACCGTGACGGCCAGTCGCTTGGCCGTATCGTGGCACTGGTTTTCCAGCTCCGCCGCCGTAAGCTTGCCCGGACCGTTTTTCACCAGCAGCGCCACCGTGATGTAGAAGCGCTCCAGGGAAGAAAAGATGGGCTGGCTCAGCATGTTCAGCTGCAGCGCCTGCAACGACTCGCCGTGCACGCGCTGCATCGTGTCGGGCTGGTCCGACGGCAGGAGCAGCCCCAGCGCCCGGAATCGATCCAGACACCGGTCGCAGGCTTCGAGGAACTCGTCCGCGGTAAAAGGTAAAAACAGCTCGTCTTTCAGGAACGGATACACCACCCGCGCCATGCGCTCAAAATCGCGCCGGGCAAAGGTCACGTTGTTGCGGAAGACGCAGGCGCACCAGGAATAGAGCGCCACCGCGTGCAGCGCGTTGTTGCGGAAATAGGAAAGCAGCCAGGCATATTTTTCGCTGCACACCAGCAGCTCGCCGAGGTTGTCCTGCCGCAGCTCCACCATGCCGAACTGCTGGCAGTAGTCGATCACCTCCGCGCCGGTCATCTCCGTCACGTGGAGATCTTCCGAGACCGGCAGCTCGAGCATCAGCTCCCGCAGCAGATCGATCTGCGCCGCCAGGTCCTGCACCGCCATGGCGTTGCGCGGGCTCGACAGCAGCGCCAGCGCCAGCAGGTTAACCGGGTTGACGGTGGCGGCCGCGTTGATTCGCCGCATGATGCGGTCGCCGAGCTGCTCCACGCTCGCCGCCAGCCAGGGTGGCCGCTGATCGTTCGGCGGGAGCTGCGATTGCCAGTCCGGCTCAAACTCATCCAGATGCTCAGCCAGGGGAATCGGCCGGCCGTAGCTCACGTGCACCTGGCCAAACTTCTGCTTGAGGATGGAAAAAGACCGCAGCAGGCCTGACAGGGTTTCCTTTTTCTTGCGGCCGCCGGACAGCTCCGACAGATAGGCATCCCCCTCCACCAGCTGCTCGTAGCCAAAGTACACCGGCAGGAAAACCACCGGCCGCTCCTGGTGGCGCAGAAAGCTGCGGACCGTCATGGCCAGCATGCCGGTGCGGGGTTTCAGCAGGCGGCCGGTGCGGCTGCGGGTGCCTTCGATGAAGTACTCGATGGAAACGCCGCGGGAGAAAAGGGCATCGAGGTATTCGGTAAAGACCGATGAATAAACCGCGTTTGAGCGGAAGCTGCGCCGCAGATAAAAGGCACCGCAGCGGCGGATGAGCGATCCCACCACGGGAATGTTGAGATTGACCCCGGCAGCGATGTGGGGCACCGCAAAGCCGGAGTGGTACACGAGGTAGGAGATCAGCAGGTAGTCGATGTGGCTGCGGTGACAGGGCACGTAAACAATCTCCGCGCCCGGCTGAATCTCCGTCAGGTGTTTTTCGTTGTGTACGTTGACGCCGTCGTAGATCCGGTTCCAGAACCAGGCGAGCAGCCGCGACATGATGAGAATGATCGAGTGGGAGTAGTCCGCAGCAACTTCCCGGGCGTAGCTGGCGGCGCGCTTGCGCACCTTGGGGATTGGCTGTTTGGACTTTTCCGCCTCGGCGCGGATCGCGTCCCGCACCCGGCGGGTTCTTAAGATCTGGTCCAGCAGAGTGCGCCGGTGGGACAGGTCCGGTCCCACCACGGCGGTCCGCTTGCGCCGGAAGTGCACGCGCAGCAGCCGGGAGATTTTGCGCACCGTGCGCGGTCGGCCCAAGTTTTCATCCAGCGCTTCGCGCAGGTCGATGGGCCGGGAAAACTGCAGCAGCGTGTTGCGCCCGTGCAGCAGCAGCGCCAGCAGGCGCCGCAGACGGCCCGCCACGTTCCAGTTTTCCGAAAACACAACCCGGAAGAAACCGGTTTCCTTGTCCGGCCGCCGGCCCAGAAAGATAGATACGGGGATCAGCTGCAGGTCAAGCTCGGGGTTTTTCTCCAGCATGCGCGCCAGCGCATTGATCTCCTGCAGGTGGGGTCGCCAGTCCGGGCGGCGGAAAACCAGGCCCTTGAGGGTCTGCAGACTGATGACCCGCCGGTCGGACGGGTCGTCGGACTCAAGGTCCAGGGGATCCAGCGGCAGCGGGAGCTCAAGCTCGCGGCAGGCCTTCTGCAGAATCAGCAGGTTAGACAGGGCGTCGGACTCGATCACGTAGCAGACGGGCCGCTCCGGATCGAACTCAGGCTCCTTGGGCAGCACCTTTTGTTTAACAAGCGAACGCAGCGCCCGGCCGAACAGCCATTCGGTCAAACGGGCGGAAGATCGTCTCGGTGTGATGTGGGGAGCCATCAGACCCCTCATTGTCCGGGATGGGCCGAATGCGCGCAAACCTGTAACCGAATGGTGGCTTGCCCGTATCAGGGCAAAAGGCTGAGGAAATCCCCATGAAATCGAAAACCAAAACCCTGTTCTGCGTCTTCGCTCTGGCATTCACCACGCTGCTCGCATCGCCGCTGGCGGCGCAGACCGGTCATCCCGGTCGGGTGGATTTTGCGTCCCTGGACAGTTTCTTTGACGAAGAAGAAGTCACCGTGGACGTGACCCTGGGTGGCTGGCTGCTGAGCTGGGCCAAAACGGCCGCCGAAGGGGACCCGGATCTGGAAATGATCAGCAAAATCGAGAGCATCCGGGTCAAGGTGTTTCGGGTCAGCGAAGGACCGTCCTTCAAAGTCCAGGCGGACCGGGTGGTGAAATCGCTGATCGGCGACGGCTGGGAGCGGTTTGCCCGGGTGAATGAAAAAGACAGCTGGGTGCACGTGCTGGTCAAGGGCAACGCTACGGAGCTCGCCGGCATTACCGTCGTGGCGATGGACGACGACGCGGAAGCGGTGCTGGTGAACGTAGCCGGGCGGCTGGATCCGGCGGATGTGGCGGCGATTCTGGACGATGGCGACCTGATGAACGTCGATCTGGATCTGGACTTCGACGACGCCTAATGTCCTGCAACGGCCGGAATCTTTGATTTTGGGCAAAAGAAAAGCCCTGGTGGTGGGCCAGGGCTTATGGCAGCTTGCACTGCGACTCCGATTCCGTTCGTTTATGGTTTTAGTCTTTATGTCATATTTTTTAGTAAGTTACAAGTGTTTTGTAACTAATTACATGAAATAAGGCGTTTCAGGGGTCAAGAAGCCGCTTCGTGGCCGCTTCCGCCGCGCCGGGGGCCACCCCTTTTCCCCGGCCTCCCAGCCAGAGCTTTCGCCCGGTCAGCCGCTCAGGCAAACTCCCCGGGTGATCCCTGCCCTACTCGCCATTGCCGGCGGCCTCGTGGCGCTGATCTGGTCGGCCGGCTGGTTTGTGGACGGGGCGGCCGCCACGGCCCGCCACTTCGGCATGTCATCCCTGCTTATCGGCATGCTGATTGTTGGCTTCGGCACTTCCGCGCCGGAAATTGTCGTGTCGGTCCAGTCCGCGCTTGACGGCAGCACCCCGCTGGCTATCGGCAATGCCCTGGGTTCCAACGTGGCCAATATCGGCCTGATCCTCGGCCTGGTGGCTTTGATCTCTCCCATTACGGTGCAGTCCAAGGTGCTGCGCCGCGAGCTGCCGGTGCTGTTTGCCCTCACCGGCCTGCTCGGCTGGTTTTTTCTCGACGGGCGGCTGAACCGGCTGGACGCGGTGATTCTCCTGGGGGCTTTTGCCGCGCTGGTGGCCTGGTCGATCTATACCTCGATTCAGCTCTCCCAGGAGGATTCTTTCGGGCAGGAGGTCTACACGACCCTGAGCACGAAGCTGCTGCCGCTCAATACCGCCCTGTTTAAGCTCAGCGTGGGGCTGATGGCGCTGATCATCAGTGCCCGCGTGCTCGTGTGGGGCGCGGTACTGGTGGCGGGCCGGCTGGGCGTCAGCGAGCTGGTGATCGGGCTCACAATTGTGGCCATCGGCACCTCGCTGCCGGAGCTGGCGGCGTCCCTGGTGGCGGTGAGTAAGGGGGAGCACGAAATTGCCCTGGGCAATGTGCTCGGTTCCAACCTGTTCAACACGCTGGTGGTGATCGGCCTGGCCGGCGCCATTGCGCCGGTGGACCTGGGCTGGGCGGTGCTGCACCGCGACTGGCGGTGGCTGTTCGGGATGACCGGCATCCTGTTCATCTTTGGCTATCGGCGCGGCGGTCACGGCCGCATCAACCGCTTTGAGGGCGCAGCGCTGCTGCTCGCGTTCCTGGTGTATATGGGGTGGCTGGTGCGGGTGAGCCTGTGAACGCCCGCGTGTCGCCCGCCGTGGTGGCACATCTCGAACGATCCCCCGCCAACCATAGCGGTGCTATGGTCTGGCGAACGATCGTTCGATCTGCACTCACCACGCCGACCGACACGCCGGCGTTCATGAATAATCCAGGCTAGTGACCAGAACGGTTGGGGTTTAGGGGGTGAATTCCTGGCGGATGGTCGCCTGGATCGCCTCCGCCGCAGCCCGCGGGTCATCCGCGGCCCGGATCGGTCGGCCCACGACAATATGGTCCGCGCCGTTGCGGAACGCCTGGGCCACGTCCACGGTGCGCTGCTGGTCGTCGGAGTTGGAAACGGGCCGAATACCCGGGCATACCACCAGCAGCCGCTGATCCAGATGCTCCCGCAGCCGCGGCGCCTCCAGGCCTGACGACACTACGCCGGCACAGCCGGCCGCCAGCGCCCGCCGGGCCCGGGACAGCACCAGGTCCTCTACGGCGCAGTCAAAGCCAAGGTCGTCCAGATCACCCCGGTCGAGGCTGGTCAGCGCCGTCACTGCCAGCACATTGAGGTTGCTGGCGGCCTCGGCAGCGGCCTTGAGCATGCTGTCATTGCCGTGCACCGTGGTCAGGTGGATCGGCAGCTGATCCAGCTGGCGGATAGCGCCGGCAACGGTGGCCGGAATGTCGAACAGCTTCAGGTCGACAAAAATCTTCTTGTCCCGCCGCGCCAGCTCGTCCAGTAGCTGTGAGAAGCTGCCGCCCAGGAAAAACTCGAGCCCCACTTTGTAGAAGGTCACGGCATTGCCAAGCTGTTCGATCAGCTTGACCGCATCGTCCAGCTGCGGCACGTCGAGGGCAAAAATCAGCCGGTCGCTGGGGGCGATGGCTTTGGTCGATTTGTACTCGGGATTTTCCACGGCGCGCATTGTGCCACAGGCGGCGATTCGGAGCGGGATGAATCTTTTCCCTGCCTTGTGCGGTCTACACCTTAAGTTGCCATTCACGGAACAGGCCATGGATCGCCCCCAATTTCTGCTCATCCCGCTTTTGCTCGCGGCGTTGCTGACGCTCGCCGGCCCCGCCGGCGCTGCCACGGAACCCGAGGACGACCTGAAGCTCACGCTCGATCAGATGCGCACGCTGACCGACGTGCTGGGCCATGTGCAGCGGGACTACGTGGACGACACCAAAGACCAGGACCTCCTGGAGGGTGCGATCCGCGGCATGCTGGCCAAGCTCGACCGGCATTCGGTGTATCTCAACGCCGAGCAGTACGCGCGGCTGGAAAACGATACCCGGGGCCGCTACGGCGGGATTGGCATTGAGGTGGACTGGCGGGAGAACGAGCTGCTCGTGGTGGGCGTCACCACAGGCGGCCCGGCGGCCCGCGCCGGCGTGGTGGCGGGCGACGTCATCGTGGCGGTGGCGAAGGAGCCGATCACCCGGGATGGTCCGACCCAGACTCTGAACCGGGTTCGCGGGCCGGCGGGCACAGAGGTGCAGGTGACCTTTCGCGGGCCCGACGGGGCCGAGCGAGAGCTGCTGCTGACCCGGGAGGTGATCCGCATCGTGGCCGTGCACGGCAACCTGCTGGACGGCGGCCTGGGCTATATCAAGATCGGTAACTTCCAGGTCGGCACGGAGCGCCGCACCCGGGAGGTGTTGGGAGAACTCACGGTGCAGAACGGTGCGCCGCTGAACGGTCTGATACTGGACGTGCGGGGCAATCCCGGCGGCGTGCTGTCGGCAGCCGTGGGCATCAGTGACCTGTTTCTCACCGAAGGGCGCATCGTCTCCACCCGCGGCCGCGACGCCGAGCCGCTGGCAAGCTACGACGCCGATCCAGAGGACGTGCTGGACGGCGCCGCCATGGTGGTGCTGGTGGACAACGTGAGCGCCTCGGCCTCCGAAATTGTGGCAGGGGCTCTGAAAGACCATGACCGGGCAACGCTAATGGGCAAAAAGACGTTCGGCAAAGGCTCGGTGCAGACGGTGCTGCCGCTGCGCAACGGCGGTGCCGTTAAGCTGACGACGGCCAAGTACTATACGCCGCAGGGGGTATCGATTCAGGGTGAAGGCGTGGCGCCCCACGTGAAGCTGGAGACCCGACCGGATGACAACGGACTGGATCGGGCGCTGCTGGAGGCCACGCAGCGGCTGCGGTCGCTGCATCTGGCGCGCAGCGGTGAACCTGTCGAGTAGATCTCGCCGGGGCAGCCCTAGTGTGCTGTCCCACTAGCTGTCGCCGGACTCTTTGCGGGATGGCGCATTCAGCGGGAACGGGGTGATTTTTTCGCCGCTTTCCCGATCCCGGATCTGGCAGGCGCCGCGCTTTTCCACCTCTTCCAGGCGAATCACGCTGTGCATCGGCAGGTGCAGCACCTTCACGTCGGCGAACTCGTCGCGGATCTTCTCCTCCGTCGGGTCCACCACCAGCGAGTCGCCGGACTCGAACACCAGCTCGCCGATTTCCACAAAGCCGTAGATGCCACTGGCGCTGGCGGAGCGGGCAAACAGCTCGTACACCTTGCCGTGGTTCAGGAAGATCACTTTGTACAGCGCGTCTTTGGCCACCAGTTATTCCATTTATCCAGTGAGTCGGGTGGGGCGTTACGGCGCCGATCGCAGCCGCGAGTCGGTCAGCAGATGAATCGGGAGCGCCAGTATCAAACCGCCCAGGAATCCTGCGATATGGGTCCACCAGGCTACCGTGCCAAGCGCATCGCCGAAAAAAGTGTACAACACCTGAAACGCAAACCAGGATCCGATCAGGCCCAGGGCCGGGATCTTCAGATACTGAAAATACAGGCCCAGCGGCAGCACCACGCCAATCTTCGAGCGCGGAAACAGACCGAGGTAGGCGCCCATGGACGCGGACACCATGCCGCTCATCCCCACGAGCGGTGCCTGGTCGGTGGGGTCGAGCCACACCGAGGACAGGTTGGCCAGCACCCCGCAGGCCAGTAGCAGGATCGCCAGCAGCGGCGCCCCGAGGCGCTTCTCCACGCCCGGCGCAAACAGCGCCCAGTAGATGAGGTTGCCAATGAGGTGCGCCCAGCCGGCGTGCAGAAACAGGGTGCTCAGGGGAGTGATCAGTGGTGGCTGCCACACCGAACTGAGGCCACTGCCCAGCGACACACCGCGAGCAAACTCCGACGGCACCAGCGCAAACTCACCGAGCTGCCAGCCCTGCTGGCGTTGCCACAGACCCACGCCAAAGGCCGTCAGGCCGAGCAGCACCGCGGCCAGCGGCCAGCGCCGCTCGCGCCGTTTACGAAACCAGGCGCGCCGGGTGTCGAGGACGCGGGAACGGTGACGGCGGCCCACAACTACTGCTGGCTTGGCAGCAGGAAGCGGCGGGCGCCGGCCTGCAGCACGCAGCCGTCCCGCCGGATCGCCACCACCGTCAGCTGGTTAACCGTATCGCCTTCGCGCAACCGCTCGCCGTTGATCAGCGCCAGCCGGCGCTGAGGCTCGTTCGAGTACACCAGCATGGTGAGATTGAGGTCGCCCACCTGGGACCTAAGCCCGGGCAGCTGGTTGTAGCGGGGCAGCTGCTCTTCCACCTCCGGCGCCGGTTCGGCGGCAGCCAGCGCCGGCGTCTCGCTTCGCGGCGCCGCCGCGGCGGGCGTCGTCCGGTCCGCAACCGGTTCCACCGGGGTGGTGGAGGTGGGGGCGGTGCGGACCGGGGGCGGTACGTCCACCGGCACCGGCCGGGGAGGCGGCGCCTCGGCAATCCGGGTGCGCGCTGCCGGGGGCGCCGGCCGCTCGCTGGCAGCCTCAGCCCTCACCACCGCTGCCGGCTCGGCCCCTGCCGGGGTTGGCATCGCTGGCTCCTCGTTCGCCCCGGGGTTGGCCGTGGCCGAAACCTCTGTCGCCGCCGGAGTCGCCGTTGCCACCGATTCGGCGTCTGCCGCGGCGGGTGTCGGACCACGAGCCCACAGGCCAAAAAAGATGGCCGCGGCGGCGGCCCCGAGCGCAACACCGCCGGCGAGCCAGGGCACCTTCGTGCCGCCGCGCCTCAGCGGATGGGCGGCCGGCGGCGGTGGGCCGCCTTCGCGGCGCTCCGCCTCAGATTTTTTCAGCGCTTCCAGGATCGTAGACATGGCTAGCCTGAGTCCTCGTCCGCGGTCTGCGCCGGATCCTGGAAACGTGCCAGCAGCTGCACCGTTTCCGGCCCAACCAGCCCGTCGTCCTCAAGGCCGTGCGCGCGCTGGAACGCCGCGGTCCATTCCCGCAGCGCCGGGCCGAAATACGGATCCGCGGGGTCGGCCGGATAGGCCGGCTGGGCTCTTGCGGCAACCTGCTTGATCCACAGTACGCCGGGTCCGCGATCGCCCTCCCGCAGCACCTCGGGCACGTAGCCCGGCACCGGGAACACGTCGAAGTAATGACCGCTCCACAGCGCCGTCAGCTCCCCCGTTTCGATCCACTGCGCGTCGTCCGCTCCGAATACTTCGGCGGCCGATTCGGTAAACCGTGCTACCGCATACTGGTTTTTGCGTACCGACAGCTGCAGCAGCACCGGTCGGTTCAGCTCCGTCACCGACTCGACCCGGCCGCGGGCGCTCTGGCAGCGCAGTCCCGGCGGCAGGCGTGAGGGGCAGGTGGCGGCGGCCGGCGGACTCCCGGCATCGGGCAGGGCGCGCCACGCGGCGTCCCATTCCAGCACAAACGCCGGCGGACCCGGTTCGGTTGGCGTCGGGAGCGGCAGCGCGGTGCCCAGGGTGGCGCTGGGCGTTGCCGGCGGCGCACGAGAGGCATCCCGCTGCTGGGACCAGAGCCAGCCGCCGAGAACGGCGACAACGGCAGCGCCCGCCAATCCTGCCGCCAGCGGCGAAACGGTCGACCGCGGCGGTGTACTCTCCGGCAGCACCTCCCGCGCCGCCAGCTTGACCAGGCGGGGGGTGACCCGCCGGTGTCCGCCGGCATAGGCCGCCACCAGGGAGCGCTCCGCCAGGATATTGATCACCCGGGGTACGCCGCCGGACAGTCGATGCAGCGCGCGGCAGGCGCTGGGGATAAACAGGTGTTCAATCGCGCCAGCCACCTTGACCCGGTGCAGCAGATAGTCCGCCGTTTCCTGCTGATCGAGGGCCGTTAAGTGATAGCGGGCGGTGATGCGCTGGGACAGCTGGCGCAGGTCCGCTCGGGCCAGCAGTTCCCGCAGCTCGGGCTGACCCAGCAGCACAATCTGCAGCAGCTTTTTGGTGGCTGTCTCGAGATTGGTCAGCAGCCGCACCTGCTCCAGCGACTGGGGCGACAGGTTTTGCGCCTCGTCGATCATAAGCACCACGTTGCGCCCTTCGCCGTGGGCTTTCAGCAGGTACGCATTGAGCAGGTCCACCAGCTTGCGCAGGCTGCCCTCGGCACCTTCCGTGGACACGTTCAGCTCGTCGCAGATGGCCTCCAGCAGCTCCACCGGTTCCAGCCTCGGGTTGAGGATCAGCGCGACGGTAACGTTATCCGGCAGATCCTCCAGCAGGCAGCGGGACAGGGTGGTTTTGCCGGTGCCTACCTCGCCGGTGAGCTGCACAAAGCCGCCCCCGCCGCCTTCGGTGATGCCGTAGCGCAGGTGCGCCAGCGCATCCTCATGGCGGGTGCTGAAGAAGACAAACCGCGGGTCCGGGGTAATCGAAAACGGCGGCTCGTTGAGTCCAAAAAACTGCAGGTACACGATGCTATGACAGCCGATTCCGCCGTTGATTCTATCCTAGTGGCAAACCCCGCCGCCTTCAGTCCACGGCCGGCTGCATCGCCAGCAGCGAGGCGTTGCCGCCCACGGCCGCGGTGTTGACGGTGAAGGTTCGCTCGGTGATGAAGCTGTGCAGGTAGTGCGGGCCACCGGCTTTCGGGCCGGTGCCGGAGAGGCCCTCGCCGCCAAAAGGCTGCACGCCGACCACCGCGCCGATCATATTGCGATTGACGTAAACGTTGCCGACCCGCGCCCGGGCCCGGATCCGCTCCGCCGTGTCTTCGATGCGGCTGTGGATACCCAGGGTGAGGCCGTAGCCGCTGGCGTTGATCTGATCCAGGATCTCATCGAGTTCCCGGGCGCGATAGCGCACCACGTGCAGGATGGGCCCAAATACCTCCCGCTCCAGCTGGTTCAGCTGCTTAATTTCGAATGCGCTGGGCGCGACAAATGTCCCTTCCGCCGCCGCTTCCGGGAGCGGGGTGCTGGCGATCTTTCGGGCTTCTTTGGCCATGCGCTCGATATGCGCGTTCAGCAACCCCTGCGCCGCGGGGTCGATAACCGGACCGATATCGGTAGCCAGCTGGGTGGGGTCGCCGACTACCAGCTCCTGCATGGCACCGGCCAGCATCTCCAGCACCCGGTCCGCCACGTCTTCCTGGATAAACAGCACCCGCAGCGCCGAGCAGCGCTGGCCGGCGCTCAGAAAGGCTGAGCCCACCACGTCTTTCACCAGCTGCTCCGGCAGCGCGGAGCTGTCGGCAATCATCGCGTTAAGGCCGCCGGTTTCCGCCACCAGCGAGGCCAGCGCGCTGTCCCGGGCCGCCAGCGCCCGGTTGATGACCCGGGCGGTTTCTGTGGAGCCGGTGAAGGCAACGCCGGCGAGGCGCGGGTCAGCGGTGAGCAGCGGCCCGATTTCGCTGCCGGCGCCGGGCAGAAACTGCAGCACCTCCCGCGGCACGCCCGCTTTGTGGAACAGCTCGGCGGCGCGGAATCCGATCAGGTTGGTTTGCTCGGCAGGTTTGGCCAGCACCGCATTGCCCGTCACGAGGGCCGCGGCAATCTGGCCGGCATAGATGGCCAGGGGGAAATTCCACGGGCTGATGGCGGCAAAGACGCCGCGGCCGTGGCAGGTCAGGTCGTTCGATTCGCCGGTGGGGCCGGGCATGCGCCGCTCGCCAAGCTCCCGGGCCTGGCCGGCGTAATAGCGGCAGAAGTCGACCGCTTCGCGAATTTCGGACCAGCCGTCGTTCAGCGTCTTGCCGGCTTCGAGGGACAGAAGCTTCAGCAGCTCTGGGGCGTGGGTCTCCAGCAGTTTTGCTGTGCGCTCCAGACACGCCGCGCGGGTTTCGATCGGCGTGGCATCCCACGCCGGCGCGGCGTCCGCCGCGTTTTTCAGCGCCTGCTCGATCTGCGCGGCGTCGCTGGGCACCCACGCCCCGACCTCATGGGAGCGATTGGCCGGATTGGTTACCGGCAGCGGCGGGTTGCTCGAAGCCTGGCTGCCGGGCACCAGCGGCCCGGCTTGCCAGGCGTCCGGCTGGGCCTCCAGTTGCTCTTTCAATACCGCCAGCGCGCCCGGGTCCGCCAGGTTCACCCCCTGGGAATTGCGCCGGCTGTCGCCGTAGAGGCCTTCCGGCAGCACGATGTGGGGATGGGGTTTGGACTCGAGAGCCCGGGCCTGGGACACCGGGTCCGCGACAATTTCTGCCACCGGCAGCTCGCGATCCACGATGCGGTTCACAAAAGACGTGTTGGCGCCGTTTTCCAGCAGTCGCCGAACCAGGTAGGGCAGCAGGTCCTTGTGACTGCCAACGGGGGCGTAAACCCGACAGGCCACGTTCAGCTGATCTTCCCCGATCACCTCGGCGTAGAGCTCCTCGCCCATGCCATGCAGCCGCTGAAACTCATAACCTTCAGCGTTGCCGGCCAGTTCGTAGACCGCCGCGACGGTATGCGCGTTGTGGGTGGCAAACTGCGGGTAGCAGTGGTCCCGGGCCTCAAGCAGCAGACGAGCGCAGGCCAGGTAAGACGTATCGGTGTTGAGCTTGCGCGTGAAGACGGGATAGCCGCTGAGGCCCTGCTCCTGGGCGCGCTTGATTTCCGTATCCCAGTAGGCGCCCTTGACCAGCCGCAGCGGCAGCACCTTGCCCTGCTCCCGGGCCAGGTCCAGCAGGTAGCGGATCACCGCCGGCGCCCGCTTCTGATAACCCTGCACCACCAGCCCCAGGCCGTCCCAGCCGTCGAGCTCCGGATCCCGGTAGACCGATTCAAAGATGGCCAGCGACAGCTGCAGCCGGTCCGCTTCCTCGGCGTCAAGGGTCAAACTGATGCCGGCTTCCCGGGCCATCAGCGCAAGCGTCTTCAGCCAGGGCGTGAGTTCGGCGAGCACCCGCTCAAACTGAGCCGGCTCATAGCGGGGATGCAGGGCGGAGAGTTTGACGGAGATGCCGGGCGCGGCCCACAGGTCGTCACCGCGGTTTTTGCGCGCCCCCAGCCGTTTGATCGCCTCCTGGTAGGCTTCGAAGTAGCGCTGCGCGGCGGCCGCGGTCAGGGGGGCGGGGGGGAGGATGTCGAACGGGGTGCGGGAGGCGCGGGGGGTGGCGTGCGGGGCCCGGGTGGGCGCGGCGGGGATGTGGGGG
>JBCCVP010000014.1:0-57931 GCA_039195135.1 Pseudomonadota bacterium | reverse complement strand
GGTTCCAGCTCCCCTCATCCTCGCTGTGGTTTTGTGCCCCTCCATGCCAGGCGTCGTTGGTCAGCTCATGGTCGTCCCAGGTAACAACAAAAGGAAACCGCGCGTGAACCTGCTGCAGATCCGGGT
The DNA here is from genome assembly GCA_039195135.1 of Pseudomonadota bacterium. Lineage (GTDB taxonomy): Bacteria > Pseudomonadota > Gammaproteobacteria > Xanthomonadales > SZUA-38 > JANQOZ01. The sequence goes on along the minus strand of JBCCVP010000014.1, from coordinate 57,805 downwards.
CGGTCTTGTACTGGGCGTGGCGCTGGCGGTAGTCCTCAAGGCTCACGGTCTGCAGCAGGTTCACGCGCGGTTTCCTTTTGTTGTTACCTGGGACGACCATGAGCTGACCAACGACGCCTGGCATGGAGGGGCACAAAACCACAGCGAGGATGAGGGGAGCTGGAACCAGCGAAAAATGTGGGCCGTCCGCGCCTACTACGAATGGATGCCCATTCGCGAGCCGGCAGTTGCCGATCAGCAGTGGCGCGCCCTGGAGATCGGCGACCTGGCAACGCTGATCATGCTTGAGACCCGCCTGTCTGCCCGGGATCGTCAACCCAGTCTGGGGGATGCGCCGCTTAAGACCGTTGCGCTGGACCTGTCGAATCCGGATCAGCCCCGTCTGGCGCAGGACGGTACCTCCGCAGCGGCTACACGCGTGGTCGATCTTCCCTTTGACGTCAGCCAATCACCGCCCGTACCGCTCACCGATCCAGCGCAAATTCTGGCTTTGAGCCGGGAAGAGGAGCTGCCGCCGGGCCTTGACTATCTGCCCGACGTAGATCGCTTGGAGGCTGAGCTGCTGAATGATCCGGCGCGGCAACTTCTGGGAGAAACTCAGCGCTCTTTCATCCGCCAGCAGCTCGAAGAGTCGGCGAAGCAGAACAAGACCTGGCAGATCATCGGCAATCAGACTCTGCTGACGCCGGTGACGGCCCCGGACGTTTCCAACGCCTACTCGGAAGAAGAATTTGCCGCCCTTCCTTCCTACGTCAGCGAGTTTATTCCATGGACCAGCCAGGGTATTCCGCTGGGCACGGACTCGTGGAATGGTTATGGCGCCGAGCGTTCCTGGTTTCTCGGCGAGGCGGCAAAAAACGGGAGCAATATCGTAGTGCTTACCGGCGATACCCACGCGGCCTGGGGTATGAATCTGGAAGGCCCCGGCAGCTGGCAGGGCATCGAGCTTGGCACCACCTCTATTTCCTCGCCGGGGTTCCCGCAATCTTTCAGTTTGCCGGCAGACGCCATTGAGTCCCGGCTGAAGGCCGCCAACCCTCAGCTGCGCTACAGTGAAGTGACCCACCGCGGTTATCTCACGCTGACGCTCACCGCCGACGACGCGCGTGTGACCTTCCATCGCGTATCGGACGTAAAAACCCGGCAATTCGACGTCGACCGAAACCATCGGTTCGTCCTGACTCCCGGCAGCGGCAACGGCGTACGCTGGTCTTAACCCTCAGAGTCGCCGCGTCGACCCGTTTATCCGCCGCGGGAGTTTCGGAAAACCACGATTGCCGGTAAGTCGGCCCCGGGGCAGACTCGGACCAACTTGGGGAACTTCGCTTTCAGCCGAACCTGGGGAGCCTGTGCCGTTTAACCATATTCTCGTCGCCGTTCATCCGGATCCGAAAGAAACCACCGCTCCAAACCGCGCCGCGGCCATTGCCCGCCACTGCGACGCGACGCTTCATCTGCATATGGTGCTGTGGAAGCCCAACCTTGCGCGGGATCTGTTTCACCTCTCGGACGAGGGCAAAGCCGACCAGGAAGAGCTGCTCCAGCAGGGCGCGGCCCGGCTCGCGAACATCAGGGAGGAGCTCGACGTACCGGTAGAAACCGCCCAGGTGCACTGGGGCCACCCTTTTCATGAGCCGCTGCTTGAGGTGGTGGAGGCGGAGCAACCCGATCTGGTGGTGCTGGCCACCACCCGGGATGACCACCCCAGCACCAGCGAATGGCACCTGATCCGAGGCTGCCGAACGCCGCTGTTTGTCTGCCACCATCATGATTGGAACGATCCACCCCGGACACTGGCGTGCGTCGACCCGCGGCACGCTCACGACAAAGACTCGAGCGTGGACCGGGAAATTCTAGCGCTTGCCGAACGCCTGGGGGCATCGCTGAAACAGCCCTATGAGCTGCTGCATGCCGCCGGCATGACGCCGATGGGTAAAGGGGATCAACCCTACACCTATCAGTACCGGGCCAAACACGATGGAGAAAACGAAGCGGCTATCCGGGAGCTGCTGCCGCCGTCAAAAGCCGACGAGGTTCCCATGCACTTTTCCCACTCAACGCCGGTGGAGGCCATCCGACCCTTTGTGAAAGAGCGGCGCTTCGACATCTGCGTGCTGGGTCTGATCAATCGAAGTCGCTGGAAGGAACTGCTGATCGGCAGTACGCCGCGGGACCTGATTCCCACTATGAACTGCGACCTGCTGCTGGTGCCCCACCCCAGCGCCACCTGGGTATCGATGGATCCGGAAAATCCCTAGCGGGCCGCGGACAGTCCTGACAGGGTGTAAATCTCAGCTGAAGATCTGCTTCATAAGCGGTCCCATGCGCCGTACGCCGACGATGGCGGTGGTTGTCATCAGGCCCGCCATCATCGCCCCGGTAACCCCGCAGGTGAGGATGTCCTGGCCGGTGAGCCACAAGCCCCGAATGCTTGTCCTGGGCCGGAGCCAGTCCTGCTGCAGACGCCCGGCGGTGTGGGACAGCCCATAGAGCTCGCCCTGCTGGTAACCGCCAAACCAATTGGTGGAAACCGGCGTTGACACCTCCCAGTAGTCGACCTTGCCGGCAAGCTGCGGCAGCTTGGCATACAGATGCTCCATCAGCCGCTCGCCGAGCTCGTTTTTGAACGTATCGTAGTCCTCGCCTCGCTTGCCCCAAGTCGTATCGGCCCAGCGGGAAAACCACGCGAAGGGTGCCGGCGCCACAATCTCGATGGTTGAGGTGCCGGGATGACGATTCTGGTAGTCCGGGTCTTTGGCTGAGGGGAAGGAGATATAAACAACGGGAAACTCAGCGTCCGGGTCATCCAGGAACCGCTGCACGTCCGCGTCGTAGTCGTTGCTCGGGTAGATCCAGAAGTTGGTTTTCGGCAGCCCCAGCTCCTCCGCGGTGCCTTTGAGGCCGATATACACACCGAGGTGCGCAAAGCTGGGCTCAACAGACTCAAGCATTTCCGGATAACCGTGTTGGGTTGCCACGTCCTCGCTGAGCAGCTGGCCAAAGGTGTTGGCGACACCAGCGGCAGAGATCACCGTTCCACAGCGGATCACGTGGCCGTCGGCCATGCGCACGCCGACAACCTCGCCGTCTTCCACCACCACCTCGTCGACGCGAGCGTAGGTGAACACCTCGCCGCCGCTCGCCTTGATTTTGGGAATGATGGTGTCGGCGATGCGCCAGGAGCCGCCCACCGGGTAGAAGCCGCCGTACAGGTAGTGCCGGGCAATCATGGCGTGCACCATGAAGGCCGACTGCTTCGGCGGCAGCCCCATATCGCCCCACTGGCCGCACAGGGTAGCAATGAGATCCTGGTTGCCGGTCAGCTCCGCCAGCACGTCGTAGGTGTTGCGGTACAGCACCGACGGGGTTTTCCACTTCAGGACAGGTTTGGCCAGCGTATTCAGCCAGGGTGCCAGCATGCGCCCCGTGCTGAAGGTGCTCATGCCCTGACCCGCCTGCCGCAGCAGCAGCAGGTAGGCGTCGATGGCCTCCGCCTCGTCAGGAAACTGAGCCAGCAGGTTCTCGCGAAAGGCCTCACGCCCGGCTTTGGCGCAGAACACTTTATCGCCGATATAGAACCGATCGTATTCGGCGTCCATGGGCGCCCACTCAAGCGCTCCATCGCTCAAGAAGTCGAACATCTTGCGCGTGCGCGTTGGGGCGCCAACATCGCCGATGTAGTGCACCCCAACGTCCCACTCGTAGCCGTTGCGCTCGTAGGAATGGGTGTAGCCGCCCGCCGTATAGTGCTGCTCAAGCACGCAGACTTTGTTGCCGAGTTCGCTCAACAGGGCTGCCGTTGACAGTCCTCCCATGCCGGAGCCAATGACCACGGCATCGTAGGAATCAGCCAGGCGGCTGGGGCGGTAGCGGTAACCGATGCGTAAGGTCGAGGGTTTCATGGGCGGTAGCGGGTCTCCTCTGCGAGAACCCGTCCTCAGCTGCGGGCAGGCCGCATTTTAGCCCACCGCGGATGCTCGATCAGACTCCTTCAAAACCGTCGGCAAACAGCGGCGCTTGGATGCTGTTGAGAAAACCGATCGGCGGCGACGGACCCGGCGAATAGAAGCGGTCGATATTCGGCAGCACCGTGGACAGATCCGAGGGCGCCACACCCAGCCACAGGGCAAGTTCTGCAAAATACTCATCACAGGACGTGGTCGGGATGAGGCGACCTCTGCCCACGTCCAGTGGGTTATTGGCATAGAGCTGTGGGTAGCTGCCATAAATCTGTCGTCCCCGCACCGGGCCGCCCATAATCATATGATTCCCTCCCCATGCGTGGTCCGACCCTTCGCCGTTGGAGGTCAGCGTGCGGCCAAAATCCGAGGCGGTAAACGTCACAACGTCGTTGAGCACGTTGAGCTCGGTCAGGGCGGCATGGAACTCACCCAGGGCGCGGCTGACGGCGGGGAGCATCTGGGCCTGGTTAAACAGGACGCGGTCGTGGTGATCCCAGCCGCCGGAAACGATAAAAAAGGTCTGGCGCCGGGCACCCAAAGCCTGCCGGGCGGCGATGGCCCGGGCCACCATTTCGAAACTGCGGGAAATGGAGCTGTCGGAAAAGACGGTGGTCAGCGGCGGAACAGAGCTGATGGCGTTGGAAAACAGCAGATGGGCATCGATCGCACCGCGGCTCTTTTGCGCGAAAGTCTCCGCAAACAGATTCTGGTACTGCGCACCGTAGAGACCGTCGATGGCCGACGTCCGCAGCTGGTCAAGTAGCGAACTACCGCCGTAGCCGGTAATGCCGATGCTCCCGGTGCCTCGGGAGCTGATGGCGTAGGGCACCACCTGGTTGCCGGCCTGAAAAATGTTGGTGCCACCCAGCGAGATGTTCATGGACACGGTGCTGTTCGCGTTCGAAGTCCTCAACAGGTCGGCGGCGCGGCCCGCCCAACCGATGCTGGCCCGCTGGTCCGGAAGGCCGGTCTGCCAGTGCATGATCTGGTCGTTGTGGGAGTAGAGGCCGAGCGGCAGATTGGCCGACCCGGCCAGAATGTCTGCTTTGACGGTGGGCTCCAGCAACGTGCCCACGTTTGCGAGAAAGGCCAGGTCGCCCCGCTCAAACAGCTGCTGCACCTCCGGCAGGGCCGGATGTAATCCGTACTCGCGCCCATCGCCGGCGTTTGGCGCGATGGGAAGCAGGTTGGACTGGCTAAGCGCAAGGTCACGGCGGATTTCGGCGTACTCGGCGTATTCGGCGCTGCCCCGGGGTGTGAGCACGTTGAAAGAGTCGATGCCGCCGGCAAACAGCAAACAAACCAGAGCCCGGTAGTCGTTGCCAGGCAGCGGCGCTCCCTTGGGTACCGGCGCGGCCGCGGGCACATTGGCCGCTGCCAGGGCGCCGGCGCTGCGCAGGCTAAACAGGTTTGAAAAGAGGGTGGTCGCACCAACGGCGGAGCAGCTGGCCTGACCAAAAAAAGCTCTCCGGCGACGCTGAAATCGATCACCTTCCGGTTGCTCCAACGGTTTGCCATCGTGTCGTTTTGATCGATCGATACTCATCGCTGCACCGCGTAGTCAGGGCTGATCATCAGCAGATAAATGGCCATCCGGGTCTGGTTCTCGGGGTCCCCGCTGAGGGGGTTGATCGCGTCAAGGATGGCCCTTCGCGTTGCCGCGGAGAGCGTGCCGTAGGTCAACAGCAGATCGAGGTGATCCAGCAGCACTTCAGGCCCGGACTGCGCCAGCGCAACCTCCGTTGTTAGGTCCAGCGGCAGTTCGTTCTCAAAGACGTCGCCGTAGATATAGTGTTCCTGATACACCGCCCGGTTGATAGCGTTGACGGTGGCGATGGCGGTGAAGTCGTGAATAATCTCCATTTCCGGTGCCGCCAGGCCGGCGCTGGTCAGCACGCCGGCCGGCTGGTGGGTCGGGGAGAAAAAATTGAATACGCTTGGCGCGGTAAAAGGAAACTGCGCCATAAACACCGACTCCACCGCCGGCAGATTTTCTTCCCACTGCAGGCCGCTGAAGTGGCGATACTCACCGCTTGGCGAAGCGACGTTGAAGGCCCGGCCGAGCTGCACCCACCGCACCAGGGGGTCCCGCGCCTTGCCAAACTCAGCGTCGGCGATCATCGCCGGGTCCCTCGCTTCCGGGTCCAGCAAGATGGCGCGAAGCACCGCTTTCATATCCCCCCGGACCCCGTTGCCGTTGTCAGCAAACGCGGCGCTGACTCGCGCTACGTAGGCTGGTTTGGGATTGGAGGTCACCAGAAATCGAATCAGGTGCTTGCCGATGAAGGGGCCGACGTTGGGATGGTTAAACAGGTGGTCGATCGCCATCGTAAGGTCCTGCATGCCGCTCTGGCCGGCGGGCACGACAAATCCGTTGAGTAGCGTTTTGGTCCCCGGCTCGTGCTCCGGATCATGCATGACCATCGGGAAGTGACGGGTCTGCAAGCCTCGATCGCCAAACTGAATTCCTTCGTCCGGATTTTCCGGCACGAGGGTCAGGCCGGTGAAGATCTTGGCCATCTCCGTGATCTCGGCGTTGCCGTAGGTGGGGATCGGCTGACCGTCGGTTCCCAGCCGCTCCGTACCGTCCGAATTCAGCTCAAAAAGGCCGATGGAGAACAGCTGCATCACCTCCCGGGCGAAGTTCTCGTCGGGAAAGCGATTGAGCGCGGGATCGCTCCGGCGATTGTGCAGGTGGCTCAGGTAGATCCCCATGCTGGGCTGCAGCGCCACGCCCAGCAGAAGATCCCGGAAGTTGCCAAACGCGTTCCCGGCGAGCATATCCCAGTACGCCGCCATGGCCCGCGAGTCTTCGTTGATCTCCTCCGGCTGGCGGGAGATGACAAAAATCTGTGACAGCGCAAACGTCACGCGCTGGCGAACCAGATCCGGCGCCGCTAGCGCCTGTTTCCACCAAACCCAGTCGAAGGAAAAGATCGGTGCGCCGTCTTCGACCGCGTAGAGCGAAAGCACCTCATCAATGAACGGCTGAGCGGGCAGATTCATTTGCCCATTGAGCCAGGCTGCCGGCCCGGCAGCGGTCACCTGGTCGATCAGCGCGAGGTTGCCTCCGTAGGTTGACTGGGCCAGAAATCGGGCGGCATCCTGCCGCGCCGTCAGGCTGACGGAGCCGGCCGGGGCGGCGGCCGCGGTGCCCAGCGCTAACCCCAGGGCACCGGTTGCTTTCAGGAATCGACGGCGAGTGGAGCCAGGTTCCTTTGCGGCGGTGTCGTAGACAGGCATAGAGACTCTCCTTTTCTCAAACACATCCAGCCGGACGCTGAGCGTTAGAGATCAACCTAGCATCCCCGTTCCTCGCTGGAGATTACGGTTTGGTAAGGAAACCATGGCGCTATTGCGCGTGGCGTCTCAAATGAGCGCGCCGGTCGACGCCGACGGTGAACACGCTGGCGCTGAGGCTTGCGTCAAAAACGGCGCGAGGCTTTGTTCATCGCAAATCGCACAGGTTTTCGGTGCCGGCGTTCCCTGTGCGTTTGGGGTTCCCGATCGGGGTGACCTAGGCCGGATGCTGCGCCCGGGCCCGCACCGCTAACTCATCAAGCACTGCCTGAAAAAGCTGGGCATAGCGTTGCAGCTGCATTTCCCACTCATAGCCAACAAATTTATTGACGGTCTTTGGCGGCCACACGGTCTCGCCCCGCGGAAAAGACGCGATGGACAGGTCCGATTGCTGGCGCTCGCGCGGTGATGCGTCCAGCAGCTCGTATTGGTTCCAGGCCCGGCGGAGGCTTTTCACATACTCAAGCTCGGTGCTGGCAAGGACCGCTTGCAGGCCTTTCGCCGTCGGACCCGGCGGCAGCTCTTCCGCTGGCGCTCGGCCGAGCAGCATGCGCCGAACGCCCGTTTCAGTCGTCCTCGCCGCCTCCTCGGCGGCTTCCACGTAGGCCAGCACGCGAGCTGTCAGTTCTTCACAAACCGTGCGGAGCTCCTTTTTAGGGCGTACCGGGTTCAGCCCCGCGCGGCTGACGATATTGAAACGATTCCCGCACGCCTCCAGCCACTCGCTGTAGGCGACAACCGCCGCCATCGACGCGAGGGAAGCCTCGCGAAAACACCGAAGCGGTGCCATGAGCTCCCCCTCAAACACCGAGAAGAAAGGCATGCCATGCACCGCCTTTGCCGCCTCAGCGGCCTGCTCGATCAGTTTGCTCGTGGCGGATTCAGCAATCACGCCCCGATTCGACGCGCAAACGACGAGCGGGGCAAGCAGGTTTTTTTGCACAGGTCGGCAGGAATGTTTGACGCGCTCGCCAAGCGGCTCAGCTTGCCGGCCGCATATCATCGTATAACCAGGCCCGCGCAGACCGCCACAGGCGCGAGACGGTTCGGCTGGAAACGTCCAGCGCCTGCGCTACCTCATCGAGGCTGAGGCCGGCAAAAAAATGTAGCTTCACGACGTTGGCCATGCGCTCATCGGCCGCTTCCAGGCGCTTGAGCGATTCGTCCAGGGCACACAGCTCCTGCGGCTGCTCCCAGGGAATGGCGCCGAGGTCCGTCAGGGGCTGGCGCCGGTACTCGCCGCCGTGTTTCACCGCAGCCTTGCGCCGGGCAATTTCGATCAGAATACGCCGCATGGCCTGCGCCGCGGCGGCAAAAAAATGGGCCTTGTTGGCAAATCCGGGATTGCTGTCCTTCAGCAGTCGAAGATACACCTCATGAACAAGAGCCGTGGGCGTTAGGGTCTGGCCGGGCTTTTCATCGTTCATCCGCGCCCGGGCCAGATCCCTGAGCTCGGTGTACACAAGCGGCAGCAGTTGCTCCGACGCCAGCGGATCGCCATCATCAATCGCTTGCAGCAGCCGGGTGACTTCGGCGGGAGCGGGCCTTGAGTTTGAGCCGGAGGACATGGACTCGTCACAATTCAGGTCCTCCCAATGTACCGCGACCTCCGCTGCCGTGCTATGAGATAACGCGCTATGACTGACCGCTACTGGACCCGCCTGTGGCAGATTTTTGAAGCCGCCGTTGAGCTGCCGGAGGATCAGCGGCAGAGCTATCTCAGCGAAGCCTGTGCTGATGATCCGGCCCTGCACGAACGCGTGGAGGCGCTACTCGCCAGCGACGCCCGGGAGGCCGGCCTGCTGGATGCCGAACTGGATACCTCCAGCCTGGTTGCCGATGCCGTCAACCTGCCCGACACCATCGGCGCCTACCGCATCGTGCGGGAACTCGGCCGGGGCGGTATGGGGCAGGTGTTCCTTGGCGAGCGGGATGATCCTCAGTTTAAGCAGCAGGTGGCGATCAAGCTGATTCCCCTGGGCCGCTATTCGGACGCGGTGCAGAAGCGTTTTGTGCTGGAGCGGCAGATCCTGTCGGACCTGGACCACCCGCTGATCGCCCGACTGCTCGACGGCGGCGTCACCGACGAAGGTATCCCCTATCTCATCATGGAACATATCGACGGTGTCCCGATCGATGAGTATTGCGCCGACCACCACCTTGGGCTGAAGGAACGGCTCAAGCTCTTTCAGCACGTATGCCGCGCGGTGGACTACGCCCATCGCAACCTCGTGGTGCATCGCGATATCAAGCCGGGCAATGTGCTGGTGGACACCCGGGGCCGCGTGAAGCTGCTCGACTTTGGGGTGGCCAAGCTGGTTGAGCCGGCGCCCAGCGAAACCGTCGACGTCACGGAAACCGTCGGGCGCATGGCCACGCCCGAGTACGCTTCGCCGGAACAGCTGCGGGGCGAGCGCCTGTCCACCGCCACCGACGTCTATTCCCTTGGCGTGCTGCTGTATCAGCTGCTGACCGGCAAACGACCGATCAAGATCACCCGCAGCGATCTCGCCGCTACCCTGCAGGCCATTGAAGCCGAGCAGCCGGTGCGGCCCAGCCAGCTTCAACCCAGCGACGCGTATGCGCCTCCGCCACGGCTACTCGCCGGCGATCTGGACAATATAGTGCTGCTTGCCCTGCGCAAAGACCCGGAGCGACGCTACGCGTCCGCCGCCGACTTTGCCGAAGACATCCAGCGTTACCTGGACGGATTTCCGGTCCTCGCCCGGCCCGAAGCATTGGGCTACCGCGCGGGCAAATTTTTTCGCCGGCATCGGTTGGGCGTGACGGTGTCGGCCCTGGCCGCCGCGGCGGTATTCACACTGGCGGTCACCAGCTTTCTGCAGGCCCGCAGCCTCGAAGCAGCTTTGGCTGAGGCTAATCTGGAGCAGCAAAAGGCAACCCAGGTCGCGGACTTTATGCGTGACCTGTTCAAAGCCAGCGACCCGGTGGCCGCCGATGCCAGCGACCGGTCCACCGAACAGCTGCTGGCGGACGGCGCCGCACGCATCCGCGAGGAGCTCGCGGAGCAGCCGGCGCTGCAGGCGTCGCTGATGCGCACCATGGCCGACGTTTACGTCAATCGCAGCCAGTATGAAAACGCTCAATCTCTGGCCCAGGACGCGTTGACGATTTACGCATCCATTTCAGCCACGGGATCAGCCGAGGCCCTGGAAACCCGGCTTACCCTCGCAAAGATCGCCTTTCTCCTGGAAGACTTTGACGCGGCGCTGGCGGACTGCCAGGCGGTGGCCGAACACCCGGCAGTGGACCGGCCAACGCGCATTAGCGCAAGGCTTCAATGCGCCTCGGCCCTCTCCTTTAAAGGGAACTACGAGGCATCCGGTGATCAGGTGGCGGCGCTGCTGGCGGGTGATCTCACCGCCGCCGGTGCCTCCGACGATCAGGTTGCAGAGGCCCACACCATCGCGGGCAATAACCACTGGTATCTCGCGAACTACGACGAGGCGCGGCAGGCCTACACCATCGCCTACGAGCTCGTGCGCCGGAGTTACGGCGAAGAACACCCCAAATCGATTGCGGCCCTGAATCGCATCGGATCGGTGGATCTGCGAAGCGGGGACCTGGACCAGGCCGAGACTATCCATCGGGACGTGCTCGAAAAAACCCGGACGGCGCTGGGCCGACTGCACAGCCAGACCGCCAATGCCACCAACGGGCTAGGCGTGGTGCTGCTGCAGCAGGGCAACTATGCCGAGGCGGAGCCGCTGTTCACCGAAGCGGTGGAGATCTTTGAAGCGCTGCAGGGCGCCGACTCCGCCGGTGCCATGCGGCCGATGATCAACCTGGCGCTGGCCTACACCGAAACGCAGCGCTATGACGAGGCCATCCCCATCCATGAAGAACTGCTCCGGCGCGAGATTGAAGCGATGGGCCCGGACTTCTGGCGCGTGGGACTGCACTACAACAACGCCGGTCTGGTCTATCAGGACCTGCGAGACCTCAAGAAAGCGGAGGACGCGTTTCGAAAAGCCCGGGCGGTGATCCGCAAAGCCTGGGGCGCCACGCACCCCGGGCTGGCCTACAGCGTGAACAACCTGGCGATTGTGCTCCACGATCAGGGACGGGACGAGGAAGCGGAGCCCCTGTTTGAACTTGCGCTGAAGCTGCGGCGGGAGGGGCTGGAACCGGACCATCCGGCGCTGGCAGCCACGCTGCATGAATACGGCCGGCTGCTCATTGACCAGGGGCGGCTGGCTGAGGCAACGCCCATGGTTGAGCAGGCGCTGACCATACGCCGGGAAAAGCTGCAGCCGGACGACTGGCGCACGCTGCACACGCAGGCGCTTAAGGGTGCCCTGCTTGCCCGGCAGGGTGCCTTCGAGACGGCTGAACCGCTTCTGATCGGCGCCTACACCGGGCTGGAAAAGGAGCTGGGGCCAGGCCACTGGCGCACCCGAGACACCCGACAAAGAACCCAATCGCTCTACCTGGCCTGGGATCGACCCCAGGATGCGGAGCGTTTTCGCCCGAACTCGGAATAACCGTTTTTCCCCTCCCTGGCGGAAACCGATGGGTTTTCTCGCCCTGAAGATTGAACGGCGGCGCAGGGTCGCAACTCAGTTGGAAGGAGACACCATGTCGCAGCAGGGAATCAGGAATACCATCGGTCGCCGGCGCGGCGGCCAGCTAAGCGTTACCGCGGCCCGATGGACTGCCGGCCTCGCGCTTGCGCTGCTTGCGGCAGCCGGCCCGGCAACAGGCCAGTGGAGCGGTCAGTTCGCCCGAGATCCGGAGTTTGCCAGCACGGCCTTCACAGAAACCCCGACAGGTTTTGTCGCGGCCGGCGTACCGCTGCAGTTCGTCAACGAAGCCGGTGACGTTGAGTATCACGTGCTGCGGATTTTTGAGAACGGCCGCTGGCGCTCCGATGGCGATCTGGGCGTGGGTATTTTCAGTGGCGTTATTGAGTCCGTCGCCAAATTCCGCAACGACATCTGCCTCGGCGGTTCCTTCGTTAATTTCAGTCCGGGCGGATTCAACTTCTTCGCCTGCTACAGCCCCGGCAACGGCACCTGGTATCAGCCGGGCGGTGACGGCAATGGGCCCAACAACGCGGTCAATTCGGTCTGGTTTGACGGCGGCGTCAACCTTTACATCGGCGGTGATTTCACTGAGGTGCTGGACGATCAGGGCACGCCGATTACGGCTAACCGCGTGGCGCGCACCACCGGCGCGGTGTGGGAGCCGCTCACGGGCGACGGTGGCGCCACGAACGGCGTGGTTGCGCCGGTCAAAGTGGTGCGTACCTTCAATGGATTTGTGTTTGTCGCGAGCGGCAGCAGCGTTTTTCGCTATAACCCCACCAACACCACCTGGACACCCTTCGGACTGGCTACCCTGCAGAACATGGTCCCGCAGGTCGTGGACGATCTCGTATTTTTTGATAACGAGGTTATCGCCGCTGGTCCCTACGACATCATCGGCGGCGAGCTGGCGCCGGGGATTGCGACGAGCACGGTGGCATCCGGGCCAGACTGGCGGCCGCTGGATGACGGCAGCCAGGGCCATGGGTCGGGCGAACCGCAAATGGCTGCCAACTCCAGCTACGTCTATGTCACCGGCTTCTGGCCGGACCTGCCGGGGGCCGACGCGCTGGCACGCTGGACCGGCTTTGTCTGGGAGCCAGTGGACACCGTTCCTCTGGGCCTGGTGACCGGTCAGTTTGCCGACGTGATTACCCAGCCAAACTCGGACATCTGCGTTCGCCACGGCGGAAGCACCGGTGGCGCGATTGCCAGCGCCGGCATAGCGTGCAAGGAGGAACCGAGCGGCCTCTGGCGGGGCACCAGCCAGGGTATCGAGGGGTCAGTCTCGGCGCTGGCGGAATACAACGGTGAGGTCTATGCCGGCGGCGGGTTTCTATCCGCCGGCGACGATGCCGCCGCGTCGGTCATCGCGCGCTGGGATGGCATCCGCTGGGCCGCCGTCGGAAACGGGGTCGCCGGCAATATTCGGTCGCTGGCGGTGTTCCAGGGTGAGCTTTTTGCCGGCGGCATCGTGACCAGCGCCGGCGGTAACCCGACGGGTGGGCTGGTGGCGTGGAATGGCAGCACCTGGCGCGATGTCGGCGGCCCCGGAACCGCTGCCGACGAGCTCCATATGCTGGGCGATTCGCTCTACTTCTTTGGCGTGGGCGGCAACTGTGGCACGGTGTTGAGCCGGGTCTGCCGGTATGACGGCAGCACCATCGAAGAGGTGGCCAGTGGCCTGCCGGAACCGGTATCGGTATCGGCCATTGGTGATTACAACGGGCAGCTGGCGGTGGCCGGGAATTTCCAGGTCACTGGCGGCGGGCGCCAGGACGTCATCGCGCTGCTGGATAATGGCAGCTGGAACATCATCATCACCTTCAACACCGGCGGTGGTGCCCTGGCGCTGGCCAGCGACGGGAATGACCTCTATTTCGGCGGCCAGTTCAGCACCGCAAACGGAGCGCCGGCTCCCCTCAACCGCATCGGCCGCTGGGACGGCAGCAGTCTCTTTAACCTCGGCAGCGGTCTGAGCGGTGGTGCGGCGGTAACCCGAGCGCTTGAGATCCAACTGCACGACGGACAGGTTTTTGTCGCCGGGGATTTCGACTCGGCGGGCGGGGTGACAAGCCGCGGCGTTACGGCCTGGAACGGAAGCAGCTGGGTTGGTCTCAACGGCGGCACCATCCAAACGCCTTTTCCAGGCACCGGCAGCGGAACTGCGGTGGCCGGCATTGGCCAGAGCCTGCTTTCGCGGCCGGAGGGGCTGTACGTTGGTGGCAGTTTTGATCAGGCCGGCGACAAATACTCGAGCGGCATAGCGCTCTTCACCGGCGACGTGGTTTTTGCCAGCGGATTTGAAGCCCGCTAGCGGGCACTGCGACGCGCGGCCACACGGACACCTTGCGGTGTTCGGTGGAGCCTCAGGCTAAGGTGATCAGTAGCAGGGTTCCAGCCGCGTGCTGGCCGGCACCTCGTTTTTGATTGACGGGATCGTCATCAGCGAAATAAACGCCGTTGCCGCTCGGGCACTGGCGCCCATGCGCCGGAAAAACTGACCGTTTGCTTTGGCCTCGGCCAGATCAACGTTGGCCTTCTGCATCTTGCGCAGCGACTTAATCCACCGCGGATGATCGATGTCGAGCACCAGCGGGAACACCTGCTTGGAGATCTCGCTGGTTTTGGTGAACACCTCGTGGGCGTACCAGTCCGGATCAACCCCCAGGGCCTTGTGGAAAGTCGGCCGCTGGTGATCGCGCACAAACATGGTGGAGTAAACCGCGGTGAGGAAGAACTTGATCCAGAGCCGGTTCACGCCGCTGGTGAGCTTCGGATCGGTCTTCATCAGCAGTGCAAACGCCTCGCCGTGGCCAAACTCATCGTTACACCACTCCTTGAACCACTTGAAGATCGGATGGAACCGGTGCTCCGGGTTCTGCTCCAGGTGGCGGAAAATGGTGATGTAGCGGGCGTAGCCGATCTTTTCTGAAAGATAGGTGGCGTAGTAGATGTACTTGGGCTTGAAGTAGGTGTACTTCTTTTTTTTGGTCAAAAAGCCCAGATTGACCGCAATGCCCGCTTCCCGCAGCGCGTCGTTGATGAAGCCGGCGTGGCGCGCCTCATCCCGGGCCATCAGCTGAAACAGGCGGGTAATGTCCTCGTTCTTCCCGCGCCGTTTCATTTCCTTGTACAGCACGCAGCCGGAAAACTCCGCGGTGCAGGAAGAGATCAGGAAGTCGATGAACTCGGCTTTGAGCTGGGGCTCCATGTTTTCCCAATCGATATGGTCCCAGTCTTCGTTCTTGCGGAAATGGCCGCGGTTGGCGTCTGCCTCCATATAGGAGATCAGTTCATCCCAGTCTTTGCGCACCGGACTCACGTCCACCGCGTCCAGCTCGTCAAAATCGGTGGTGTAAAACCGCGGCGTCAGGAGCGTATTGCTCATCGCAACTTCTGTCGCGCCTTTGCTGTCGATAACCGCCTGGCGGTAGTTGCCCGCGTCGAGGGCATCTTCAACCGTGGTGGCGTCTGCCGAGTGGCGGACGGGGGCGTCTTCTACAGGACTCATACCGATACCTCCTCGGAGAAGGAAAACTCACAAAGCTCCATCATTTCCAGGTCGCCGGTGAGGCGGGTCCAGAACTGACCGAGGCCAGAAGCCCGGGTAATGGTGGCAGTCCGCTCCTCGGTCACCACCTCGCCGTAGGGCGCCAGCACCGGGTCACCGTGCACGAGCACCTCGTCGCCGGGATGAATCACGGCGCCGTTCAGGAACTTCACGTGGGCATGGAGGCTATCGAAGCAATGGCTCACTTCAACCTCACAGGGGGCGGTTTCGGTGGTGCGGGTAAAAAATCCCATCTTTTCTCTCCCAGGAGGGTCCGGATAGCCGACCAGCTGAGTTGATTGGTCGTGAAATGCGGCCGCCGCGCGGGGCGCCCAGGCCCTCGAAGTGTCAAGCTTTCTGGCAAAAATCAGTGTAAATATTAATTGACAGCTGTCAAGCAGTGGAGACCTACGTACATTCCGAAACGCTGCGGTTGGAATCGGTACGGAGATGGGCCGCGCCCCGCGCCCGCGCAGCGTCGGCAAGCCTGGCCCGGCAGATCGCGCTACCATGCGTTGGCAAACTCGGAGAAGGTCATGGCAGAGAAAAAACCAGGTCATCAGCCTAAGGATCTGCAGGAGCGTGCGGCGCTGCGTCGGCGAGAGTTTCTGGGGGCCGCTGGCGCGGTGGCGGTGGGGGCGGCTATCAGCCCGGCCCTGGTCGGCGCAGAAGACCTGCCGACCCTGCGCTGGGGGTTCGTCGGCACCGGCGGCATTGCCAACTCCATGGCCCGGGTGCTCGGCCGGTTTCCCGTCGCCCGCCTCGCGGCGGTTTCCAGCCGCCGGCAAAGCTCCGCGGACGAGTTTGCCGCCCAGTACGGCGCCGAGCGGGCGTTCGATTCCTGGCAGTCCATGACCGAGTGGGACGGCGTGGACGCCATCTATGTGGCCACACCCACGAGCGTGCGGGAAGAAATCTGCATTGCCGCAGCCCGGGCCGGCAAGCACGTGCTGGCGGAAAAGCCGTTTGCCAGCGTCCCGTCGGTGCAGCGGATTGCTGCCGCCTGCCGGGAGAACGGCGTGGCCCTCGTGGACGGCACCCACTTCAACCACCATCCCCGCACCGGGGCGGTACTCGAACGCCTGGCGGCCGCCGGCGCCCGGCCCTGGTCCGTCGCGTCCGCCTTTCAGTTCAACCTGGGGGACAAAAGCAATATTCGCTACAACCCGGATCTCGAGCCGATGGGCGCCCTGGGTGATGCCGGCTGGTACAACATGCGCGCGGCGGCCACCTATCTTCCGAAGGACGCCCGGCTGGTCAAAGCCCAGGCCTTCCTGCGCCGCGACGATGAAACCACCGCGGTGGCGGCGGCCAGCGGCGTGCTGACCTTTGACGATGGCAGCAGCTCCACCTGGAACTGCGGCTTTGATAGCGGCGCGGTCGTGATGGATCTGCGGATAACGAGCACCGACGGCGTGGTCCATATCGACAATTTTCTGAGCCAGAACCCGGATGGATCCGCCGACTATCGCTGGAAGCAGGGCGGCTGGGGCCCGGGGTCGTCGGACGATACGATCAGCGTGCCGTCGGAATTGCCTGGATCAGCCCTGATGTTTCAGACTGTCGCGCGGCTGGCGGGGGATGCGAAGGGGCGCGAGGCCAGCATCGCCCTCAGTGAGCGGACGCAGACGCTGCTTGACGCGTGCTGGGCGTCGGGGCTTGGCAACGAGGCCTGAGCCGCCGTTCTCCGTCGGGCCGAACTAGAGCCGGATGGCCAGATAAACGGTCAGGAGCAGGGCGATCCAGCCGAGCAGGACAATGGCCGGCCCCATGCTGTCCGCGTTACCCACGTCCCGAGCGCGCTGTTCCCAGAAACCCAGGGGCATCCAGAAGGTCCACCAGCCCGGCCGGAAAATCATGCTCAGCGCCCCCAGGCTGAGCAGCCCGATCGCCATGGCGCCATCGCGGCCCGCTTCACTGTTCAGCGCCAGCAAGCAGGCAACAACGGCGAGGGCCAGCGCAATCCAGCGGGCCATCTACGGTTCCACCCCGCGGGAGACGGCACCGGCCGAGCGCCGGGGAATGGTCCAAACAGCGCCGCCGGCGTCGGCCGAGCCACCCAGCTCTTCCTGCACCAACCGGTCGGTAATGCTCAGGCCTTTGGCAGCCATGGCCGAAAAATCATCAATGCCATCATGGTCAAAATGTCTCCGCGTCCGGTGAACATTGAATCGGCTGGCCAGCGGTTGACTTAAGGGGGAAAGGACTGCGCCACGCGCTGGGCGTGGCGCAGTGACCAAGACGAAATACCGGAACCGAAGTACAGCAGCTTCTCTACCGCACCCTGATGCACCCGGCGGCGGCTATTCGTACCGCAGGGCCACCATCGGATCGATCCGTATCGCCCGGCGGGTCGGCACAATGCAGGCGACAATGACGGACAGAATCAGCATCAATCCGACGCCGATATAAGTTCCGGCATGGAACGCGGGCACCACGATCAGACTCTGCATAATCTGAGACGCGCCAACACCACCCAGGATGCCCAGTCCAAGGCCCAGGCCAAGCTGCACCGCGGCCTGCTTGCTGACCAGGCCAACAATGGTCCGGTCGCTGGCGCCCAAAGCCCGGCGAATACCGAGTTCCGGCGTGCGTTGATTGACGTTGAAAGAGATCACGCCGTAGAGCCCCCCCGCGGCCAGCAGCAAAGCGATGACCGCGAAGGCGCCAAAGCAGATCCCCAGCAGGCGGTTGGGCGCAATCTGCTGGGCATAACCCTCCTCCAGCGTTTGCACCCAGTACATGGGAAGTTCCGGGTCGAGCGTCTGCACCGTATCGCGGAGCGCCGGCACCATCCCCTTCGGCTCGCCGATGGTTCGCAGGGCCACGTGCATGAAGCGGGCCGGGTCCTGCGCCAGCGGTACGTAAAACGAGGGCCGTTCCTCAAAGCCCGTATCCCCTACGCCGACCTGACGGATGTCGCGGCTGACCCCCACAATCGTGCGCCACTCGGCCGGTCGATCCGTACTGTCGGGCGCGCCAAAACGCACGCGCTGACCGATTGGACTCTCCCCGCCAAACGCCTTGCGGGCAAAAAATTGGTTGATGATCACCACCGGCAGGCTGTCGGCGGTGTCTCGCTCATCGAAGTCCCGGCCTTCGAGCAGCGGCGCCTCGAAGGTGTCGAAGTATCCGCCCACGATGCGGATGTAGGGCGCCCAGTCCAATCGGTCGTCGTCGCTGACCTCTTCAGTTTCCGGCAGGTACGGTGACCAGTCGCTGAACGCCCCGGGCAACCCGTTGGTCACCACGCCCGCCGTGGTGCCCGGCATGTCCTGCACCCGTTGATTCAGCTCAGCAAAAAACTGCGCCTGACGCTCCGGCTCCGGATAGCTGGCCAGGGGCAGCCCGATGCGCACGGTCAGCATACTGTCGGTGCGCACTCCCACGTCGTACTTCTGCATCTCCAGCGAGCTGCGAATGGTCAGACCGGCAAGGATGAGGAGAATAAACGACAGCGCAATCTCCGTGACCACCAGCGACTGGCTCAGCCACTTCGTTTTGCGACTGGTGGCGCCCCGGGCGTTTTCCCGCAGCACGCTGTTGACGTTGACGCCCGACGCCCGCAGCGCCGGAACGATCCCCGCCAGCACCGCGGTGACAATGGCCGCTGTAATGGCGAACACCGCCGCCCACATGTCCAGCTTGAGCACAACCCAAAAGGGAAAGCCGCTGCCGGATTCGGTAAAAAACCGCTCGGTAGCCACGGTGGCCCAATAGGCCAGCACCAACCCGATCACCGACCCGGCGAGCGCCAGCAGCATCGATTCCACCAGCATTTGCACCACCAGGCGCCGGCGGCCAGCGCCAATCGCCGCGCGGATGGCCATTTCCTGGGTTCGACCCGTGGTCCGTGACAGCAGAAGGTTGGCAACGTTAGCGCAGGCGATCAGCAGCACCAGCATCACCGCTGCCATCATGGACCAGATCGCTTTGCGCGTGCCTTCCCCCACGTATTCATGGGTAAACGGCTTGATAATCGCCGTCACCCCCTCGTTGGTCTCGGGAAACGCGGTCGCAAGCTGCGACGTAATACCCTCAAACTCGGCCCGCGATCGATCGATGGAAACGCCATCTTTGAGTCGGCCGTAGACCTCGAGCGTCATGCCGTCGCCGCGGTTTCGGTTGGCTTCGTCATAGCGCAGCGGCACCCAGACATCTTCATTGGTCGGGAACAGAAACCCTTCCGGCATCACGCCGATAATTTCCGTATCGCGCCCGTTCACCCGAACAATCTGACCGAGAATTTCCTCGTCACCATTAAAAGAGCGCTGCCAAGCGTTGTAGCCGAGAATAATCACGTCGGGGGCACCAAAAACCGAGTCCGACGGCAGAAAAGTGCGACCCTTCAGCGGCGTCACTCCGATGATCTTCAGGCTGCCGTCACTCATAAACCCGCCTTCAAAACGCTCCGGCTTTTCCGGTCCCAGGATATTCACCGTGCCGCGGTAAAACGCAGCGAGATCCTCAAAGCTGGTCTGCGCCTCGCGCCAGTGTTTGAAGTCGTCATAGGTCACTTCCCGGCTGTCGATATCCCGTTCCAGGATTGCGGTTTCCAGGTGAACCAGTTCCTCCGGCGCTTCAAACGGCAGCGGTTTGAGGACTATCGCGTTTAAGGCGCCAAACCCATAGATGGCCGCCCCAAGGCCCAGCGACAGAATCGTCAGCGTGAGGAGAGAAAAGCCGGGGCTCTTGGTCAGCAGCCGAACAGCGTAGCGAACGTCATCCCAAAGTCTCATGACCTTTCCTCCCTCAGGCTACTTCGGTGCGGGCCTTATCGATCGGCGTGGCGTCCGTTTCGTCCACCACGCGGCCGTCGAACAGATGCACATTGCGCTCTGCAAACGCGGCATAGCGCGGGTCGTGCGTCACCATGCAGATGGTGGAGCCGGCCAGATGCAGCTCCCGGAGCAGATCCATCACGGCGCTGCCGTTTCTTGAATCCAGATTGCCGGTCGGCTCGTCCGCGAGCAGGATCGATGGTTTGCCCACCAACGCGCGAGCGACCGCAACCCGCTGCTGCTGCCCGCCGGACAACTGTGCCGGATAATGGCGAGTGCGGTGGGACATGTTGACCTTCTCCAGGGCCTCCATGACCAGCGTCTTGCGCTGACCTCGGCTGATGTTTGCGCGATAGGTCAGCGGCAGCTCCACGTTTTCGTAGACCGTCAGGTCGCCGATCAGGTTGAAAGCCTGAAAGATAAAGCCGATTTCCCGGTTGCGGATCGTGGCCCGCTCACCGGCATCCAGGCCCGCCACGTTTTTGCCGTTGAGCACGTACTCACCCTGGCTGGGCGTGTCGAGCAGTCCCAGGATGGCCAGGAGCGTAGATTTGCCGCAGCCCGAGGGCCCTTCCACGGAAACGAACTCCCCTTCGGCAATCTTCAGATGCACATCTGACAGCGCATGGGTTTCGATCTCATCGGTCAGAAAGACCTTCTGGACGCCGGTTAGCGAAATTAGTGCCTGAGGGTTGCTCATAGGTTGGAACTCCTGGTTCTCAGTTCAATTGAATCCGGTCGGTGCCGTCCCACTGGGACATGTCGGAAAGGATGACCCGGTCGCCCGGGACAAGGCCGTCGACCACTTCGAGGGCATTCACGGAGCCGCGGCCAAATTTGACCTGCACCCGGCGCGCATCAGCCCCGTCTGCGCCGACCCGGAAAAGGGAGCCGTAGCCGCCGGCCTGGCCTTCCACGGGGCGGCCGACAAAAACCACATCATCGAGGCGTTCAATCTCAATGGTGCCCGTGATGCTCAGGTCCGGCCGCGCCCCCTCGGGCAGCGCCGCGGAAAACTCCACGTCCACCGTGACCGATCCGTTGACCACGGAAGGATCAATCCTGGTGACGCGGCCCGGCGCCTTGCCGTTACGCGTGTCAATTTCCGCCGGCTGATCCAGCACCAGATCTTTTGCCTGCACCTCGGGAATGCGCAGCTCTGCGAGCAGCGAATCGGTGCGCGCCACCCGGGCAAGGGTCGATCCCGTTGTGACGCGCTGACCCGCCTCCGGCAGCACCTCCTGCAGAACACCCTCAATGCCCGCGCGCACGGTGAGGGCGTCGACCTGGGTCCTGCGCAGGTTAAGCAGGTTGCGCAGGCGCTCCAGCCGCGCTTCGCCGGCCGCCTGTTCGGCCTCGATGGACTCCTCCAGCTGCACCGCCCGGCGCCGCTCGATGTCGTACCGGGTGGCGAGCTGTTCCTCCGCCAGCTTGGATCGCTCATGGTCCAGGCGGGAGATGATGCTGCGCTGGACAAGGTCCTTCTCGGCCTCCACCTGCAGCTTGGCGCTCAGATACTCAGCACGGATCTCGGCGACCCTGGCCTCTCCATCCAGGCGTCGATTGGCCAGCGTCACCTTAAGCGCCAGTTGATCGGCCACCGCCGCCTGCAGCTCCAGCTCCGCCTCCTGCAGGAGCTGGCTGAGTTCCGGGTTGCTCATCTCCAGGATCACGGTCTGCGGCTGCACCGGGGCCCCGGGCTTGATCAGCTGGCGCTCGACGAGCGCCTCCGTACCGGCGGCAATCCAGCGCTCGTCTTTCGGCACAAGCGTGCCGGGTCCGCGCACCTGCCGCGTCAGCTCACCGCGCTGCACCGTGGCAAAAAAGACGGTCTCGCTCTCTACCGCCGGCGCCGCCGGCTCCAGCGTTGCGACCACCGCAAAAACGCTCACCAGCATGGCCACGCCGGCGCCCATCAGCCAGGAGGTTCGACGCCGTTTTCGGTCTTTGACGCCCGCTCTCTTAAGATCCATGGGCAAAGCAGAGCAAACGCTGTGCCAATCGAGTCAACGTTTGGAAAAACAGTAAGATACGAATTCGAGACAGAGATACAGCCGGGATCAGTGTTCGGAATCGGGACGCGCCGGTCCCATTTTCGACCACCAACCAATCATTGGCGACCTTGAGCAAAAACGGCCACAACATCCTCGTCGTTGACGATCACCCCGACGTGGTCGCGGCGCTCAAGCTGCTGTTCAAAGGCGAGGACTATCAGGTAACGGCCGGTCACAGCCCCGCGGAAGCGCTGCAGCTGGCGGCACGAAAAAACTACGACGCGGCCCTGATCGATCTCAACTACAGCGAGGACACCACCTCCGGCTCCGAAGGTCTACGGTTGCTGAAGGATTTGCACGAACTGAATCCGGACCTGCCGGTGGTTGTGATGACCGCCTGGGGGAGCGTGGCTATCGCGGTGCAGGCGATGCAGGAAGGCGCCGGGGATTTTGTCGAAAAGCCCTGGGACAACCAGCGACTGCTGAGCATCATTCGCAACCAGATTGCCCTCGGCGGATCCCGCCGCCGGGAACAGCGCCTGGCGGCGGAAAATGCGCTGCTGCGCGATGCTGATGGCCAGCCTTTTATCGCCCGGTCTGCCGCCATGCAGCCGGTGCTCGCCATCATCGACCGGGTTGCTGCCTCCGCCGCCAATGTGCTCATCACCGGGGAGCACGGCACCGGCAAGAGTCTGCTCGCCCGGGAGATCCATCGCCGATCGGACCGCGCTGACAAGACCCTCGTTACGGTCAATATCGGTGGGCTGGCGGACACGGTTTTTGAAAGTGAAATCTTCGGCCACGTCCGGGGGGCCTTCACCGACGCCCAGGCGGATCGCGTCGGCCGCTTTGAGATGGCCGACGGAGGCACGCTGTTTCTCGACGAGATCACCAACATTCCGCTAGTGCAGCAGTCCAAGCTGCTGCGGGTTCTGGAAGAAGGGGAGCTGGAGCGAGTGGGTTCTTCCCGCACCCTGACGGTGGACGTGCGGGTGATCTCCGCAACCAATTCGGATGAAAAGCTGGCCGACCCGGACCAGTTTCGCCCGGATCTGCTGTTTCGGCTCAACACGGTCGAAATCAAGCTGCCGCCGCTGCGCCAGCGGGCTGATGACATCGAGCCGATGTGTGAGCTGTTCCTGGCGCAGACCCGGGCCCGCTACGGCAGCGCGCCCGCCGCATTCAGCCCGGCGGCGCTGACGACACTCAAGGGCCACCACTGGCCGGGAAATATCCGGGAGCTCAGCCACGTGGTGGAACGGGCCGTCCTCATGGCCACCGAAGAGGTCATCCAGCCGACCGATCTGTCGCTTCCGGCCGGTGCCGCGCCCAGCCACGACTTTGAAGCCCTGCCGCTGGAGCAGGCGGAAAAGCTGTTGATTCAGGCGGCGCTCGCGCGAAACAAACACAACGTGCTGGAAGCAGCCCGGGAGCTTGGCCTGAGCCGCAGCGCCCTGTATCGGCGACTGGAAAAACATGGCCTGAAGGACATCGAAGGTTCGTGAGCCAGCCGGACGACACGCCCCCGCCAGCGCAGATTCAGGTCACCGTAGCCCGAGGCTCCCGACGCTGGACCTATGAGCGCCGCATTCTCATCTGGGTGCTGGTGCTGACCGCGCCGGGATTGCTGCTCGCGGCTGCCGCTCTGCTTTTTGCCGACGCGGGCTGGGGCATCTGGGTATTCGGCTGGCTCCCGGTTGCGCTTTTTTCCGTGCTGCTGGCGTTTGTCGTACGCAACAAGGCCGGCTATCCGCTGCGCACATTGGCCAACCTCGTGGAGGCCATCCGCAACGAGGACTATGCGCTGCGCGGCGTTGCGGGCCCGCCCCCGGGCGCCCTCCATGAGCTCATCTGCGAGATCAACCTGCTGGGGGATGATCTTCGCGAAAAAAGGTTTGCCGGCGTCGAAGCAGACCTGCTGCTGGAAAAAATTGTCGCGGAGCTCGACGCTGCCGTGCTGGCCTTCGACGAATTCGATAGCCTCACGATGATCAATCCAGCCGGCTGCGCGCTCTTTGCGGCCACGCCCGAAACCCTCCTGGGCCGCAGCGCCGAATCCCTCGGGCTGGTGGATTGTTTTGGCTATCAGCGGCCGCAGGTGGAGCACCGCACTTTTCCCGGCAAGCAGGGGCGATTTCGAATCCAGGCCAGCCGTTACCGTCAGGCCGGCATTCCGCAGCAGCTGCTTGTGCTGACCGATCTCAGCCTCACGCTGCGGCAGGAAGAGCGCCTGGCCTGGCAGCGACTCATTCGCGTGATCGGGCATGAGCTGAACAACTCCCTGGCACCCATCCGGTCCATGGCCGAATCGCTCACCCACCTGCTCAATCGGGACCCCCGCCCCGCCGACTGGGATGACGACGCGAGGCAGACGCTTGAGATCATCCAGGACCGGGCGCACGCGCTGAGCCGCTTTATGAGCAGCTACGCGCAGCTGGCGCGCCTGCCGGAGCCGAACAAGCAGCCGCTGAGCATTCGCGATCTGCTGACGCGGGTCGCCACGCTGGAATCGGAATGGTCCGTGCAGGTGGCGAGCCAGCCGGACCACGAGATTCATGCCGACGCGGCGCAGCTTGAGCAGCTGCTCATCAATCTGATTAAGAACGCCGGCGAAGCCAACCGGGCGGCGGTGAGCGATACGGCGGTAGTCATTCGCTGGGAGCCCCGCCCCGGCGGCCTGGAGATTCACGTGATCGACGGCGGTAGCGGCATCCCCGACTCGGGCAACCTGTTTACCCCGTTTTTCTCCACCAAGGCGGGCGGCAGTGGTGTGGGTCTGCTGCTCAGCCGTCAGATCGCCGAAGCCCACGGCGGCAGCCTGACACTGAACAACCGAACCGATGGTCACACCGGCTGCGTGGCCCGCGTCAGCCTGCCGGACGCCTAGCCTGAATCTCCGGCGGGCCGCATGATCAATCAGTCAAGCGGCCCGCCGAAGGCTGGCTAGTGTCCTGAGTTAGAAGTTCCTTGAATTCAGGACACTAGGGAGCAACCTGCAAAATGACGCCGTCGCGAATGTTGATCCGTGTCCCGTCAAATCGGGTGAGGGTAAAGCCCCCGAAGTCGGATTCGTTCAACGTTCTGGACTGGTCCTGCAGCAGGCCAATGGCCTGCTGTTCGCCGGCCCTCAGCCCCTGTATGCCGTCCTGCCGGTAGTGGACGCCGGCGGCATCACGACCGATGGCGATGTTGTTGGCGAGCTTGTTCAGCTCGTTGCCCACGGTGAGGGCGCGCTGGTTGTAGCTCAACAGACGGCTGCCGGTAGCGTTCGCCTGCACCGTTTCCGGCAGCACGTAATCTTCGTTGAAGCATGCCTTGAGTGCCGTCACGCAGGCGCCGGCCATGGTGGCATGACCCGCCGGAAAAGACGGGTGGGTCGGCGAACCCTCGGGGAAAGCCTGGGGCAGCAGAAAGCTGCCGAAACGGGAAAACGTGGCTTCGACGGCGGCGGAGTTCAGGATATCCGGGTGCAGCTCGTAGCTGCGTTGACCATTCAGGTGAAAATGAATCCGCCCGCCCATGGCTTCAGGGCGCAAAAACCGATGCACCCGCCACTTCTGATACCAGGCGCCGGTCAACCCCAGGTTTGCCGATTTGGTAACCAGGTCCAGGACAAAAGGCGCACCGAAGGTCGCAAAGCCATCCTGGTTCTGCGAACCCAGATAGGGGTTCCCCGGGTCCATCGCCGCTGACCCAAGGCCAAGCAGGACCAGACCCGCGTTGAGATAGGCCTGGAAAGACACGTCGCGGTGAACATATTCACCGAGGGACCGGTTGTTGAAAATATACCGCCGCTCCGCTTCAAAGAACTCCGGCTCCTGCGGCAGACCGCCGCGCTGCACATTCAGCCAGTTGGTTTCATCCGTCATGAAGTCAACCGGAATCGGCAGCTGATAGCGCTGTGCCACCTGCTGCGGCCCAAACTGGTAGTCCTGCCAGAGAAACTGGCTGATGTATGGACCAATCAGGTCACCGGCGGTTTCGCCGCGAAAAATGTTCGCTGGCGTTGTGGCGCCGGTGTTTGCGGCGCCGGGAGTGACGGTAAACCCGTTCAGATCGCTGACCGCGGCGGCGATGTCGGGATCGGAATCGTAGTCGATGAACGGCACGTCCCGGGTGAGCGCCTGCCAGTACACCTCGCCGACCTCACCGGCCAGTTCAGCGCCTCGAAAACGCTTCGCAGGATCGATGCGCGTCGCGTGATTATCCAGGCCCAGAGGTTCAAATTTGAAGGCTCCCTGGGGATTGGTGAGGTTGCGTCCCGCGGAGGCGTCGAGGTCAATATTGTCAAAATCGCTCCGCAGGCCGGACGCCATCGCTGTGCGCAGCCGCAAAAATGCCCCGCTGGCCACCTCCCCAAACGCATTGCTGGGCAGGGATTTGCTGTAGCTGGCGTAAAAGCGCTCATCCGCATAGCGGTCTTCGTCGCCATTAGCTTCCTGCTCGTCGAGCTCCAGCGTGGTCTGGTAGTGCTGCTGCGCTGCGTCCTCTTTCAGCCGGAGCGCATCCAGCGCCCGACCATCTCGGTTGCGGCCTTCTCGATTGCCGCGCCCTCCCGGCACTACCTGGCCCTGGGCGCCGGTGGCCAGCACCGCCGCGGATGCCGCGGCAACGCTGGTCATCGTGCTCACTCTTAGAAAACGCCGGCGGGAATTTTCTGTTTCGGAAGGTACCGGGGAAGCCGCCTTGGAAGACGCCGGGACTTTGTCGTAACTACTCATATCTGCTCTCCTTGATGTCTGCTTCGTGTCTCGACCTGGCCGCGGGTCGCGGCGCCCCGAATCCTTCGCAGGGCTTTGAAATCAATCGATTTTCGAACTTATGGCCTCGACTGGAGAGCAGCCTAGGAGACAAATGAGGAACAAATGAGAAGACAGCGAACGGATTGCGTGACGCTGATCACAGTTGTGGCGGTTCCACGTACTCCGATCGCCGGGACTTCCCCCGCTGCGGGTTTTGCGTCACCCTTGCGCCATGTTTCTGGGTCTGACGAACGACCAGCTGCTGCTTTTTGGGCTGGTGCTGGTGCTTTTTGGCCTGCTCATCTGGGGCCGAATTCGCTATGACGTGGTTGCCTTTGGCGCTCTTGTGGCCGCCTTTCTCTTGGGTGTGATTCCCAAAGACGAGGTGTTTTCCGGATTTGGGCATCCGGCGGTGGTGATCATCGCGCTGGTGCTGATCGTCAGCCGCGGCCTGTCCCGGTCCGGCGCCATCGAGCTGCTCGCCCGCCGGCTGCTAAGTGCCAGTCACGGCATCCGCGCGCACATCGGCATTATGGGCGCTGCCGCCGCGGCTCTGTCGACGGTGATGAACAACGTCGCGGCGCTGGCATTGCTCATGCCGGTGGACATCCAGGCCGCCCGGCGCGCCAAGCGCAGCCCGGCCCTCACCCTGATGCCATTATCTTTTGCTTCCATCCTGGGCGGCATGGTCACGCTGATCGGCACCCCCCCGAACATCGTGATTGCCACCTTCCGGGAAGACGCGCTGGGCGAGGCTTACAGCATGTTCGACTTTGCGCCGGTGGGATTGGCCGTCTCCGTGGTCGGTGTGCTGTTCGTGGTGCTGGTCGGCTTCAAGCTGATTCCCGTGGCTCGAGGCAAAACCGACTCGGGGAAAGACCTGGCGGAATTTGAAGACTTCATCGCCGAGGCCAGCCTCAAGGAAGATTCGCCGGTGCTGGAACAGCCGCTGGAAACGCTGGACGAGCTGGCGCTGGAAAACGAGGTCGAACTGATTGGCCTCGTGCGCCGGGGCAAGCGCCTGCCCGGCACCGGCCACGGCAACGTGGTGAAGAAAAGTGACCTCATTGTGCTGGAGGGCGCGCCGGATAACATCGACCGGTTCATCGGCGCGGCGCGGCTGAGCTATGTTGGCCAGACCACCGCCGGCGACGGCGGCGCGGCCGGCGCTGCGGTCGACGTGATCGAGTGCGTGGTCCCCAAAGGTTCGCGCATTGACGGACGAACGGCAGATGACGTGCAGCTGCTCTATCGCCAGGGCGTTTCCCTGATCGGCGTGTCCCGGTCCGGCCAACGCACCCGAAAGCGCCTGCGCCGCCTGACCATTCGCCCGGGTGACATCCTGCTGCTGCTGGGACCGTCCAACACGCTGAACGACGTGGTGGGTTGGCTCGGCTGTCTGCCTCTCGCGGACCGCGGACTTGAGATGGTGCAGCGGTCGAAGGCGGCGCTGGCCGTCGCTTTGTTTGCGGCGGCCATTCTCGCTGCCAGCGTAGGCTGGGTGTATCTGCCGGTGGCCCTGGGCGCCGTGGTGGTGGGCTACGTGGCCTTTAATATCGTGCCGCTGAGCGAACTGTTTGATGCGGTGGAATGGCCGGTGGTGGTGCTGCTGGGGTCGATGATCCCTATCGGCGTGGCGCTGGAGGTTTCCGGCGGCACCGAGGTGCTGGCCAATGCGCTGGTTGGCGCCACCCAGGGCTGGGCGCCGATTGCGGTGCTGGCCGCCTTGATGGTGATCACCATGACCCTGTCGGACGTGCTGAACAACGTCGCGACCGCCTTGATCGCCGCGCCGATTGCCATCGACGTGGCCAACCGGCTGAATGCCAATCCTGATGCCTTTCTGATGGGCGTGGCGGTGGCGGCCAGCTGCGCCTTCCTGACCCCCATCGGCCACAAGAACAACACGCTGATTCTTGGACCGGGCGGGTACCGCTTTGGTGATTACTGGCGCATGGGTCTGCCGCTGGAGATTCTGGTGCTGGTGGTTTCGATCCCGGTTATCGCCATCGTCTGGCCACTGTAGGTCGTCAGGTTCGGCGGCGCTGCTTACTGACCCAGCGGGCGTGGCGGATCAGCGACTCCTGCTCGCGCAGCAGCTCCAGCGAATTGAGTTCCTGACCCAGCGTCATTTCGTCGAACATGCGGTGGATGCCGTTGTGGCACAGTCGGCAGATGCGCACGCCGCGATTGAGCTCCTCCCGGGAGTAGCGCTTGCGAAAGCGCTTGCGCCGGTGCAGCTTTTTGGGAATCAGGTGATGAAAGGTGAGCGGGGTCTCCCGGCCGCATAGCGGGCAGGCGTTTTCCCCTGGCACGGGTCGGTTCCTCACGGGCGCATGTCGAGCTGCATACGCCTAAGGTGGCGCATACCTCGTCATACGGATGTATAGATCGCAACTAACTCGCCGCCACGTCAACCAGCACTTCCCGCAGCCAGCTGAATGCCGGGTGTACCCCCAGCCGTCGATGCCAGACTACGGAGGTCTGGGTGAAAGTTCCCGTTGGAAACGCTGGGCGACAGCGCCACAGGCGTTCGGGGCGACGTGAGCAACCTGAACGATCTGGCGCGGCTGGCCAGCGAGGTGGAGCGGGTTCACGGCAAGGCGGATATCCTGTTTGCCAACGCGGGGCTTGGGGTATTCGCACCGATCGAGCAGATCGATGAAGCGGCCTACGACAAGCAGTTCGACATCAACGTCAAAGGCGCCTTCTTTACGGTCCAGAAACTGCTGCCGGTGCTGAACGACGGGGCCAGCATCATCCTGACGGCGTCAGCGGCGCACGAAAAAGGCGTACCGACGGGAGCCTCTACTTCGCCGCCAAGGCCGCGGTCCGCTCCCTGGCCCGAACGCTGGCGGCGGAACTGGCTCCCCGGTCTATCCGGGTCAACACGCTGAGCCCCGGCATCGTGCGCACCCATTTTGCGTCCAAAACCAACGTGCCGGCGGACAACTTCGAGGGATTCATGCAGATGGTGGTTGACCAGGCGCCGCTGGGCCGCGAAGGCACAGCTCAGGATATGGCCAACGCCACAGTTTTCCTGGCGAATGACGATTCGAGCTATATATGACCGCCGCAGATCTGCTGGTGGACGGCGGCTGGATGAGCGTTTGACCCACCGCCTCAATCGGCGCCGGGGCCGCAGTGGCCCTGGCATCGGTGACGCTTTTGATACCAAACGCCGCCCTTTTTCGCTTATATAAGAACAGAGCGCAGAACCAGTCAGGCTGCGCCATCCGGCAGGGATGCAGGACCAGAGCAGGCAAGGTAGCGCAGTTATGGAATGGAACGGACTAAACACCAGGGATCGGGTCGCAGCGACATTTCTCATCCTCACGCTGGCGCTTTGCCCGGCAGAGGTCCGGGCCGCCGGAAACTTTGAACCGCTCACCGGCGCCACCCAGCTGAGCGCCGGGCGTAGCCATGCCTGCGTGGTCACCGCCCGCGGCGGGGTCAAATGCTGGGGTCTCAACGCCGACGGCCAGCTTGGTGACGGCACGCAGGAAAACGCTTATGTCCCGGTGTCGGTGGTCGGACTGACGGACATCGTCTCCGTCAGCGCCGGCGGCTCCCATACCTGCGCGGTGAACACGGCCGGCGGCGTCAAATGCTGGGGAAACAATTTTCTGAGCCAGCTCGGCGATGGCAGCAGTGCTTTTCAGCGCGACACCCCGGTGGACGTGGTGGGGCTGGACAGCGGCGTGATGATGGTTTCTGCCGGCGACAATCACACCTGCGCCCTGGATGTAGACGGTGAGATCCGCTGCTGGGGTTTTAACGGGGACGGCCAGCTGGGCAACGGCAACCGGGACACGGCGAACACACCGCAGCTCACCTCCACAAACCCGCTCAACATGGCGATCACCACCGGCGATTCCAACAGCTGCCTGCTGACAGGCAGCGGGACGGTATCGTGCTGGGGCGTTTACGACCGGGAATGTAATCTCTTCGGCTGCGCCTTTGGCTCTTTTTCCAGACCCACCCGCGTGGACGGACTCGCCGACATCGTGGGCATCAGCAGCGGCGAATACTTCAACTGCGCGGTGACTGATGCCGGCGCGGTGAAATGCTGGGGTGATAACTTTGAGGGTCAGCTCAACAACTCTGGTGAGGACAACCCGGATCCGTTTGAGCTGTTCGACATCCCCGGCCTGGCAGCCAACGTGGCGCAGGTGAGCGCAGGGTTTGACCACGGTTGCGCCCGCATGAACAACGGCGCGGTGCGATGCTGGGGCGACAACACCTTCTCAAGGCTCGGGGACGGCACCAGCGAGTACCGGCTCCCGGCCGTACCGGCCACGGGCTTGAGCAACGCCACTCAGATCGAGACCGGCCGCAATTTCAGCTGCGCCCTGACCACGGGCGGCGGCGTGCAGTGCTGGGGCAGCAACGGGACGGGCCAGCTGGGCAATAATGACCCCTGGTTTCGGCTGACGCCGACCGCGGTGCCGGGGCTGCAGAGCGGCATTACCGCCATCGCCGTGGGTGACCGCCACAGCTGCGCGCTCAGCCAGACTGGGACCCTCCGGTGCTGGGGTGCTAACGATGACGGCCAGCTCGGCACCGGGGATTTTCAGCGTGCCACCATACCGGCCAACGTCACCGGCCTGGCCGGCTCCGTCGCCTCGATCGGCGCCGGCCGCGCCCACACCTGCGCGGTAACCACCGCCGGCGCAGCCCAGTGCTGGGGCGACAATGAGCGGGGGCAGCTGGGGGACGGCAGTATGACTACGCGGCCCGGCCCGACAGCAGTGCAGGGCCTGAGCAGCGGCGTTGCGCAGATCGACGGGGGAGACGCGCACACCTGTGCCACCACCACCAGCGGCGCCGCCCGCTGCTGGGGTTGGAACATCGACTCGCAGCTCGGCGACGCGAGCCTGATGAACCAGCCGGCGCCTGTCGCCGTGGCCAACCGCGACTCGGGCGTTGCAGAGGTGGAGGCGGGCGGCGTTTTCTCGTGCGCGCTGGAAACCGCGGGCACCGTCAGCTGCTGGGGCAGCAACAGCTCAGGCCAGCTGGGCAACGGGACGCGGGATCAGGCGTTTGCTCCCGAGCCGGTGAGTATCCCCTTCGGCAGCACCGCTGCGGGCTTAGGTCTTGGCCGCGAACACGCCTGCCTGCTGGACACGGCCGGTGACGCCCTGTGCTGGGGACGCAACGACAGCGGTCAGCTCGGCACCACTATCGGGTCCGGCACCACGCCGGAACAGGTGATCGGGCTTCGCAACGCCGTGCGGATCAGCGCCGGAAGCGAGCACACCTGCGCCGCAACCAACGCCGGCACCGCGTTCTGCTGGGGCGACAACGATGCGGGTCAGCTCGGCACCGGCAGCCGGGACCAGGAGACCTTCCCCGCCGAGCTTACGGAGCTACCCGCCGGGGTGACCCGGCTGGCCGCCGGCGACCGGCACACCTGCGCGCTTACCGGAGCCGGAGCGGTGTTCTGCTGGGGCTCAAACAGTAGCGATCAGCTGGGCCTGGACCGCATCAACCATCAGATCCCCGGCGCCGTACTGGATAATCCCTCATTTTTCCGTTCGAGCTTCGAAGCGGGTGAGGGACGCTAGCGCCGGTGCTGCCGGACAGCTATTCGAAGCTGTCGGCAAACAGGGCGGCGGAGTCGGAACGGTCGGTGGCCGTATTGTCGTCGGGTTGGGGATCCACTAGGCCTTCCGGAGCCGTCACCGTGGCGTTGTTGATCAGACTTCCGCGGAAGTCGCTGCTCGTTGTTGCGGTCAGTGAAAATACGGCGGATGCTCCACTTGGCAGGTCGACCGTCGTGTCGATGTTTCCCGCACCGCTGAGGGGGCACGTACCTCCCGCCTCAGCCGTACACGTCCAGGTTGCATTACCCAGGCCTACCGGAAGGACGTCAACCACCCGGGCCCCGGTTACGTCATCGGGCCCGCTGCTGGCCACGGTAATGGTGTAGGTCAGGGGTTCACCGGACACAAACGTGGCTTGGTTGTCCGTCTTCGCGATTGATAGATTCGCCGTTGCCGCCAGCGTAACAACCTGCCCCCAAACCTCTTCTTCCCGGAGGCCGTTTACCGTCTCCGAGCCTCGCCAAAGGACAACACCCCGGCCGTTGGCGGCGGCCACCGCCGATGCCAGGCCGTCAAAGCTGGCGCTGCTCGGAGCACCCATGGTGCTCACCTGAAGTTCGCCGTCGCGGGTGAACGTACCGTCCGTTCGCACGCCCTGGGCGAAAATTTCATAGTGATTGTTGGCCAGCCCCGCGACGGTTGAGTCGGCCTCCCAGCTGACCAGAAAGCGTCCGGTCACCCGGTCCAGGGCGACGGCCGGTGAGAAGGCATCCCGGCTCGACAGGCTGGCGGAGGACGTCACGCTGATTCTGAAGTCGTCCGGACCCACCTCGAGGGGTATGAGGGAGCCGGCAGTGGACGCTTCAAGGAGCTGCCCGTAGATTTCATTCTTGCCGTCAACGGTATTGCCATTGCCATCCGCGCTCCACACCACCAGTGTCCGACCCGTACCCGGGTCGTAGGCCATAGTCGGGGATTCAGCGTTGAAGGCCGGATCTCCACCACCGGTAAGACTGATTTGTCGAGCGGCGGCCGGATTGGCTCGATTCAGGTACTGAGCATAAATCTCGGTACCTCGGCCAAAAACAGACTCGGCCCAGGTCGTCAGATAGGCGCCGGCCTGGTCATCGTAGATCGACTCCAAACTGCCAATGCAGAGCGTTTCGCCAGGCGGCGGCGAGGGAATGAAGGCCGTATCATCATCAAAGATCGCGAAGAGGGCGGTGGCGCGGATCGTACCACTGGTGAAGTTCGAAAAGTTCCCGATACAGGTCGTTCCCCAGGTCACCAGATATTGCTGCAGCGCAGGCGAGAAAGTGACATCGGTGGCAACAAAGCTTTCAGTAAAAAAGTCGGCGAGGGGGAGGGGTCTTTCGTTCGGTGCGCCCGTATTGGCATCGACGAATACGCCGACCAGGCTCGCATCATCTTCGAGGCTCTCACGCCAGACCACGAGGCAGCGTTCCAATTCCCAGTCGCAATCCAAAGCCGTACTGCCCACGGAAACGCCCACAGCGTTTTGCGAGATCGGGATCTCGCCACCCACCGCGGTGCCGCTTTCCAGGTCGATTACGCGGATGAAGATCTCGAGATAACCAAGGTCGTCGCCGGGCCAGACGGCAACGCCGCTGGTGCCGGCGGGGTTGACCGCCACCTTGGGCCGGATCAGCTCAGCCCCGTAGGACAACTGATCCACGGTATTGAGCGTACTGAGGCGAAAGTCGTCCGTTCCGGTTTCAATCGGAAACTCCTGGGCGGCAGCCGGAACGGCCAGCAAAGCCGCGGAAAAACCTGCAGAAAACAGCAGGTGGCGGAATCTTGGGGCACTGACTTGAGGAGTCACAGCGTTCTTCCTTGATGAATGAGCCGCTCTGCCGGTGGAATTCTGACCGCTAGCAGGTCGGGGCTCAGGACTTTTGGATAGACTTAGACTAACAACTGAATCATGAGGTGCATATGCAGCATTGGTTGGGCCTGCTGTTGCTGGCGATCGCTACCGCGAGCCCGGGCCAGGTCACCGATCCCTTTGAGCCGGATGATCTGCAACCGCTGATCGGCGCCATCATCAACGGCGCTCAGCCCGACTTCGTATTCCCGCCAAACCTGCCCGAGCCCGTGCTGCCAGACATCGAGCGCTGGCTGATTGAGGGCCGCGATCTGAACACGCTCACCGATATCGACTGGTTTGTGTTCTTTTCTGACCAATACCGATTCACGCCGGTGGCCGGTCAGCTGCGGGTGCTGGCGGCGGACGCCGTGTCCCAGGCCAGCCTGCGCGTCGAAGTGGCTGCTTTTGTTCGCGAGTCGCTGGTGGACCTGACGGTGCAGCCAAAAATTCTCCAGTCGTGCCTTGAGGCGCCGGTGGGCGATACGGTAATTGACCTCGAACGGGAAGACTTTTTAGCCCTTTACCGCCTGCGGGCCTGCACGGGCACGCGGAAGCTGCCCTACACCTTTGAATTTGAGATTACCGACCGGGAGGAAAAAGCGCTGCTGGCCCGGCTGTCCGGCACCGTCCGCGATATCCGCAACAACCAGCCGGTCACCGGCGCTGCGGTGTTTACCCAGACCAACGAGGTCGCTTTCAGCGATCTCGAAAACGGTCTTTGGGAATTTGCGATGGTGGAGAGCAGCGATGTGCTGCTGGACTTTCTGGCCGTCGGCCTTGAGTCCGAAGGCCCCGTAAGCATCGGACCGGTCAGCGAGACCAACGTGGTAGACGACGTGCGGCTGGAAGCCGCCCCCATCGGCCTCATCTTCTTTTCAAGCTTCGAAGCCCCCTTCAAATAACCCGCGCAGGGACTTCCATCTCACTCCGGGTCTGAGCCGAACTTGCCCTTTGTTTGCCCGATATTTGCCCGGCCGGGCGTTCATAATGACCCAATGAAGCTGTCCACTGCTCCAGCACTGTTCGCCGCGGCGATGGCTGCGACCACGCCCCGGATGGGGCTGGCCGAAGCTCACACGAGCGGATTCCTCTACGGCAAGGTCGTAACCACGGACGGCGATCTCTACGAAGGGCGATTGCGCTTCGGCGGCGACGAAGAGGTGTTCTGGAACCACTACTTCATTGGCCGCAAGGCCGGCAACCGCTGGGCCGACCATGTTGAGCCGGCAGAGCTTCTCGAAAATCGTCCGGTGAAACTCCTCGGCCTGGAGCTGGGCGCGCGCAAACGCATGCCGGAACTGCGGCGGCCGCTCATGGTGGCTTTTGGCGACGTTAAGCTGTTGGAAGCCCAGAGCCGGCAGTTGTCCGTGACCCTCAAGAACGGCACCCGCTACGAGCTCGACCGCTACGAGGCGGATGACTTTGCGGACGGCCTCCGGGTATGGGATTCGCGGAACGGCATCCAGGACCTCGACGAATGGTCCATCCGACGGGTGGAGTTTATGCCGACACCTCTTCTGACCGACGTTCCGGAACGACTCCACGGCGTAGTCCGCACCAGCGACGGCGACTTTACCGGGACCATCCAGTGGAACCGGGACGCGGCAACCGGCGAAGACCTGCTGCGGGGTGAGCGAAACGGCGACCCCGAGTCCATCTCGTTTGCGCAGATTCTCCGCGTCGAACGAGTTTCCGCAGCGGGTGCCCGCATCACACTGCGCGATGGTCAGGAGCGCATGCTCAGCGGCGGACCGGACATCGGGGCCAACAACCGCGGCATCGATGTCGACGATCCGCGCTTTGGCCGCGTCTCCGTGTCGTGGAACGCATTCGAGCAGGCGGAATTCAGCCTGGTGGATTCGGGCCCGGGCTATGAGGCGTTTGTGCCGGGCAAACCGCTGCGCGCCACCGTGGAAACCCGGGACGGCCAAACCCGGACCGGCCGCCTGGTGTTTGACCTCGACGAAGACGAGACCACCGACACGCTCGATGCCCCGGCGGGGCTGCTTCACTACACCATTCCTTTTGGTCACCTGGCCTCTGTGGCGCCGGCGACCAGCGCCTCGGAAACGGGCGTCGAGATCACCCTGCGCTCCGGGCATCAGCTGCGCCTCGACAGGGCTGGAGACCTCAGCGAACAGAATGCCGGCCTGCTGGTGTTCGGCGCCGAGGATCAACCGGCGTACCTGGCCTGGGCGGCCGTAAAGACCATTCGCTTCGAAGCGCGGGACTGAACCTGCCGCCGCCGAATTTGCTATAACCCGGGAATGATTCCGCGCGTGCGGCCCATACGCTGGGTGACCCTGGCGGCTTTCCTGGTGTTTCCCTGGTGGGCCAGCGCCGAGCCCAGCGCGGGCCTTTGGTTCTCCCCCGATCGCAACGGCCACGGCTTTGATCTTCAGCCGGTCGGCGATCAGTACGTGGTGGTGTTTTACAGCTACGACGCGGCGGGCGAGCCTCTCTGGTATCTGGCCACCGCCAACTGGATCGACGGGCGCCTGGAAGGCCAGCTTGATCGTTATCGCTACGACCCCACCACATCCCCCCCGCAGCAGCTGGCGGATCAGGCCGGGGCTTTTGTGCTGGACTTTGCGCCCGCCACGGAAGGATCTGCCTGCAGCGGTTCGGCCGCGACGGAACGCGCCGAGTTTGCCTGGACGCTGGAGGGCGAGTCTTCCAGCTGGTGCGTCCAGCCTCTTCTGCGCCAGGACGAGCAGCGCCGGGAAGACTTCACCGGACTCTGGTTTGCCGGCAGCGACGACGTTGGCTGGGGCCTGACGCTCGACTTCGCAGCCCCCGCGCAGACCAAGGGGACGCTGGCTGCGCCGGAAGTTGGTGTGCTGTTTTACTACGATCAGACCGGCTTTCCGCGCTGGGCCCTGGGCGTGAATCAAATGGGTGCGGCGAACAGCACTATCATCCTGGAGACGTTTGAGGGCTATTGCCGAACCTGTCCGATGATCGATCTGCGGGCATCCCCCGCGGGAACGCTGACCCACGAGCTGAGCGTGGCGGAAGGGGTTGTAGCCGGTGCGGTCGATATGGCGATCGAGTACCCGCTGGAACCCGGAGGCACCTGGAATCGGACCGACTCGCCGCTGGTGCCGCTGTCGGACCCTCAGCCTGGCCTGCGCCCGCTGCCCGAGGAGCTGGCGAACACCCAGTCGATCCTGCTGACCGGCGCCACGCTGGTGCCGATGACCGACGGGTTTCCGCTGCGGGCAAACTACGATCTGCTGGTGGAGAACGGTCTTATCGCCGCCCTGGCCCCGGCCGGCGAGATCGAGGTGGGTTCGGACGTAGTGCGGGTCGACGCGCGCCGGCTCTATGTCGCACCAGGCATGAGCGAGATGCACCTGCACATCACCGTGGGTGGCCGCCAGGCGGCGGAAGAAGCGGGCCTGCTGATGATCGCCAACGGCGTGACCACGGCGCTCAATATGGGCAGCACGATTTTGATCAACGTCCCGGAGCTGGCGGAGAAGTTTGCGTCGGGCGAGCTGATCGGACCCACGTTCTACTCCGGTCAGGTGGCCTACGGTCGGGATGACGACGCGAGCACCGTCAATACGGTGCAGACGCCCGCCGAGGCGACCGACTATGCCGAGCGCCTGCACCTGGAAGGTTTCGATTTCATCAAGGTGTATTGGCGTCTGCTGCCCGAGGTGATTGAGCAGTTTTTTGTGGAGAGTGAGCGGCTGGGTCTGCCGATCATTGGCCATATTCCCCTCACGCAGCCGATGCGCCGCTCGCTGGGCGACGGCCACCGGATGGCGGCCCACATCCAGGAACCGTACGTCACGCAGATGGGCTCAGTCCGGGACGCGCGACTGCTGCCCGCCGTCAGCCAGGTTTTTCTCGACAACGGTACTTATCTCACGCCGACGCTCGCCGTTTTCGAGTCGTACATCCTGATTGCCGGCAACAACGAGGCTAACTTCGAAACACTGATTGCCCGCGACGGTGAGCAGTTCCAGCCGCCGTCCATCAAAGCGACGTGGCGCAACTACTTTCAGACCCGCTTTGTCCAGCAGGCCGACCAGGAAGATCTGCTCGACCTGCTGGCGTTTTACAAAGTCATGACCAAGGCGTTTTTCGACGCCGGCGTGCCGCTGCTGACCGGCACCGATGCGCCGGGCTTCCCCGGCGTGATGTCAGGTTTTGGCGTACTGGAAGAAATGCGGCTGCTCCACGAGGTGGGGATCCCTGCCGATGAGGTATTTGCCATCACCACCCGCAACGCCGGCGCGTTTATCGACGACACGCTCGCGCCGCCCGTATCTTTCGGTACGCTGGAGGTGGGCAAGCGGGCTGACCTGTTGCTGCTGAGCCGCAACCCACTGGAATCTATCGATCACGCAAGGCGGCCCGAGGCCGTGCTGGCTCGCGGTCAGTTCTGGTCGCAGGTGTATCTGGATCAGGCGCTGGAAGCGCTGCGCTCGTCGATCAAAAGGCGACCAGCCAGCAGCTCGAGAGAGCTGCCGTTCTGTCGCCACGACGATTGGAAAACGCGCTAGGCGATCTCCAGAAGTTTTTGATTCGGCCGCCCGAGCACCGCTTTTCTGCCGTTGATGCCAATCGGCCGCTGAATCAGCTTGGGGTTCTCCGCCATCGCGGCAAACACCTCGTCATCGCTGGCGGTCTCTGCAAGGCCGGCACGCTCCGCGTCTTTGGCTCGCATGAATTCCCGCGGACTGACTTTGCCCATCTTTTTGGCAATGTCGCGCAGCTCGCCTTCGCTCAGACGCTCCGTCTTGTTGGCGTACTTGCGGATTTCCGGCTCGATGCCGTTTTCCTGCAGCAGGGCCAGGCCCTTTTTAGACGACCCGCAGCCGGGGTTGTGGATGAGAACGTAAGCCATGATGTGAGGACGCTCCATGTGAAAACGCGCAAGGTGCCAGTGGGGCCGTCAACGCTTTGCGAAAGTCAGGCCGGGAGATTCAGGGTTCGGCTTTGTCGCCCCTCAACCAGACGTAGGCCGCAGCGCCGAGCGTGAGCATCAGCGTGAAAAGTGTGACGCGGAACATGAGATAGCCAAGCTGCTCATAGCGCCCCGCGGCAAACACCTGGATAAGCATGACAAGGCCAGCAAGCACCGCCGGCGGCGCGGTCACCAGAATGATGTGAGCACGCGCCGATCGCTGCGGCTCAAACAGCAAGCCCGAGGCAAGTAGCCCGGCCAATAAGGCCCCCGCGGAATAAAGTGCAAAATAGACCACGCGAAGCACGATGAGCGGCCATGCGTCTGCCTGACCGGCGAGGGATTGCACCACCTGCCGTGACACAAGCTGATCCCAGACACTGACGGCCACGAGCGCCAGCACGTAGGCGACCATCAGCAGCGCAAGTCGGCGAACGCCCAGCGACGCCAGCCGATGCCACAGCAGCCCGGGCAGAGACCTGAGGGCCTGGGACCAGTACCAGCGACGGGCATGCTCGCCGGGCGTTCGGTGTCGCGCCAGGTATTCCTCGTGAAGGTCCCCAAGCAGATGGTCTCGGAAACTCGTGTGGCTTACCCAGGTCAGCAGGCGCTCGGCCAACGCGGGCGGTGACGTGGGCGTCGGCACGCTCAAGATCGGGACTCCGGCACGGCATCCAGTCCATCCAGCATGCTGCGGAGCGAATCCACGGAGGCATCAAATGCCTTGCGGCCGCGGGCGGTGAGCCGGAAAAAACGCTTGGGACGGCCGCCCCGTTCGGCGCTGGCCGGTCCCAGTTTTGAGGTAACTAACCCCTTTTCCTGCATGCGGGCCAGCGTGGTGTAGATGGCGCCGACGGTGGCGTCGCGGCCGGCGCGGGATTTGATTTCCTCGCGAATGGCCGCGCCGTAGGCCTCGTCGCCGCAGCGCAGGAGGGCCGCGAGCACCAGAATTTCAAATTCACCCAGGGATGTGCGACGCAAGTGGAAACCTCAGTTGAGCGCGGGCCGGGAGATCAATCTGCCTCGATGGCTAGCGCCTGAATCTCAAAAGAAACCGTATCACCGATGGGTCCCACCGCGGTAGTCAGCCCGAAGCGGCTGCGCTGAAAAGAACCCCGGGCGCTGAACCCTGCCGCGGCCCTTCTCGTCACCGGGTCGGTGCCGGTTTTGTTCACCGTCACCTGGAGCTCGATCGGATGCGTAGCGCCCTTGAGCGTCATGTCGCCAGTGACAATCAGGCACTCGCAGTCTGCACCGTCGGCAACTCTGCTGGACCGGAACCCAATCTCGGGGTGGGAGGCTGCGTCCAGCCAGTGGCTCCCGCGGACGATGTCTTCCCGCTCCTCAAGGTCCGACCGCAGACCGGCAAGAGCGATCGTGGCGTGGACCTCGCTGTTTTCCGGCGCTTGAGGATCAAAAGTCAGCGCTCCGGTCACGTCCACAAAGGTACCCACCGTGTTGGTGAAGCCGAAACGATCAACCTGCCACACGATGTGGGTGTGGTCGTTGTCGATCGCGTAGGTAACCGGATCCGCCCAGACGGGGCCTTGAGCCCCGGCGAGAGAAACAAAAATCGTCAGAATCATCGGAACAGATTTCACGCTGCACACCTCGCACATCGATTACTACATTGCAGTACTAATTAATACTACATTGTAGTTATTTGAACAAGCGCCCTTCCGACCGACCTCAACGGTACCGACCAAACGCCAGCTATAATCGGCGCCGGTTGACAGAGGTGCTGTTGATGAACATAGGGACCCCCGGAACCGCGCAGGCGGTGCGGATGCTGCTGCTGGGCGCCGGCGAACTGGGCAAAGAAGTGGTGATCGAGGCGCAGCGCTTTGGCGTTGAGGTGATCGCCGTTGATCGCTACGCAAACGCGCCGGCCATGCAGGTGGCCCACCGTTCTCACGTGATCAATATGCTCGATCCCGAGGCGCTGCGGCGGGTGATCGAGGAAGAACAGCCCACCCTCATCGTGCCCGAGATTGAGGCGATCCACACGCCAACGCTGCAGGCGCTGGAGAACGAGGGGTACCGGGTCATTCCCACCGCCCTTGCCGCTCGCCTCACCATGGACCGGGAGGGCATTCGCCGTCTGGCCGCTGAGGAGCTCAAGCTACCAACATCGCCCTACCGGTTTGTCGACACCGAAGCCGAGTACCACGCCGCTATTGAAGCCCTGGGCTATCCGTTTGTGATCAAACCAGTGATGAGCTCTTCCGGTAAAGGCCAGAGCACGGTGCATAGCGAAGACGAAGCGACAGCGGCCTGGGACTATGCGCAGAGCGGTGGCCGCACCGGCGCCGGGCGCTGCATCGTGGAGGGTTTTGTCGATTTTGACTACGAGATCACCCAGCTCACGATCCGCCACGCTGGCGGCACCGCGTTCTGCGAACCTATCGGTCACCGGCAGGAGCTCGGGGATTATCGGGAATCCTGGCAGCCGCAGCCGATGAGCGACGCGGCGCTGGCCCGGGCGCGGGAGATTGCCGAGCAGATCACCTCAGCCCTCGGAGGCAGCGGATTGTTTGGCGTGGAGCTGTTTGTCCGCGGTGACGAGGTGCTGTTCTCCGAGGTTTCGCCGCGGCCTCACGATACGGGATTGGTGACGCTGGTTTCCCAGGATCTGTCCCAGTTTGCGCTCCACGCCCGCGCCATCCTGGGACTGCCGATACCCCAGATCCGCCAGTTTGGCCCGGCCGCCTCCGCCGTCGTTTTGCTGGAGGGTGATGGCCCGGGACCGGTGTTTGGCGGTCTCGAAGCTGCTTTGGCCGAGCCCGGCACGCAGCTGCGCCTGTTTGGCAAACCGGAGGTTGTCGGGCGCCGGCGGATGGGGGTGTGCCTCGCGCTGGATCGATCCGCCAGCCCTTCCATTGCAGGCGCGCGCGACCAGGCTGTGCGGTGCGCAGAGGCCGTCACGGCCTGCACGGCGGATGGCAAACCCTGGCCGCCGAGCTGAGTCCGGACAGGAGACGATTGAGAGCGCCGATGGCGGAATCTGGGTCCGAAGGCGCGCCAGCGGTTGCGCCCGAGGCGTTAAAGTCAAAAAGCAAAAGTGCCGAATCGTTCGCTTTACACCGCCTCTATCACCGCTACGCTCAACCCTGACTTAACGGGCGCAAACCCGAAGGCCTACCCATGCTCCGAAATTCATTGCCTTTACGACTCGCCCTTCTCACCGCGGCCTTGGGTTGCTCCGGACTTGTGTCCGCCCGCCAGGGGGAGCCGCCGCGAAGCCTCACCGCCGCCCCGGAGACCAAGGCAGCCCTGCCTACCTTGGTGCTGCCGCCGGTCGACGTGCCGGCCCAGCTCAGCGCCCACGAGAAGAAGGACTTTGCTCCCAAGCCGCTACGCTTTGCGCTGCCCCACGATCTGGCAATCACGCCCGCATCGCACGGCCGCTGGACCACTCTGCCCGACGGCGAGCTGTGGCAGCTGCGCCTGACCTCTGACGGTGCAACAGACGTGAACTTTGGCTTTGAAACCTTCCAGCTGCCACCGGGTGCCACACTGCACCTGATCAGCTTTGCTGACGATCCGGTGTTTTACGACGGACCCTACACCGCCGCCGATCACCGCAAGCACGGCCAGTTCTGGAGCGCCCCGGTGCCGGGCGGCGACGTGGCGGTAGAGATTTTTGTTCCCACCGGTAAGCGGGACCAGCTCAAGCTGGAGCTTTCCCGCGTTTCCACCGGCTTCCGCGACGTGTTCCGCCGCTATGGAGGCAACGGGCTCAAAGGCGGCCAGGGCAGCTGCAACAACGATGTAGTTTGCCCGGAAGGGAACGGCTGGCGAGACGAGATCCGGTCCGTAGCGGCCTACACAATTTCGGGTACCGACACGTGCACCGGCACCTTGATCATGGATACGGAGCGCTCGTTCCGTCCCTGGTTCTTGACCGCTTGGCACTGCAGCGTAACTGCGGGCAACGCGGCCCAGATGGTCACGATCTGGAACTACGAGGCGCCGGTTTGTGGCACCAATAGCGGCGGCAGCCGACTGGAAACGGTCAGCGGAGCAACTTTTCGCGCGAGCCGCCGGGATGTCGACTCCGGGCTTGTGGAGCTTTCCAGCACGCCACCGGAGAGTTTTAACGTCTACTACGCGGGCTGGGACCGCAGCGGAAACACCCCCGGGGGCAGCGTAGGCATCCACCACCCCAGGGTTGCGGAAAAGTCCATCAGCTTTAATACCGACCCGCTAACCACGGTGAACAATTGCATCGGCGGCGGCGGATCTGCATCGCACTGGGAAGTGAACAACTGGGAAGACGGCACCACCGAGCCCGGCTCTTCCGGCAGCGCCATCTTTGATCCCGATAACAAACTGGTGGTGGGGTTCCTGTCCGGCGGTTCTGCGTCCTGCACGTCCATCACCTCCGACTGCTACGGCAAGTTTTCTGAAGGCTGGGACAACGGCGGCAGCGACGCGGAAAATCTGGCGCCCTGGCTGGACCCGAACGATACGGGTGTCATGATGGTGCCGGGAGCAAACCCGACGGCTTTTGCCATCGCTGCGACGCCGGAGGCCGCCGGCGTGTGTGCCGGGGAATCCACAACGGTAACGCTCGATCTCACGCGCTCCGACCCGGCCTTTTCCGAGACTGTCACCCTGAGCCTGCTCACGCCGCCAGCGGGCATTGCCGGCGCTTTTGCGCCCGCCAGCCTGACGGCCCCGGGAAGTTCCCAGCTCACGCTCAGCGCGTCCGCGGCGGTGGCGCCCGATCAGTACCCTCTCACGGTGGTCGGCACCGGCCCCAGCGCCACGGCCAACCGCGCCCTGAACCTCACGGTGAGCGCCGCCACCCCCGGCCAGGTGACGCTCACTGCGCCGAACGACAGTGAAACGAGCCTGGCAACGATCGTTTCCTACACCTGGACTGCAGACGCAAACGCCGCCAGCTACCTGATTGAGGTCGCGACAGATGCCCAGTTCACCAACATCGTCGACAGCGCCACCGTCAACACCAACAGCTACGAGTCTGCCGTGCAGCTCAATCCGGAGACGAGTTATTTCTGGCGGGTCACGGCCAGCAATGGGTGCGGATCCGGAACGGTCTCCAGTACCTTCAGCTTCGCCACCAGCGCCAGCTACTGCCTCTCGCCTAACGTGAGCATTCCTGACAACAGCTCAGCGGGCGTGAATTCAGACCTGGTTGTTGGTGAGTCCGGAACCATAACTGGTATGACCTTGGCGCTTCAGTCCGATCACACCTGGCCCGGGGACCTGGTCGCCAGCCTGTCGCACAACAGCACCACGGTCACGCTGATGGATCGGCCCGGCACCACCGGGACCGGCAACGGGTGTAATCGGCAGGGCATTGACGTGGTCTTCGACGATAGTTCCGCAACCCCGGTGGAAGGCGTCTGTGAAGCGGCGCCACCGGCCGTGTCCGGCACCTTAGCGCCGGAGCAGCCGCTCAGCGCATTCAGCGGTGCCAACATCAACGGCACCTGGCGCCTGAACGTGTCGGATAACGTCGGTCAGGACACGGGACTCATTCAGTCCTGGTGTCTGAACTTCTCCGTTGAGACGGGCGAAGTACCCATCTTTGCCAACGGGTTTGAGTAGCG
The DNA here is from genome assembly GCA_039195135.1 of Pseudomonadota bacterium. Classification (GTDB taxonomy): domain Bacteria; phylum Pseudomonadota; class Gammaproteobacteria; order Xanthomonadales; family SZUA-38; genus JANQOZ01. The sequence goes on along the minus strand of JBCCVP010000014.1, from coordinate 12,992 downwards.
CAGCTAAAGATTAATCCGCGGCGGCGCGTGCCGCGGCCAGCGCCAGCGCCTTTTCCTCTGCCTCAAGCACCTGGTCCGGTGCCAGGGAGCGCCTGATCCACGCCAGGCGCTGTTCTGCATCGGCCTTAAGCTCGCCGCTGAACTCGGTCTCCGCCACCCGCGCGTAGGCATACGCCATCACGTTGTCTTTGGGGTAAACGTCACCCACGTTCAGCATCCGGGCCATCAGCAGCAGCCCCTGCGGGTGGTCCCGCTCCAGCAGCGCCTGCGCATACCGGTCGGCCCGCAGCTGAAATTCCCGGATCAGCTCCGGCCGCTGGAACACCAGATCCGACTGATCCTGAGCGATCAGCATGCGAGCGTAGTAGTGATACAAACGCTGCGCGCCAAGATGGCCAAGATCCGCCGCCTGCTGCAGCCACTCCAGCGAGGCCAGATACGCGTCCACCTCGGGACCAATCTCGGCGCAGCGCTCGTAGGACCTGAGCAGCAGATTGATCTGCTCGTCCCGGTGCTCCGCTATGCCAGCGTCGCCGGCCTCATCAAACCGCCTGCGCACCGCCGCTAGCCGCTGATCCAGCTGCCACTCCTTCCGCGGCGCGCGGCGGCATTCGTAGTAAAAAACATGCAGCCAGAAAGCGGCCTGCGCATCGTTTCGCCCACCCCGGGCGCGGTGCCGCTCGTAGTCCTGCACGGTGGCCGCCCGCACCTCGTCGCGCAGCGCACGGCGCCAGGAATCCGGCGATACGTCCGGCGCCAAACCAGCTCCGGCCCCAGCCTCGGTTTCCGCGATCGGCAAATCGAGTGAGTCCTGGCCCACGTCTGGCCGGGCTTTTGCGGCCATCCGGTCCGGGCGCTCCACTGCGGCGATCGATTCGCCCTCCTCCGGGCCACCCACCAAAGGCGGCGGCGAAGCCAGGTCAACGGGCTCAGCCTTCTGCTCAGTGGCGTTCCGCTCACTGAGCATCATCCAACCCAGAGCCAGCAAAGCCGAAACTGTCAGCAGCGCCAGAATGCGTTTCATGGACGCTCCGCCAGCAGCTCCGATGCCAACGTCATCGCATGTTCTTTGTCTTCCGGGGAAACGCGACCGTCGAGCAAACGCATCCGCATCTGGGTGACGCGGTTGACCTGCCCGCCTTCAAGCCACTCGGCGGCAAGCGCGTAGGCGTAGGACCGGGCGTAGTCCCGGGGGAAGGCGCTGCCGTCAAAGTACAGCTCCGACATCATCAGATACGCCTCGGGATGACCGGTGGCCAGCAGCGCCTCGCCGTAGCGCCGGGCGCGGAGCTGATACTCCTCCACCAGCCCGGGCTGCTCAAAGGCCAGGCTCCCTTCCCAACCCAGGATCAGACTACGGCCAAAGAAGGGATAGACGCGCTGCGCGCCCCGATGACCCAGCTCCGCGGCCGTTTCCAGCCACTCCAGCGCCTCCACCCGCAGGTCGAGCTCCGGATCGATGTGGGCGCACAGAGCGTTGGTTGCCTGCGCCTCGCGCAGTTCGATCTGGATGTACTCAACCTGCTGAGCAGCCTGCGCCTCGTCCAGTTCGCCCAGCTTGTCCAACCGATCGTTGAGGTCCTCCAGACGGCGCTCCAGCTGCCAGTCGGTGCGCGGACCATGAAGACACAGCATCGCCAGTACATGCTGCCGGAATGCCGCAGCAGCATCGCCACCTTCGGCATTGCTGCGCCAGGTTCGCGCCTGCGCTGCCGGCGTTTTCAGCACACCCTGCAGCATGGCCGTGAGCCACGTGTCTACGGACTCGCCGGGAGCGAGGGGCCCGAGCACATCGGGACTGGGCGCAGCGAACTCTGCCTGCTGCGTCTCCGGCGCGGCGGCGGCGCGAGTGTCGAGGACTCGATGGGGTTTTGCGCCCGGTTTATCCTTTTCCGCGGGTTCCTCCGTCGGCGTAATCACTGGCGGCGTAAGCGAAGCCTCAGGCGAAGCCCCCTCACCTGCGTGGCGGTTGTACTGCACCAGCGTCAGCGCCGATAGCAGCATGCCAGCGCCAAGGAACAGGAGAATGCGGCGTCTCATGCGGTGCCAGACCCCGGGATCACGGTGAGGCGAGGAAGCGAGGGCATTGGTCCAGTCTGCCTGGCACAGGCATTAGATTACTCCGGGTAGCGGCGCGGCTGTCGTGTTCGGGTCTGTCTTACGTAGTTTATAGCGTGACCCAAAATTTTCTCTGGAACACCAATGACTGGACAGTTCGCTTTTTTCCAAACTCGATCGCTGGGAGTTTTGCTGGCGATGGCGCTCTCCATCGCCGGGACAGCGGTCAACGCAGCACCTGGTCTGATGACGGTGGAGGCAAGCGTTGAGTTTGCGTCGACCGCCTTTCTTGAGATTGAACTTGCGGGACTGAACCCGGGCAATCAGTTCGACCGGCTGGAGGTTGCCGGCGACCTGGTGCTCGATGGCGAACTTCGCCTCGAGCTTCTGGGCAATTTCTTTCCCGAGCCGGAAAACGCGTTTGTGGTGATCTCCGCCGAGTCCATATCGGGCACCTTCAGCAACGAGCAGCAGGGCCGGATTACGCTCGCGGACGGCAGCGGCACCATGAGCATCAGCTACCAACCCACCACCGTCACGCTGAGCGACTTTGTGAGCCTTACGCTGCTCTTCAGAGATGGTTTTGAAAATGAGTAGGTCAGTGCTGGAAGCGATGGCCCGGGACGTGTTCGCCGGCGCCCTGGGCCTGGCTTTTGTCGCCCAGACAGCCTGGGGCGCGCCCAGCGTGGTTGAGATTGTCAGCTCCGGCGACACGACACCCAGCCAGGACGGCGTCTACCAGAGCTTTACGGCACCAAAGATCAACTCCGCCAGCACCGTGGTGTTCAACGCCCGCCTGACGGACACCAGCGATGACAACCTGAACGACAGCGGCGTTTATCGGATCTTCCTGCCTTCCGTCGGGGTCCCGGCCATCGTCACCGTGCAGGAGGTGCTCCGGGAAGGAGATACCTATGGCGTTGGCGGTGAGATTTATGGCCTCGCCGACGTCTTTTTGACCGGCGTTTTTCTTGAAGACGCTCCCCTCCCCAACTTCGCTACCGGCCAGTTCAGTAACCTGGCCGTGCGCATGCCCGTCACCAGCGGCAATGCCAAGGGCAATACCATCCTGGCGATTGAAGACTCGCAGCTCAGCTGGCAACTGGTCGCTGAGGCGGGCGGCGACGTTCCCGCGGGCGACGGCACCTTTCGCGAGTTCACGGGCGCGACCTTTTCGGACATCTCGCAAAACGACGGGGCCCACTTTGGCAGCGGCCTGAACGACACGCCTGAGGGGAGTGACGACAACGTCGGCATCTACCGCTACCTGTCGACCGGCGAACTGCAGGAGCTGGCGCGTAAGGGAAGGCCCAGCCCGGCGGGCACCTTTACCGGCGTTGGCGGGCTGCGCAGCAACGACGTTGGCGGCGTGGCGCTGGTCGCCGTTGATGACTCGGGCGACCCAAACAACGACACCAGCATTTTTCGCATCAACAGCTTCTCGCCGGCGCTGATCCGGGTTGTCGGCAAAGGAGACGCAGCGCCCACGGACGATCCGGATGCCCGCGAATATGCGGCGGTTACCGAGTACCGACTGAACAATGACAACAACGTGGGGTTCGTCGGACGGCTGCGCGATGCCGCCACCGGCTTTGCGATCCAGGACGGCAGCGGACTGTACGTGGCCACGGCTGGTGCCGGCGGCGGCATCACCGAAATTGTGCGCGAAGGGCAGCTCATTCCCGACGGCAGCGCCCGCTTCGCGCGTTTTGCGAGCAGCTTCAGCGGGGATGTGCCCCGGTCGCCGTTCAACAATCGGGAGGAGTTTGCGTTTGTGGTTGGACTGAACGTCGAAAACAACGGCGGGCAGTCCAGCGGCCTGTTTCGGGCGTCCGCCGGCGAAGTGGTGCAGATCGCCCTGGAGGGCGACAGCTATGAAGACGGCACCTTTGTTAGTTTTCGCCGCGATCCTGCGCTCAACAACCAGGGCCTTGTTGTATTCGACGTAGAGCTTAATGTGGGCATGGGCATGGGTGACGAAGGCCCATTTGTCATCACCAACCAGGTACTGGTGCTGACAAACGGCGAGGACTTCGCCACCGTGGCGCGGGAGACCGAGCAGATCGGCGCTCGCACGATCCGGGAGATCTTCTTCAGCAATAACCCCAACGGCCCTGCTAACGGGCTCAACGACAACGGCGCCGTCGCTTTTTCGGTGCGTTACGAGGACGGATCCGACGCCATCGTTGTCTGGCGGCCGGAGCTGCTCTGGCAGGCCGGTGCCGGCAGCGGCAGCTGGGATGAGCCGGACAACTGGTTTTTCAATCTGCCGCCCAACATCGACACCATCGTAAACCTGGATACCGACACCGACAGCAACGTGACCGGTCCGAGCGCGGACACCACCGTCAACGCGCTCACTCTCGGCAATGGTTCCGGCCAGGTCACCCTGACGTCCAACGGTGGCGCACTAGCCACGTTGGAAGGCCTCACCATCGGCAGCAACGGGACGCTCGCCGTGCCTGACGACGGTGTTTTGCTGCTGAACGGGAGCGTGGCGAACAACGGTGCAATCCAGGTCGGGAATAACGGCCAGCTGACCTTCGCGGGTGTTGTATCTGGTAACGGCGTTATCGCAGGTGCTGAAGGCTCCGTGGTCTTTCAGGGCGGCGTTGAGCCAGGTGCCAACTAACCGTTTGCGCTGGCCCGCAGCCATTATGTCGACGGTAGTGGGATAGCGGGCAATTCACGCCTGCCGAAGATGAAGAGCCGGCCTGATTTGGACCGGCTTTTTTGCGTTCGCTAACATGGTGGGGGTTCGAATTTGAAGTGAAACCAAAAAGCCCTTGCTGCGCAACTTTTCAAAACTTTCGCTGCTCCTGGCTCTCCTGAATCCCGCTTTTGGTGAATCAGAGCTCAGCCCTGACGTTTACCCAATTCATCTGGACGATATCCATTTCATCGTGACAGACGAGGCTCAATCCGTTTCATTTTTTGAGACGCACTTCGATGCCCGGGAAATGGCACACCCCGGCGAGAGATTTGATCTCGTCAGGTTTCTCTCCGTGAAATGGCATGACCCAACCATCACCATTACCCGAACCGGGCCCTATGCCGACCTGCCTCCCGAGCGCAATGCTCGTTGGCAAAATGTTCGCCTGGTGCCACCAGACGGGCCGAAAACAAAAGCGTTTTATGGTGTTCGATGGCTTGCCTTGGCCACACCCTCGCTCGATCAGGCGCGTAAGAAACTTCTAGCGAATGGGGCAGTAGTTTCCGAGAACGCGGTCTCCCTGCCCATGGAGCCGACCGCAAGAGCATTTAGCATCTATGGACCGGACGGCGCGGCCTTAGTCATCGTTGAACGCCCGCAGGTCGATTTTGGAAGCGCCAGCTTTGCAATCGACCATATCCAGTTCCTCACCGCTGATAGAGACAAATCGGCGCGGTTTTTCATGAGCGTGTTTGGCGGATCGCCCAACGAAAAAACCGAAGCCGGCACGACACTCAAGGTCGCCGACGCGACGATTGTGTTGTCCGAACCGAAAGCATTTGAGATTGACCCGGACGACGTGAGTTTGCGCAATCGTCCTGGCACGGTTCATCTGGGCATAGACCATCTTGGTTTTCTCTATGAGAACATCCAAGACGCGGTCGACGCTGCGGCAGAGCAAGGCTACAAACCTTTGTTTCCGCCGACACGTTACGTCTACAAGGGCAAGCCCACGTTGTACACATTCACGGCGTTTTCCAGCCCTGATAACGTCACCATCGAAATGGTCCAGGTCGATGGTCGCATCGGCCCTCATTCGTACTACGACTGATTGCTTTGGTGGCGCAAAGCGAGCCACCGCCGGCACACCGTTCGGTTACAGGTAGCTGACGATGGCCCAGATCGACGCCACCGCCACCGTGAGCGCTGTACCCGCAGCACCAATAAACCGGGCGGGATTGGAAAGCGTATCGGCTTTAAGCCCGAAGGCGTGCACCGCCCGCGTGACCACCAGCGCAATACCCAGCGAGTGGATCGCGGTTGGCGAGACACCCTGCGTCTCGAGCATCCAGATCAGGACCAGCGCCAGCGGCACATACTCCACAAAATTGCCGTGGCGGCGCATCGCCAGCAGCATTTCCTGATCACCCCCGTCGCCGACGGAGATCTGCTTTTTGCCGCGCATATTGCCGGCGATGGAGGCTAGGACCAGGGACAGCACTCCCAGGATGCCTGCGTAAAGGATGGTAATCATGGGTTCCTCCTCTTCTAGGCAGCAACCCTCGAACTCAATCAGCTGCGGACGCTGCGCTTGACCACCTCCACCATAAACCAGTTGGGGTCGTGCTATGAAGATTTTGATTTTCGCACCTCGCCATATTTGAGGGTCCCGGCTAGCCGGGTCGTCAGACCGGATGTACAAATCCAAGGCATAATTGATCCAATGCGACTTCTTGCGCCCGCCATTGCTCTGTTCCTTTTTCCGCTTTCTTTCTCGGCGCCGGGAGAAGAGTGGATAGATCTGTTCGGCCGGGATGGCATCCAAGGCGACCTTCGCGCAGCAACCCTGGTCGGCGACCATATTGTTGTCAGCGGTCGTTTCTTCTCCTTAGGCGGTGAGCGGGCCTACAGCGTAGCTTCCTACAACATCGCGGATAACAGCTGGGAGATTGTGCCGACTGATCTGGGCGAGGGGAGTGTCTCGTTTGCGGTCGCCGGGCTGGAACTGTCACGGGGTCTGGCGGTACTGGCGGCGTTTGACGGGCGTTTGTCTCAGTACTACGACGGCAGAGTCCGGGAAATGCCGGGGCTCGGCCCAGCCTCGGTCGCGGACCTTACTACCATCAACCTCGAGGAGGGTCAGCGGGCCTTGGCTCTGGGCACCTTCGAACAGTTTCCCGGCGCAAGTATGGTCGTATGGGACGGCACCCGCTGGACACCAGCAGCGGTTGGTGCCGGACCGCTGCGCAATCCGATCATATTCCGCAGGAACGGGCGCGAAGTCTTTGCGGCAAGCCAGGACAACGGACTGTATATCTGGGACGGAACAACCGAACAGCTGATCGATTTTCCGGATCGTACCGGGCGTTGGTATCTGGCAGCGCTCGACGGCGATCTGGTGGTCTGCGAAGACTCTCAATTGTCTCGCTGGGACGGGTTTTCTCTGGAACCCATGGCGCTTCAGGTGCCAAGTTCCAGTCGCTGTCGGGACCTGAGCTTCAGATCGACACCCGGCGGCGATCAACTGATGTTTCCGGGTCTGGTCACCGACGGTCAGTTTTCGTGGGTTGAAGACACAGACCATCCTTACGCCTGCTACACCGAGTCAATTTCTCAGGCAGGCTGGCTGCTGGATATCGACGCGGGTCGAAGCACCGCCGGAGAACTGTGTATCTGGAATGGGGAGTCGTGGACGGTGGCAAGCGCTGGCCTGAGGTCCGCCAAACCCGCCGTGTTCGGCTTCCGACCGCTTCATGTCACCGACGCCGGGCCGGCCCTGTGGAACCAGGGCTCGGACCTGCTGGCCTGGAGCGAGGACCGGTTTGCCGCTGTTGATCTCGGCTTTTCACCCGCTCCTGGATCAATACCATCACGAGACTTGAGCCGGTTTTATTCAGTCCTTGGTGGTCAGCTCAGGATTGAGTCCGCGCAGGGCGAGCAACTCATTCCGCTTGGTGGCCAGGGAGCTTATGCGGACGTTTTGGAAATTGGACAGAACCGCGTTGTCGTGGCGGTCCCGGATCTCGGAGACGTGCAGTTTGTTGAGTACGATGGTGAAGTCCGACCACTGGGCAAACCGCTGCCCATCAACAATGTTCCGAAGATGACATACCTGCCGGAATCATCACCAACGCCAGGTTTGTACACGGTGTCTACAGAGATCATCCAGACAAAGAGCTGCGGAGGCGCGCGTCGCTATCGGATGCGCCGCTTCGCGAACGACGCGTGGAGCGATATCACGCCGCAGGAGTTTACGGGCAGTGTTTTCAATTGCGAAGTCCCGGTGTTGTCAGTTTTGGAATTTGAGGGCGAGGAGCGACTGTTTGCGGCCTTCGGCGGCCGGTTTGGGTACTTCACAGGGGCAGACTGGTTTTTGTTTCCTGAAAACCCCGGTGCTGATTTGCTGGGTCCGGTCGCACTCGTGAATCGCCCGAACGGTCCTTGCTTTTTTGTGGCTGCAAGCAGCACTATCCATCGCTATTGCAGCGGGCGATGGTCACAGCCAAAAGCGCTGAAGGCTTATCTTGCGTGGGCGACCGCCCAGATGATCGGACAAATGATGCCGACGACGTACCAGGGCCGGACGGCTCTGCTTGTGCGCGGCATCTACCATGCGGTGGGCGCTACCGCGCAGCCCGGCCTTGCCATCCTGGATCTGGACTCCCTGTTTTCCGACGGTATTGAGTATTGAGATTCAGTTGCTGCCAGCAGCCGGGGAGTACCACTGCAGCAAGGCACGGTCCACCCAGGGCAGCCACGCATGGATCGTGTGATCGATGGGCGCTTCGATCACACTGACCTGGTGGCCATTTTGTTTGAGCGCATCGACAAGGCCGCGTCCATCGGCAAGCACCGCCGGTGTGTCGAAACGGGAGAGTAATACGAAGAAACGCGCGTCCGCCGATGTCGCACCGGTGATCTGCTCGATGAACCGTATCGGCCGGATAGCGGGTGACAGTGCCGCAGCAAATCCAAATACGTCTGGATGGCGAAGGGCAAGATCCACTACCGCCAGTCCTGCGCGGGAGGCGCCAAGGAGGCCACGCCGACTGGCGGTGCCGCCCGTCTCAAAGCGCGCTTCAATAAACGGAATGAGCTCTTCGATGACCAGCTGGCGATAATCGCTGGAGCCACCGTACTCGAGCGCTCGATTGACCGGTTCGGTGAAAACGACAAACACGTGCGGCAACGTGCCGCGGGCAATCAGCGTATCGATCATTGCCGGCAGATCACCTTCCTGACGAAAGAGATCTCCGTCCTTAACGTAAAGCGTTGGGAGCGGGTCTGGGCCGACAGCAACCGGCGGGATATAGACATGAACCGGCCGCTCGTTCCCTCGCACGCTGCTCGAGAACTTTAGGACCTCAATACGGCCGCGCGGCGCCGTTGTTGTGATGGTCGGTCGCGACCGCACTGCCGGGCCAATGGCCAGGGAACGCTCCGTGCCAAACGTTATTGCGGAGGCGGGATTTAGCGGATCGAGGGTGCGTGATTTGCGTCCCGCCACCTGGTATTCAAAACGGGCGTCACGACCAACCTGGGCTCGCAGCGCATACCACGCCGTGTCGCCGATTCGCGACATGGTGCCATCACCAAAGACCTCCGACTCGGCGTAGCCACCGTCGTTGAAGTCGCCGACGATCCGGGGCGGCGCTCCAAAGGCCCGCGCGCGCGCCAGAAACAGAAACTCTCCTCCAAACTGGAGCGGCGTAGACGCGCCCAGGAGCTGCTGTTGTACCACCTCGTCCGGATTGTCCGACGCGGCGATCCGTGCCAGGAGCTCGGTTGATGTCGCGCCTGCACACGGCGAACCACTGACCAGCAGCCCAACGCTCAAGGACAGAAAAAAGCAGCGCCTCAGAACGTGCATCCTGATAGATTACCCTGGGTTGCCGCCGGGCGCGTGTCCGGTCTAACCAATCTTCTATTTCTTAAGGGTCCGCAGAAAGCGTGATGCCACAGCCCCCAATTGCTGGACCCGCGCAGCAGGTGTTGCGTCTGAGCGCGGTGGCGGTGGCGCTGGTTGTCTTAATGGGGACCGTGCCGAGAAATCTCCGTGCGGCTCCCTATACCCAGGAACAGGCCGCCGCCGGCCGGGAGCGCTACGTAACCGACTGCGCAGTCTGCCATGGCGTCGAACTGGGCGGTGCGGAGGGAGGCAACGCCTTGCTAGGTGCCGCTTTCCTGCGCCGCTGGCAGGGACGCCCGGTCGGCGAGCTGATCGCGCTGACCCGAGACAGCATGCCCGTGTCGGCACCAGGATCGCTGAGCGCTTCGGAAGCGGCGGATCTTGTCGCCTACCTGCTTAACCGCAACGGTTTCGCCCCGGGCGAGCGCAGTCTTATGCTTACGGAAACCAATCCGCTGGGGGAACCCTCTCTCACGGCTCCCGCCCCGATTGCCAAACAAGCCCGACCCACCGTCTGGGTCAACTGGGCACATCATCGCGGGACGCCCGGTGCCCTGAACTACTCTCCGCTCGATGTCATCAACCGGGACAACGCGCACCGGCTGAAGATCGCCTGGCGCTGGAAGTCGGACAACTTCGGATCCCGGCCCTGGCCGAACCTCCAGACAACACCGCTGATGATCGATGGCGTGCTCTACGCCACTGCCGGCCAGCGGCGCGCCGTGGTGGCGATCGACGCGGCAAGCGGAGAGACACTCTGGATGTACCGCCGTGATGAGGGCGAGCGCGGCAAGCGGGCGCCGCGCAAGGGCCCCGGTCGCGGCGTGGCCTACTGGCACGCGCAAGATGATGAACGCATCATCTACGTCACGCCAGGTTTTCAGCTGATCGCATTGGATGCAGAGACCGGGCAACCGGTAAGCACCTTCGGCGACAACGGCGTGGTTGATCTGAAACTGGCGCTGGATCCTTCCCTGAACCCGGAGACTGCGCCGATCGGCTCCAGCTCCCCGCCTCTCATCGCGGGCGACCTGATCGTGGTTGGCGCTGCCTTCCCCGGAGTGCCCCGCAGTCCGGCCATGCCGGCGGGTGACGTGATGGCCTTCGACGTGCGCACCGGCGAACACCGCTGGACCTTCCATACCGTTCCGAAACCCGGCGAGGCCGGCGCCGAAACCTGGGAAAACGACTCCGCCAGCTACACCGGCAACACCGGCGTTTGGGCGCCCATGTCCGTGGACGTGGAGCGGGAGCTGCTGTTTCTGCCGGTGGAGGCAGCCACCAGCGACTTTTACGGCGGACATCGGCCGGGCGACAACCTGTTTTCCCAAAGCCTCGTGTGTCTGGAGCTGGGTACCGGCCGCCGCCGCTGGCACTTTCAGACCGTGCGCCACGGCATCTGGGACTACGACCTGCCAGCTCCGCCGGTGCTGCTGGATGTGCAGTTGGACGAGCAGAAGATTCCGGCGGTCATCCAGGTCACCAAACAGGGGTTTGTGTTCGCCTTCGACCGGCGCGACGGTACGCCGCTGTGGCCCATCGAAGACGTGGCCGTGCCGCCATCCACCGTGCCGGGGGAAACCGCTGCTCCCACCCAGCCCCGTCCCACCTGGCCAGCGCCGTTTGCCCGGCAGGGGGTGACCGCCGATTCGCTGAACCAGCTGACCCCGGCGATTCACGCCGAGGCCCGGCGCCTGGTCCGCAGGTACGTAACGGGCCCGCTGTACACCCCACCCTCGCTGATCACCGAAGAGCAGTTCGGCACTCTGATGGCGCCGTCCGCACTGGGCGGTGGCAACTGGCAGGGCGCCGTGGCAGATCCAGAAACGGGCCTGCTCTACGTGAGTGCTGTCAACTCCATTGGCGTTGGCGGGCTGCGATCTTCAAGCCGCTCGAAGGTGCGTTACGTGTTGGGAACACAGGCGCCGCCGCGGCCTTTTGGGCTGCCGCTTGCCCATCCCCCCTGGGGCACCATTACCGCCATCGACATGAACTCCGGCGAACAGCTCTGGCAGATCGCCAACGGGGATACGCCGGCGTCCATAAAAAACCACCCGAAGCTCCAGGGCGTCGACCTGCCGCGCACCGGCCACAACGAGCGGGCCGGCCTGCTGGTTACTCGATCTCTGCTGTTTGCCGGCGAGGGCGCGGGCCTATACATCGTGAGGGGCGGAGGTACCCGATTTCGCGCCCACGATAAAAAGACCGGTGCGATCGTGGCGGATATTGATTTGGGCCTTAGGCAAAGCGGCATTCCCATGACGTACGCCATCGACGGGCAGCAGTTCATTGTGGTGGCCGCCGGCGCCCGCAATCGGGCGGGCGAACTCATTGCGCTGACGCTGGGGGATGGGTGAAGCGAGCCTGACCGGTCACGTCTGCGTCATAATGGGACTCGACCCCAACGCCGCGTCAGCCAGCGCGCACAATCCTGGAATTCGATGAGCCAATCACCTTCCCGCACCCGAGACCGTTTCTTGCTGATCGCGCTGCTGGTTGCGCTGGCCTGCATGGCATCGTGCAGCCGACCGGCCCAACCTTCGACGGACGCGGTTGTCGCTATTCAGGCGCTGCTTCCCGGCGACTACCTTGGCGAAGGCAGCCGGGGGACTGTTTACCATCGGATCGTGCCGCTGCAGGTGCCCGCCTTTGGCGGCCAGATCTACTACCACCACATCAGCATGGAGTCCTTCGGCGGCCCGGCGGCGCAGCGTAAGTTCTATGCTTTTGATAGAGCCGACCAGACGATGCGGTCCACCGTAGTCCTCAAGAGCGGCGTCACGCTGGACAGCAACTGGGACATGGCGCTGAAGCTGACCCAGCTCACGGAGGAAGACCTTCTCAAGTTTCCCGACAGCTGCCGGTTTGAGTGGACCGCTGCTGACGGCGCCTACGTGGGCCGGGTTGAGCGCCAGCGCTGCAGCTACAGCAGCCCGGCGTTCGGCGGGAAAGTCAGCCCGGCGATGACTTACCGCCTGACGCCTTGCGGTCTGGCCATCCAGGAAGCCATTTACCGCGAGGACGGCAGCCCCGTCTTTCCGCCCGCAGATGTTGAGAACCGACGAATACAGGAAGTAGGCAAAGAGGCTGCAGGCTGCGAAGCGCCGCCCTGACCGTATACGAGCCGCGCATGCCAACTCTGACAGTCCTTGGGGCCTTTGTTGGTTCCGCCGCCGGTCCACGTTTTCGCCAACGGAATCGGCTAGTCGATCAGCGAGGCCTATAAAGCCATCAACCGTCCCCGGCTGACTCGCCCGCCGCCGCGGCCGCTTCGGAGTCGCCGGCGCCATCCTCGGATTGAGCCTCGGCCTCATCCCCGTAGGACCGCATCTTCTCCTTAAACGCCTCGCGGCGCTTTCTGGATTCCTCGGC
>JBCCVP010000013.1:0-59750 GCA_039195135.1 Pseudomonadota bacterium | reverse complement strand
CGAGCAGAACGTGTTGCCAATCGGTGGAACGCGTAACAGCGAAGAAGGCTCATCGTTCAGCAAGATCGACTTTCGGATCTCCCAGGAAATTCCAGGGTTTAGCCCGGAACACCGAGGCAGCGTGTTCTTCGTCATCGACAATCTGACGAACCTGCTGAACGACGACTGGGGCATCCTCGAGCAGCCCTCATTCCCTTACGGCGTGACGGCCGAGCAGCAGGCGCTGGGGCAGGCCGAGCAGCGTAATGGCCAGACGTCGCTTTGGACAATGCGTATCGGATTGCGCTACGAGTTCTAAACAACTCGGAGAAACATCGTTTGTGAAACCCTGGTGTGGCTCTGGCTGCACCAGGGTTTTTTTGATGGTGGCGGTGCGGACACTTCGCTGCTCGGGACATACGTAGAAAAAGTTGTCTGACCCCTTCAGCCTTCTGTCTGAGCAACTCATGCAGGTTCACGATAGTGCTTTGAGTATTATCGGTGTTCCGCTGACCCTTGCGTCGCTTTGGACTATCGTTCTCATCCTCTCTGGGAAAACACGGTATGCGCGTTGGATGGCTATCGTTTCGCCATTTCTGGTGCCGTTGACAAGCCCGTTGATCAAGATGATACCGAGCCCCTATGGCGCCTACATCGTCCCTGGATCCATGACCATTGTATTCGTAATTTTTTTCGTTCTGGCGGTGTGGATATCCTGGCCGTCAACGAATTCGGATGTTCGCGAATAGCGGTAGACTCCGCGGCACCCGAGGCGGGACTCACTCGCTCGGTAACCGGGAAGAAAGTTAAGGGCCAGGGCCAGGACCAAGTGCCAGGTCTAAAAACTTTTAGGAACACGAGCACATACCAAGGACCCAATGTGTTGGCCATGTGCTCGGAATAAAGTGTTACTTATGTGCCAAGAACGGACGTTGAGTAACTGGTGCCGGTGCGCAGACTCGAACTGCGGACCTACGCATTACGAATGCGTTGCTCTACCAACTGAGCTACACCGGCGCCGGGTGGGGTGCGAAGTATACGTCCGGGCCGGCGGGAGTGACAACCCGGGCGGTCAATTTTTGTCCGCTCAGTTTAGGGCAAAATCCAGCGCCATTTGGGCGTGCAAGCCGGTGGTGTCGAAGGCCGGTACCGGAGGGTCGTCCACGCTGAGCAACAGGCCTACCTCCGTGCACCCAAAGATCACGCCGTCGGCACCGTCCGCCACCGACTTTTTGATGATCTCCAGGTAGCTTTCACGGGAAGAATCGCAGATTACGCCCTGGCACAGCTCCTCATAAATCACCCGGTGCACCTCGTCGCGGTCCGCATCGCCAGGGATCATGGGCTCGATGCCGTAATCCTGCTTCAGCTTCTCCCGGTAGAACGGCTTCTCCATGGTGTAGCGCGTCGCGAGCAGCAGTGGGCTTTTGACGCCCGCGTCAGCCAGTGCCCGGCCGGTCGCGTCCACGATGTGCAGCACCGGAATCGCCACGGCGCTGGCTACCTGCGGCGCCACCAGGTGCATGGTATTGGCGCCGATCAAGAGGCACTCCGCCCCGCCCTGCTCCAGCCTGCGCGCCGCGTCCACCATAATCTCCGCCGCCGCATCCCAGTCGCCGGCCACCTGATGCGGTTCCAGCTCCGCAAAATTGATGGAATGGAGCAGCACCTGAGCGGAGCTGAAGCCGCCCAGCCGGTCCCGCGTCATCTCATTCAGCAGCCGGTAGTAAACGGCCGTGCTCTCCCAGCTGATGCCGCCGATCAGCCCAATGGTCTTCATCTGGCTTTGTTCCCGCTTCGTGACTCGCCGAAACGAGCACGTTATCCTTTCTGTGACATGAGGGGTATGTTCAGATCAACAGCTGGGGGGCTGGCAATTGTTGCCGTGCTGTCAGGGTGCGCGTCGCTCCAGCCGGAGACCGGTGTGGAAGAAGCGGCGCCTGCGCCTGAGCCCGACCCCGTATTCACCCAGAAACTCACCGACGCCGAAGCCAAGGTTGCCGAACTGGAGCAACAGGTGGCGGAGCAGGCTTTTGAGCTGCGGCAGCTGCGCGAGGAGCTGGCCGCCTCCGAGGTTCGCCAGCTCGCTGCGACGGCCCAGCTCACCCGCGTGCAGGTGCAGGCGGAGGAAGCGCGGCTGGCCGCCGACGACGCTATCGCCGAGGTGGTGCGCACCCAGGCCAAGCTACAGGGCAGCGTCAGCCAGGCGGACGCGGCCTCCAATATTGCCGAGGCGGAAATCGCCCTGGGCACGCTGGCCAGCAATGACCCGGCCAGCGAAGCCAAAATTCGTAATCTGCTGGCGGAAGCCTCGAACGCCTTTGACAGCCGCAACTACGGCGGCGCCCTATACCTCAGCAATCAGGCCAAGCGCGGCATCGCGGCGCTGCAGGAAGCCGCGTCTGCCACGTCGCCCGGGGAAAACGCAGAGGCGTTTGCGGACCCCATCGCCATGTGGGTGACGCGCAAGAGCAATATGCGCGAAGGGCCGGGGCTTGAGTTTGACGTGATCACCGTGCTCGAACGCGACACGGCGGTCGAGGCTTACGCCTACAGCGGTGCGTGGGTTCGGGTGCGTTTGGAAAGCGGTGAAGACGGCTGGGTGTTTCAGCCGCTGCTCAGCCAGACTGATCCGCTTCCGCCGGAATCACCTTAAGGTCGGGACCCCGCGCCAGCACGGTGGCGTTCCGGCCTTTGGCTTTGGCGTCATACAGCGCTTCATCAGCCCGTCGGATCAGCAGCTCACTCTCCCTCCCGTGCTCCGGGAAGGCCGCCACACCGATACTGGTGGTAACGTGCAGCTCGTGTTCATCAAACCGCAGCGGGGTCGACGCCACCGCCAGGCGCAGCCGTTCGGCGAGTTCCAGGGCCCGCGCCCCGTCCACCTTCGGCAGCAGCACCACAAACTCCTCACCGCCGTAGCGCGCCGCGTAGTCGCTTTTGCGCAGCGTGTCGCGGATGTGCTCCGCGATCAGCTTAATCGCCCGGTCGCCGGCTACGTGACCGTATTTATCGTTCAGGGCTTTAAACCGATCCAGGTCGAGCATCAGGATGGCAAACGGCAGCCGGGCCCGTTCGCTGGCCTCCACCAGGCGCTCCAGCCGGGCGCTCAGGTGCTGGCGGTTGTAAAGGCCAGTCAGCGGGTCGGTGTTGGACAGCACCTGTAGGCTGCGGTTTTGTGCCCGCAGCTTGTCGGCGGCCTTTTCCACCTGCCGGCGGCCCACCTCAACGCGTTCTACCATGTCGTTGAACACGCGGGTCAGGTACGCAATCTCATCGTTACCCCGCACCTTCACCCGCACGTCCAGTTCGCCGGCGGCCACGCGGCTGGCGCCGGCGGTCAGGCGCTTCAGGGGCGCGAGGGTTCGAGTGCTGAACAGGTAGGCGAGAAATCCCATTACTACCATCAGGGACAGCGTGATAATCACCGTCAGGCGCTGCAGGCTGGTGATATCGGCGTAGGCCTCGTCGGCCTGCCGCTCAGCCATCGCAAACCAGTTGCTGCTGTTGAGCGCGCTCACCCGCGCCACCACCTGGGTGCCGTCCTCGTGCCAGTGGTTAACCATCTCGCCCTGGCGCATGCGCTGCAGCAGCTCCATGCCCACCTGGCGGCTCCCCTGTTCGTGCTGGTCATCGCTGTTGACGATCACGGCGGCCGCGTCATCAATCAGGTAAACCGCCTCGCCCGTGCTGGCTGCGGTGCGCGACAAAAGATCTGCCACCTGGCGCAGATGAACCCGCCCCGCCAGGAAGCCCACCATCTCGCCGTCGTAGCCGGTGAGCTGCACCCCCACCAGCAGGCTGCTGCCCACGTCGTCCACCAGGTGCTGCATCGGGAGGTCGTCAAGGCTGCCCGCGTCCCGCCAGCCGTCGGGCAGGCCCCAGTTCATGGTGTCGGTGGACACAATCAGCTGACCGGACCGGTCGATGATAGCCAGGCCGCCGAGGTTGGGTGACCGGCGCAGCACGCTGTGCAGGTAGGTCACAATCTCCGATTGGGCGCCCACGTCGCCGTTCATAGCCGGCTGGAGGTTTTCCAGCACGAGATACGTGGTGCCAAACACCGACAGCTCGTCCCGCCGGTCTTCCAGCCACTGGCTGATATTGCGGGCCAGACCGTCCGTGGTCATCTGCAGCCCCTGGCTGATCTTGTCTTCCAGCAGCCGCTCATTGTTTTGGTAGTGCAGCAGACTGAGCACCACCGACGGAATCAGGGTTGCGAGCAGGGCAAACACCGCCACCTTCGCATTGATACTGCGCAGGCTGGATATCCCCGAAGGCTTGCCGTCGTTCTCGCTCAAAGGTGGAGTTTCCCCAGTTCTACGAGAACCAGTGTACCTAAGGAAGCTAGGAAGTTAAGTACATTTCTCACGCAAATGGCTGTTTTTGCGAGCAATGTGTGAGGCTCATCACATTTTCTTAACGGGATTTCGCCGGGTTTTCCTCATCTTCCTCGTTGCGCCAGCCGTAAAGCAGCAGGAGCACCGCGGCCACGGTGATCGCCGAATCGGCAATATTGAAGGCCGGCCAGTGCCAGGACCGGTAGTAGACGTCGACAAAATCAATCACGTAGCCCAGGCGCAAACGGTCGATCACGTTGCCGATCGCACCGCCGACAATCAGCGCCAGGGGTGCCGCCGTGCGCCAGTCGGACCGGGCCGTCCGCGACAGCCACACGAGCAGCACCACGCTGATCACCAGCGCCAGGCCGGTAAACAGCCAGCGCTGGCTGCCGCCGGGAAAGTTGAGAAAGCTGAAGGCCGCGCCGTAGTTGTGCAGCAGGGTCCAGTTGAGACCGGGAAACACTGCCACGCTGCGCGCGTAATCCAGATGCTCGATCGCCAGCCATTTGGTGGCCTGGTCCGCCACGATGATGACTGCGGCAAGGGACAGCCAGGGTAGCGCGTGATCTTTTCTCATTGCCGCTGACTCACGCGAAGTGGCGGGTCTCGCCCCGCCCGACCACGTTTACCACGCAGCGCCCGCAGAGCGCCGGGTGGCCCGGCGCCATGCCGAGGTCAGCGCGACGATGCCAGCAGCGTTCGCATTTTTCGTGCGGCGAACGGTAAACCTTGATGCCTATAGCGTGATCCCCCACGGTGCCGGCAATCGCATCGTCCGGCTGCTCATCCAGCGGCAAGAACTCGGCCTTGGAAGTAATCAATACAAACCGCAGCTCATTGTCGATGGGCAGCAGCGTCTGGTACAGCGGTTCGGGCAGGTAGACAAGCACCTCGGCATCCAGCGAGGCACCGATATCGCCGCTGCGCCGCAGCCCCTCCAACTCCCGGCTCACCGCTTCGCGCACCGCCAGCACCTGCGCCCAGAATTCGCTGTGGTAGGTCTCGTCCTCCGCCTGCGCCGTGAGGCCGCCGTACCAGGTGGCCATAAACACGCTGTTTTCCCGCTCTCCGGGCATCTCCGTCCAGATCTCCTCGGCGGTGAAACTGACAATCGGGGCCAGCCAGCGCACCATGGCCTCCAGAATGTGGTGCATGGCGGTCTGGGCTGAGCGCCGGGCGCGACTGTCGGTCTGCGTGGTGTAGAGGCGGTCCTTGATTACATCGAGGTAAAACGCCCCCATCTCCACGGAACAGAAGTGATGGATCTTCTGAAAGATGTGGTGGTACTGGTAATCGCCGTAGGCGCTGATCACTTCCGCCTGCAGCGCCGCCGTGCGGCTGATGGCCCAGCGGTCGAGCGCCAGGCAGTCGGCGGCCGGCAGCAGATCGGTGGCCGGATGAAAGCCATTCAGATTGCCGAGCAGATAGCGGGCGGTGTTGCGAATGCGCCGATAGGAGTCGGAGACCCGCTTCAGGATCTCATCCGACACGGACATTTCGTAGCGGTAGTCCGCAGCGGCTACCCAGAGGCGCAAGATGTCCGCGCCGAGCGTCTTCATCACGGTCTGGGGCAGAATCACGTTCCCCAGCGATTTGCTCATCTTGCGACCGTCCTGATCCACGGTAAACCCATGCGTCAGCACCTGCCGGTAAGGCGCCCGTTCGTGCATCGCCACGCTGGTGAGCAATGATGAATGAAACCAGCCCCGGTGCTGATCCGAGCCTTCCAGATACATGTCGGCAACCTCCGGGAGCCCCTCGCGCTGAGCGAGTACGCAGTAGTGGGACGAGCCGGAGTCGAACCATACGTCGAGGATGTCGGTCACCTTCTCGTAGTCCGCCGCCTCATCGCCGAGCAGCTCCGCCGGGTCCAGCGTGTACCAGACGTCGATGCCCTCCTGCTCGATCCGATCCGCCACCTCGCGCATCAGCCGTACGCTGTCCGGATGCGGCGCCCCGGTTTCCACGTGCGCAAACAGCGCAATCGGTACGCCCCAGGTGCGCTGGCGGGAAATGCACCAGTCCGGGCGGTTTTCGATCATGCCGTAGATGCGCGCCTCACCCCAGTCCGGCACCCAGCGGACGCCGCCGATTGCTTCCAGCGCCTTTTTGCGCAGCGACTGCTTTTCCATGGAGATAAACCACTGGGGCGTCACCCGGAATGCCGTGGGTGATTTGTGCCGCCAGCAGTGAGGATAGCTGTGGCCGAAGTCTTCGGCTTTGAGGAGCGTACCGCGCTCGCGCAGCACTTCGATGATGGCGTTGCTAGCCTTCCAGACGTGCTGGTCTTCAAACAGGTTGGTGCCCTCGACGAACAGGCCGTTGTCACCCACCGGATTAACCACCGGCAGGTCGTAGCGCGCGCCGACGTCAAAGTCTTCCTGACCGTGCCCCGGCGCCGTGTGCACCGCCCCGGTGCCGGCCTCAACGGTCACGTGTTCACCCAAAATGAGCGGCACGTCCCGGTCATCAAACGGATGCTTCACCTTCAGCAGTTCCAGCGCCTGACCTTGGGCGCTGCCCAGTACTTCGCCGGCGCCGTCTACGGCATAGCGCTTCAGACACTCGCTCACCAGCTCTTCCACCAGCACGATCAGGTGATCGTCGGTTAAGCGCACGAGCTGATAGTTCAGCTCCGGATGCAGGCTGACGGCCTGGTTTGCCGGCAGCGTCCAGGGGGTGGTGGTCCAGATCACCACGCTCACCCGTTCGCCCTGGTGGGCATAGCCCATTTTTTTCGTCAGGTCGGCCGGCGCTACCGCGTCGAAGGGCACATCGATGGCCGGCGATACCTTGTCCTGGTACTCAATCTCCGCTTCCGCCAGCGCCGAGCCGCAGTCAAAACACCAGTGCACCGGCTTGGCGCCGCGGATCAGATGCCCCTGCTCCACAATCTGCGACAGGGCCCGCAGCATGTCTGCCTCGTAGCGAAAGTCCAGGGTCTGATAAGGCTTATCCCAGTAGCCCAGCACGCCCAGGCGCTTAAAGCCCTCGCGCTGGATATCGATCTGCTTGCGGGCGTACTCGCGGCAGCGGCGGCGGAACTCGGTGGCGTCGACCTTCTGGCCCACCTTGCCCACCTTCTTTTCTACCTGGTGCTCAATCGGCAGACCGTGGCAGTCCCAGCCCGGCACGTAGGGCGAGTGGTAGCCGTCGAGCATGCGCGACTTCACGATCATGTCTTTCAGAATTTTGTTGACCGCGTGGCCGAGATGGATGGCACCGTTGGCATAGGGCGGGCCATCGTGCAGCACCCAGGTTTCATCCCGCTGGGCGGTGTGCGCCTGGATCTTTTCAAATCGCTTTTCTTTCTCCCAGGCGGCCAGCATCTGGGGCTCGCGCTGGGCCAGATTGCCTTTCATGGGAAAGCTGGTTTTGGGCAGATTCAGGGTGGCTTTGTAGTCGTTACTCACGGTGCTATCGATCAGGTCTTTTCTTGTTGGTTTTCATCGAGCAGTGCCCGGGCCCGCTCGGCGTCCTTCAGCATCTGCACCGTCATCGCGTCCAGGCTGTCGAATTTTTCTTCGTCGCGCAGTCGGGCGACAAACTCCACCTCGAGGTGGTTCCCGTAGAGGTCGGCGCTGAAGTCAAACAGAAACACCTCCAGCAGCGTTTCTTTGCCGCCGACGGTGGGCCGGGTACCGATGCTGGCAACGCCGGGCCACTGCGTTAGTCCGGCGCCGGTAACCCGCACCGCAAAAATGCCGCTGATGGGGGTCGCCCGCCGGTGCAGGCGAATATTGGCGGTGGGAAACCCGAGGGTCCGCCCCAGCGCCTGACCGCGCACCACTCGGCCATACATATTAAAAGGTCGCCCCAGGAGGCGCTCCGCACCCTTAAGATCACCGGCGGCCAGCACCTGGCGAATGCGGGTGCTGCTCACGCGCTCATCGCCCAGCAGTACCGGCGGTACCGCAATCACCTGCACCTCGCCGCCGGCGGTGAGCGTTTCAATGTCGCCGGCCCGATCCCGGCCAAAACGGAAGCCTTGTCCCACCACAATAATCTGCGGGTTGATGCCGCGGCGCAGCAGTTCCACAAAAGCCCCCGGGGTAAGGTCCGCCAGGGTGCGGTTGAAACGCATCAGCCAGGTGGCAGTGAGGCGCTCCCGCGCCAGGTGGCGCAGCCGCTGGGACGTGTTGTAGATGCGCCCAGGCGCGGCGTCCGGCGCAAAATACTCCCGGGCCAGCGGATCAAATGTGACCACCACGCCTGCCAGATCACGCGCCCGCGCATTCTCACGCACGGTATCCAGCAACGCCTGGTGGCCCAGGTGAATGCCGTCAAAATTGCCGATGGTGGCGACGCTGCCCTGGACGAATCGGCCGCGGACATCCAGGTCACGAAAAAGCTGCAAGCGGTGGGGTTCCCGAACGGAGGGTCTAAGGGTAAAGAGGACGGAGTATAGCCAGGGGTCCGGGCAAACACGACCCCCGATTTTTCCGGCTGGCTAGGGGGGCGATGGTGCGCCTTTTTCCACGCTCAGGGGCAGGCGAAAAACGGCCGCCGCAAGGCCGTAGACACCCACCCCGCCCAACACCAGCAGCGCGAGCCACTGCACCCGGTCGGTGAGGCCGGCCGACAGCCAGGCGGCGTTGTCCGGGCGAAAATACAGCACCAGCGCAGCAATCAGCGCGCACCCGATCAGGGCGGCCGCCAGGCTGGCCCGCCAGGTGGTGCCGTGACGCAGGGCGCCGGCCTGGCGCAGGCGCCGATAGAGCAGACCGGCATTGAGGTAGGCCGCGGCGGAACTGGCCGCCGCCAGCCCCGCGTGGGGCGGCGCCACCGGCCAGCGCAGCAGCAGCCAGACAAACAGCACGTTGAGCAGCATGTTGGACACCATGGCGAGCACCGCAATCCGCACCGGGGTGCGGGTATCCTGCCGGGCGTAGAACGCCGGTGCCAATACTTTGATCGCAATAAACGCGGGCAACCCCAGCGCGTAGGCCGCCACGCTGGCGGCGGTATGGGTCACGTCGCTGCCGGAGAAGCTGCCGTAGTTGAACAGCGTGGCCACCAGCGGCACGGACAGCAGCGCCAGACCCAGCGCCGCAGGCAGACCGATAACCAGGCCCAGCCGCAGGCCCCAGTCCACCGTGGCGGAAAAATCGTCCACCTTGCCGTCGGCGTGCAGCCGGGACAGGCCGGGCAGAATCACCGTCGCCAGGGCGATGCCGAACAGGCCGAGAGGAAACTCCAGCAGCCGGTCTGAGTAGTAAAGCCAGGTGATGCTACCGACCGAGATCAGCGACGCGATCAGCGTGTCCACCATAATGTTGATCTGCGCCACCGATGAGCCAAACAGCGCGGGCAGCATGAGCTTGCGAATGCGCTGCACGCCTTCGTGGCGGAAGTTGATCCGGGGTCGCGGGAGCAGCCCAAGCCGCAGGAGAGACGGGATCTGAAACGCCAGCTGCACAAACCCCGCCAACACCACGCCGTAGGCCAGCGCTTTGATGGGCGTTTCCATCCGCGGCGCCAGGCCCACCGCGGCCGCGATCAGAGCCACATTCAGCAGCACCGGTGTAAACGCGGGTACCGCAAACCGCTCGAAGCTGTTAAGAATGCCGCCGGCCAGCGCCGTCAGGCAGATCGCCAGCGCGTAGGGAAAAGTGATGCGCAGCATGTCGGTGGCCAGGGCAAACTGCTGCGGCTTGTCGAGAAACCCAGGCGCAAACAGCCCGACAAACAGGGGTGCCGCCAACATGCCGACGCCCACAATGACCAGCAGCACGGCGGCCAGGCTCCCAGCCACCGCGTCCACCAGCGCCTTCAGCTCCTTCCGACTGCGCTGCTGGCGGTATTCGGCAAAAACCGGCACAAACGCCAGCGAAAAAGCGCCCTCGGCAAACATGCGTCGCAGTAGATTGGGGATGCGCAGCGCCACGTAGAAGGCGTCGGTGGCCACGCTGGCGCCAAAGGCCCGGGCGAGCACCACGTCCCGCACAAATCCTAAGATCCGCGACAGCAGAGTCATCAGACTCACCACGCCGGTGGCGCGCAGCAGCTTCATCGGCAAAAAGACTCCGGACGCCGGTTGACCGGCCCCCCGGACACCGGCATACTAGCGCGCTTTTTTTGATTCGGAGTTATCACCGTGGCGCACTCAGTATCCGCCCGCAAGCGCATCCGCCAGGCCAACAAACGGCGGATTCACAACGCCTCGATCAAGTCCAACTTTCGCACCGCCATGAAGAAAGTTCTGGCCGCCGTGGAAGCCGGCGATCGTGAGGCCGCCACCGCCGCCTACCGCGCCGCCGTGCCGGTTATCGACAAGGTGTCGGCTAAGGGCCTGATTCACAAGAACAAAGCTGCTCGACACAAGAGCCGTCTGAACAAAGCCATTCAGTCGATCGCCTGATCGTCTGCGGAGACGGCCGCCTCGTCGGCCGCTTCCTCCGTCAGTGCCTCCAGGGCGGCCATGGTGTCGCCCTTGAGCGGCTCAAGCCCCATCCCCGCAACAGCGGAAACCCGATAGGCAGGACCCTGCCACCCAAGCTCAGCAATCACCGCTCCGGCACGCTGCTCCGCTTCTTCTTCGCCAATCAGATCGCTTTTGGTTAACACCAGCCAGCGCGGCAGGTCATCCAGGCGCTGATCAAACTTCGAAAGCTCCTGTTCGATCTGCCGCACCTGCGCCACCGGGTCGCTGTCGTCAATCGGCGCCAGGTCCACCAGGTGCCATAGCAGGCGGGTTCGCTGAATGTGTTTCAGAAAACGGATCCCCAGCCCGGCCCCGTCCGCGGCGCCCTCAATCAGGCCGGGAACATCAGCCACCACAAAGCTGCGGCCGGCTTCCATGCTGACCACGCCCAGGCTGGGATAGAGCGTCGTAAAGGGGTAGTCCGCCACTTTGGGCGTTGCCGCCGAGACGGCCCGCACGAGCGTGGATTTTCCCGCGTTGGGGAAACCTACGAGACCCACGTCCGCCAGCAGCTTGAGCTCGAGCCGCAGCTCCCGCTCTTCGCCGGGAAAGCCGTTGGTGGTTTTGCGTGGCGCGCGGTTGGTGGACGACTTGAAGCGGGCGTTGCCCTTGCCACCGTCGCCGCCCTGCGCCACCAGCAGCGTCTGGCCGTCGCCGGTGAGATCGCCGATCAGCTCATCGGTCTCCACCACGCGCACCAGCGTGCCCACCGGCACGGGAATGTGCAGATCCTCGCCGCTCGCACCGGTGCGGTTTTTGCCCGCCCCATCGGTACCGCGCTGGGCTTTGAAATGTCGCTGGTGACGAAAGTCCACCAGCGTGTTGAGCCGTTCATCCGCCACCAGCAGCACGCTGCCGCCGCGTCCGCCATCACCGCCGTCGGGCCCACCCCGGGGCACGTATTTCTCCCGGCGAAAGCTCAGGCATCCATGGCCCCCACCGCCGGCAAAAACCGTGATTCTGGCCTCATCGACAAACTTCATCATGGCCCCCAAACAACAAACGCGGGCCGTGGCCCGCGTCTGTCAAAAACGTGTCCGCCGCCGGGTGATCCCGGGGCAAACGGCGTGCGCTCAGCCCTCAGCGGGCTCAACGATGACGAACTTGCGGTTCTTCGGGCCCCGCTGCGTGAAGCTCACGGTGCCGTCGACCAGCGCAAACAGGGTGTGGTCGCGACCAAGTCCCACGTTCTCTCCGGCGTGAAACCGTGTGCCGCGCTGGCGCACGATGATGTTGCCGGCGCGCACGGCTTCACCGCCGAAGCGCTTGACGCCAAGAAACTTAGGATTGGAATCGCGGCCGTTACGGGTACTACCGCCTGCTTTCTTATGTGCCATGAATCAGTCCTCTTCTTTGCCCTGATCCAGCTCGGCCGCCTGGGCCAGCCAGTTATCCCGCTCGATGCGGCCTTTGAAGTTCAGCACCTCGTCGACCTGGGCGATCTCTTCTTCGGTGAACGCCGCAATCTGCCGGTAGTGGTAGATGCCCAGCGCATTCAGCTTGCGCTCGAGCACCGGGCCCACCCCGGAAATGCGCTGCAGATCATCGGCCTCGCCGTCCGGCGCGTCCAGAAACTTGAGCGCAGGCGCCTCATCCGCAGCGGGCTGAGCTTCTTCTTTTTTCGGCTTGGGCGCTGCCTTTGGCTTGGCCTTGGCCTTGGGCGCGGCTTTGCCCGCGCCGCCGACGCCGACAATTTCGATCTCGGTGTAGGCCTGACGATGGCCCATTTGCTTCCGGGAGTGCTTGCGGCGCCGGAATTTCACGATCTTGATCTTGTCACCCCGACCGTGGCTGACCACGGTGGCGGTAACAACCTGGCCGTCGACCAGCGGCTCACCCACGGTGACCTGGTCGCCGTCCGACACCAGCATGACCTGGTCCAATTCGATCTGGGCGCCTTCCTCGGCGTCCAGTTTTTCCACCCGGATGCGATCCCCAGGCGCCGCGCGGTATTGCTTACCGCCGGTGGCAAATACAGCGTACATGCTCGTGCTCCAAAAAACGGGCCACAAAAGAGCGGGAATGCTACCGAAAGGCCTGGCGCCCGTCAACGTCTGTCATGTCCCATTTTCGCCGCCCTGGGCCTGTGCACTCCAACTTTGCGCCGCCGTCACGTTCCACCGTATATTGGTGTGTTTTCCCCTCATTCGACCCATCCATGGACAGCATCTCGATTCGCGGCGCGCGAACCCACAATCTGGCGGATATTGACCTCGATCTGCCCCGCGATCAGCTGATCGTTGTCACCGGGCTTTCCGGCTCCGGCAAGTCGTCGCTGGCCTTCGATACGATCTACGCGGAGGGCCAGCGGCGCTATGTCGAGTCCCTGTCCGCCTACGCCCGACAGTTTCTGTCCATGATGGAAAAACCCGACGTGGACCATATCGAGGGGCTGTCGCCGGCCATTTCCATCGAGCAGAAGTCCACCAGCCACAATCCCCGCTCCACCGTGGGCACCATCACCGAGATCTACGATTACCTGCGGCTGCTGTTTGCCCGGGTGGGTATCCCGCGCTGCCCGGACCATGACGAGGTGCTGGACGCGCAAACGGTCAGCCAGATGGTGGACCAGGTGCTGGCGCTGCCGGAGGGCACGCGGCTGATGCTGCTGGCGCCGGTGGTGAAAGAGCGCAAGGGCGAGCACGCCCAGGTGTTTGACGACCTGCGGGCGCAGGGATTTGTGCGGGTGCGGGTGGACGGCGCGGTGTACGAGCTGGACGACGTGCCGGAGCTGAAGCTGCGGGTAAAACACACCATCGAGGCCGTCGTCGATCGCTTCAAGGTGCGGGACGATCTGAAACAGCGCCTGGCGGAGTCGTTCGAAACCGCGCTAAACCAGGCCGGCGGCGTCGCCCGGGTGATCGGCATGGACGACGACGGCCCGGAGCTGGTCTTTTCCTCCCAGTTTTCCTGCCCCGTTTGCGGCTACAGCCTGCCGGAGCTGGAGCCCCGGCTGTTTTCGTTTAATAACCCCACGGGCGCCTGCAGCCGTTGCGATGGCCTGGGGATAATCCAGGTGTTTGATCCAGACCGGGTGGTAGGTCATCCGGAACGCAGCCTGGCCGCCGGCGCCGTGCGCGGCTGGGATCGGCGCAACGCTTACTACTTTCAGCTCATCAAGTCGCTGGCCAAACACTACAAGTTTGATATCGAGACGGCTTTTGAGGACCTCCCGCCGTCGGTGCGAAAGACCGTGCTGTACGGCTCCGGCACCCAGAAGATCAAGTTCTCCTACGTCAACGAGGGCGGCGACCGCTGGGAGCGCCAGCATCGCTTCGAGGGCATCATCCCCAACCTCGAGCGGCGCTACCGGGAAACCGAATCGGCGATGGTGCGGGAGGAACTGTCCCGCTATATCAGTGAAAAGGTCTGTCCCGACTGCGAAGGCCAGCGGCTCAACCGCGGCGCGCGGCACGTGTTTGTGGGCAAAGACAACCTCCCGACCATGACCCGGCTGCCCGTCGGGCAGGCGCTGGACCGCTTCGAAAAGCTCAAGCTGGATGGCTGGCGGGGTGAGATTGCCAGCAAAATTGTGAAGGAAATCCGCGAACGCCTTTCGTTTCTGGTGAACGTGGGCCTCGATTACCTAACCCTCGAGCGCCAGGCCGACACGCTGTCCGGCGGTGAGGCCCAGCGTATTCGCCTCGCGAGTCAGATCGGCGCCGGCCTGGTCGGCGTGATGTATGTGCTGGACGAGCCCAGCATCGGCCTGCACCAGCGGGACAACGAGCGGCTGCTCAAAACCCTGTATCGGCTACGGGATCTGGGCAACACCGTGATTGTGGTGGAACACGACGAGGAGGCGATCCGCTGCGCGGACCACGTGGTAGACATCGGGCCCGGCGCCGGCGTCCACGGCGGCAAGATTGTGGCCGAGGGCGACCCGGATGCGATCGAAGCCTGCGCTGAGTCGGTTACCGGGCAGTTTCTCAGCGGCCAGCGCGCCATCGAGGTGCCGGCGGAGCGCACGCCCTACGACGACGAGCGCGAACTGCGGGTGCTTGGCGCCGAGGGCAACAATCTGAAGAAGGTGGATGTGTCGATTCCCGTGGGGCTGCTGACCTGCGTGACCGGCGTGTCGGGCTCCGGCAAATCCACGCTGATTAACGACACGCTGTACCGCATCGCCGCAAGCACGATTAACAAGAGCAACGCGCGGCCGGCCCCCCACGCCGGGCACGAGGGAATTGAGCATTTCGACAAGGTGGTGGAGATCAACCAAAGCCCGATCGGACGCACGCCGCGCTCCAACCCGGCCACCTACGCGGGCCTGTTTACGCCCATCCGCGAGCTGTTTGCCGGCACTCAGGAAGCCCGCTCCCGCGGCTACAAGCCGGGGCGCTTCAGCTTCAACGTCCGCGGCGGCCGCTGCGAAGCTTGCCAGGGGGACGGCATGATCCGGGTGGAAATGCATTTCCTGCCCGACGTGTATGTGCCCTGCGACGTGTGCAAAGGCCAGCGCTATAACCGCGAGACGCTGGAAGTCACCTACAAGGGATTAAACATCCACCAGGTGCTGCAGCTGACGGTAGAGGACGCCCTGAATTTTTTCAGCGCCGTTCCGGTGATTGCGCGGAAACTTCAGACGCTGATGGACGTGGGCCTTTCCTACATCCAGCTTGGCCAATCCGCCACCACGCTCTCAGGTGGCGAAGCGCAGCGCGTGAAGCTGGCCAAGGAGCTGTCCAAACGGGACACGGGCAAAACCCTGTACATCCTGGACGAGCCCACCACGGGCCTGCACTTTCACGATATCGAGCAATTGCTGAAGGTGCTGCACCGGCTGCGCGATCACGGCAACACCATCATCGTGATCGAACACAACCTCGACGTGGTGAAAACGGCTGACTGGATTGTTGATCTGGGCCCCGAAGGCGGCGACGGGGGCGGTGAGATTTTGGTTTGCGGTACGCCGGAAGACATTGCCCGGCACCGCAAATCGCACACGGGCCGGTTTCTCAAGCCGCTGCTGCGGCCCACCCGCGCCGCGCCAAGGCGGCGGCGGTCAGCTACCGGCTGACGCCGGCGGCGCGAAGCTGGGTGAGGATCGGGCGGCGACGCGCCGGCGGTGCGTTGGGGTCTTCGCTGATCCAGCTCACGGCCAGCGGCAGACTGTCCAGTACCTCCTGCTTCATGTCGTTGATCTGCAGGTGTTCCCACTGGGAACGGGCTGCGCCGGAAGCCGGCACCAGCAGCGCCTGTCGCTTCAGACCTTCATCCACCAGCTGCGGGAACCAGGACGATTCAACCCAGCTCCAAAGCTCTTCGGGAATCTTCCGCGCGTTTCGCACGTCCAAAATCCAGGCGTCCGCGCGGGTTTTGCTGCGGCACTGGCGCATGTTGGAGAAAAAGGTGCTGACGCCTCGAAAGCCCTGCATCGAGGGGTAGACGGTGGCCAGGAGGCAGGCACTGCCTTCAAGCCAGGCTATTCCGAAATCTTCGGTTTTAACTAGATTCTGGTGCATCTTTCCGATCCTTGGGTACACGCTCCATCCTTGAGAGCCATCCTACGCCTAAACAGCCGATGGCTCTGTTAAACACTGTGTCCTTGTCAACTACGTCACACTTTGTGTCCACTTTGTGTCAGATCGCCGCCTAATCGCCGCCGGCTGGTAGACTCTCAAGTGACTTTTGGGGGTGACGCACGTGTTGTTATCGGCCAACAGCACGAAAGACTTTAGCGACCAGCTAGCAGGGGTAGAGCGCCAGGCGGATCAATCGCTGCTGGTGCTGATCGGCGCCGAGGCGCCGGTAGAGCTTGCGGACCTGGCCGCAACGCTGAAAGAGCAGCAGATTCCTGCGCTTGGGGGATTTTTTACCTCCATCGTTTTTGACGGCCAGCTCCACGCTGACAAAGCGCTGGCCATTCCCATTGACCTGTGCGCCAGCCCCTCAATCCGGGGTGGCACCGGGTGGGTCCGGCCGCTGCCGCCGGTGGGCCAGCTGCCCTCCGACAGCCTGTCGCTCCTGCTCTACCAGCCCTACCGGGTGGAATCGTCGACCCTCGCGACAGAAGTGTTTGATCGTCGCGCCCACCACTCCCACTACCTGGGAGGCGGCGCCGCGCGACACATGGAAGACCGGGCCCATGCTTTGTTTTGTGATGGTCAGCTGGTGGAGGCGATTGTGGCCACCATGCCGGGCCAGTGGTCGGAAGCCATTGCCCACGGATGGCACAGCGTTTCCGGGCCGCTGATTGCGACCCAGTGTGATGGCCGCCGCATCTTTGAGCTCAACTGGCGACCGGCTGCTGAGGCCTACCTGAGCAGTTTGCCAGCGCCACTCGTGGAACAGTCGAATCATCGCTTTAAACCCGAATTGGGCATCACCTATCCCCTGGCGCTGCAGATGAGACCCGACGGCGACTGCCTCCTGCGCCCTCCCATGGAGGCGCGGAAAGACGGCTCACTGCTGGTCGCCGGCATCGTCCCGGAAAACGCCGTGGTACACGTGGCGGAAGCCCGGGACGAAGACCTGTTGGCGGTAAGTGACGCGCTGATCGCCGCCGCTGCCGCCGCGCCCCCGATCGCCTCGCCGCTGGTGCTGGCCTGCCGCGGGCGACAGCGGGCGTTGGGGGATGAGCGTTTTGGGGCGGAGCTGAAGCGGGTCAGTGAGGCGATGCCGGAGCCACTGGTCGGTATGGTCTGTCTGGGCGAGATTGCCAGCGATGGCCGCCGCTACGTCGACGTGCACCATCGGGCGCTGGCAATGGGGTGGCCCCATGCATAGGCGCGGCGAAGACCGGCGTGCGTCGGGCATCACACCGGAGCGCCGGGTACAGGAGATTCTGGGCCTTTACGGCCTCTCGCTGGCGATCGATGGGTCCGGCGATCCCCGGACCATCTGCGATCAATTTCTGGTGTCGCTGGTCAGCCGCCTGAGCCTTTCCTACGCCGCTGTCTGGATCCGTGAGCCCACGCAGCCGGCGCCGGAAGCGGAGTACATCCTGTTTGCGAGCTTTCCGCTGGCCCGGGATGGCCTGAAGCGACTCCCGGCGGATCACCCCCTGGTGCGGCGGGCAAGCAGCCGGCAGGTGCAGGTGGTCCGGAGCGGAACATCCGAGTTTGAAGAAGTCGCCGTGGAGGAGCTCGGCGCGCAGGGTATCCAGGTGATCTATCCGATCGGCAAGGTGGGCTGGTTGAAGCTTTACAGCACCGATGCCGACACGCTGCCGGACGAGTGGATCCACCGCCTCCAGGCGGTGATCGATCGCTTCTCCGACACGCTGCGGGGCGCCCTCGCCCAGCGCCAGCTGCAGCGGGAAGTGGCCCAGCGAACGGCGGTGGAAGGTCAGCTGGTGGAGGCCCGGAGCCTCACCCAGACCTACGCGGATGCTTCCCCGGACCTGATTTTTCACAAAGACACGCGGGGCCGGTTTATCACCGCCAATCAGGCGTTTGTCGACTACTGGCAGCTCGATCGGCCCCTGCCGGGCCTGCGGGCGCGGGACTTCCTGCCGGAGCCGGTGGCCGGCATCACCGAAGCGCAGGATCAGATGGTCATGCGCAGCAACCAGGTGGCCCGCTTTCATGTGGCGGTCAACCGGCCCGACGGCGTACCGGCAACGCTGGAGGTGACCCGGGCCCCGGTCACCGACACCGACGGCGAGGTGACCGGCGTGATCGGCATCTCTCGGGACATTTCCGCGCGCCTGGAGGCCCGCAGCGATCTGGAAATCCGCGACCGGGCGCTGGCGGCCACCGCGGACGGGGTTGTGATTGCGCGGGTCGACACCAACGACCTGGCGATCGAGTACATGAACGCGTCGGTCGAGCGCATCACCGGCTATCGCCAGGAAGAGATGCTCGGAAAAACCATGACCGCGCTCGAGTGGGGCAACACCGACAGCGACGTCAAGCGACTGATCTTGCGGAGCATCGAGAGTCGCCGGGCGTGCCGCACGCGATTGACCAACCGGCGCCCCGACGGCACCCAGTACTCGGCGGACCTGGCCATGGATCCCATCAAGGGATCCGACGGCACTACCAGCCATTATGTTTGCGTACTCAAAGACGTCACCCACCAGGAACGCCTCGAGCGGGAAATGCTGCAGCGCCAGAAGATGGACGCCCTGGCCCGCCTTACCGGCGGCGTTGCCCACGATTTCAACAATATGCTCGCCACCATCATGGGATTTGCCGAGCTGGCCCACCACGGCCTGAAGAGCAAGCCGGATACGCAGCTTCAGGAGTATGTCGACGCGATTCGCCTTGCCGCCGAGAACGGCCGGGAACTGGTTTCTCAGCTGCTCACGGTCAGTCGCAAGGTGCCGCGCAGCGAAACCGAGGTGGTGGACGTCGACCAGTCGGTCTCCCTGGCTATCCGCATGGTCAGACCCCTGCTGCCGCCGGAGGTGTCGCTTGACTATGAATGCGGGCAGTCCGACCTGCGAGTGGCACTGGACCCCGTCAATCTCGAACGAATCCTCGTAAACCTGTGCTTAAACGCCCGCGACGCGATGCACGGGCGTGGCCAGATTCGCATCACGGTAAGCAAACGACAGGTGGCGGATCTTGAGTGCGCCGCCAGTCTGCGCCGCATCACCGGGGAGTACGTGGCGCTGACCGTTGAGGATGCCGGGCCCGGCATCAGCGCCGAAATTCGCCATCGCGTCTTTGAGCCGTTTTTCACCACCAAAAGTGAAAGCCAGGGCACCGGCATGGGCCTCGCCGTGGTCCAGGGCATCGTCAAAGCGCACCTTGGCGCCATTTTGGTGGAACGCTCCCACCACGAGGGTGCCGCCGTCACGATTCTCCTGCCGCCGGCGGAAGAGATGGTGGTGCAGCCCAGCGAAACCGAAGCGGCGCCCACGCCCGTGCCGGCAAGCACGGGCATCGAAAACAAATCCATTATGGTGGTGGACGACGACCGCCAGGTCGCGGCGCTGCTGCGCGAGCTGCTGCGCTACTCCGGGGCTAACGTCAATCTGTTCCATACCGGCCAGTCTGCCTTTGAGTATTTCACCGAGCATGCTGAGTCGGTAGATCTGCTGCTGACGGATCAGACTATGCCGGGCATGACCGGCGTAGAGCTGATCGAGCGGGTGCGGGGGCTGCGGCCGGAACTGCCCTGCGTCATGCTCACCGCCTACAGCGATTTTGCCGACGATCAGAGCGCCGCCAACCTGGGTATCGACCGGCTGCTGCACAAGCCGATCGATAATCAAACGTTGCTGCGAGGTATCTCCGACGTTTTTGCCAGGCTGTTGAAACAGCCGGGCTGACCCCATATCGCGGGGGTGCGGGGCGACAAGCGACAGACCGACAAGAGGTTCAGCGGCAACTGGCAAGTGCTGTTCAGCCTCGTTCCGTATTTCACCGAGTTTCCCCTGCGCATTGGGCTGGCCATGGTCTTCCTGGTGGCCGCCAAGGCCGCCACGGTGCTGCTGCCGATCGCCATGAAGCACATCGTGGACTCGCTGGACCCCTCCACCAACCCGGTGGTGGTGGTACCCGTGGCCCTGCTGCTCGGCTACGGCGCCCTGCGGCTGGCGACCATCGTCTTCGGCGAAATCCGCGACACCATTTTTGGCCGCGTCACCGAGCGAGCCATGCGCCGCATTGGCCTTAAGGTGTTTCAGCATCTGCACGCGCTGGACCTCAGGTTTCACCTGTCCCGGCGTACCGGCGGCCTGGCCCGGGATATCGACCGGGGCATCAACGGCGTGAGTTTTCTCATGCGCTTCATGCTGTTCAACATCGTCCCCACGCTGCTGGAGATTGGCCTGGTTACGGCCATCCTGGCTTTCAACTTTGACTGGACCTATCCCACCATCGTGCTGGTGGCGGTGTCCCTCTACATTACGTTTTCCGTCATTGCCACGGAGTGGCGCACCGGCTTTGTGCGGGAGATGAACGCGGCGGACAACGCGGCCAACACCCGCGCGGTGGACAGCCTGCTCAACTTTGAGACGGTCAAGCTGTTCGGCAACGCCACCTTCGAATCCAGCGAATACGACGGGTCCCTGGCCCGCTGGGAAAAAGCCCGCCGCCGCAACCGTCTGTCCCTCGCCGCCCTCAACGGCGGCCAGGCGCTGGTGGTGGCGGGATCGATGACGGCGCTGATGCTGCTGGCCGCCCGCGGCGTCGCCGACGGTGACCTGTCCCTCGGCGACCTGGTCATGGTGAACGCCTACATGATGCAGCTGTTTCTGCCGCTGAACTTCCTCGGCTTTGTGTATCGGGAAATCAAGCGGGCCCTGGCGGATATCGAAGCGATCTTCAGCCTCTTGCATCGCGCACCGGCCATCGTGGACAGCCCAACGGCCGAACCGCTTGACGTTGTCGAGGGCGCGGTGCGGCTTGACGGCGTCAGCTTTCGTTATCACGAAGACCGGCCGATTCTGAAGGACGTTTCCCTCGACCTGCCGCCAGGCCAGACCGTGGCGGTGGTGGGCCCCAGCGGCTCGGGCAAATCAACGCTGGTGCGGCTGCTGTTTCGTCTCTACGAGCCGGACAGCGGAACCATCAGCATCGACGGCCAGGATATCAGCCAGGTCACTCAGCAAAGCCTGCGCGATGCGCTGGGCATGGTGCCGCAGGACACGGTGCTGTTTAACAACACCATCGCCTACAACATCGGCTACGGACAGCCTGGAGCGAGCCTTGAAGACATCCGCGAGGCCGCAGAGCTGGCTAATCTCAGTGACTTTATCGACAACCTGCCGGAGGGATTCGACACGCAGGTGGGCGAGCGGGGTCTCAAGGTCTCCGGCGGGGAAAAGCAGCGTATCGCCATTGCCCGGATGCTCCTGCGCCAACCCCGCATCATGATTTTTGACGAGGCCACCTCTTCGCTCGACTCGGCCACGGAGCGGACCATTCTGGATTCGCTGGAGCAGCTCGCAGAAAACCGCACCACCCTGATGATTGCCCACCGCCTCGCCACGGTGGTGCACGCCGATCAGATTATGGTGCTGTGGGATGGCCGGGTTGTGGAATCAGGCCGGCACCAGCAGCTCCTGGAGTCCGGTGGCGTTTACGCCGGCCTTTGGGCCATGCAGGCCGCAGAGGAAGCCTGACGGCTCTCAGTCGCGCTTGCGCTGACTATGGGCAAGCATGCCCCGCAGCAGGTGAATCTCCGCCTCCGCGGGCGCCAGGCGTTGCGCCATCCGCCGCACGCGCGCCTTCAGCGTTTCGGTTTGTTTCCCGTCGTAAAATCCTGAATCCGCCAGCGCGTCGTCCAGGTGCTGCAGCAGACCTGCCAACTGCTCCGCCGGCGCCGGCTGATGCTCGGCCATGCGCTCCGGTTCCATCCCGTCGCGCTGCAGCGCCGCGACCCGCAGTTCATAGCTCACCACCTGCACCGCGGCCCCCAGGTTCAATGAGCTGTAGTCAGGGTTGCTCGGAATATTCAGCAGCGCATGGCAGCGATCAATTTCGGCGTTGCTCAGACCCGACTTCTCTGTGCCAAACAGCACCGCGATCTGCGTTTGGTCGTCGCTCGCCGCGGCCTGGTCCGCCGCTTCCCGGGCGCTAAGCTGAGGCAGTGCGATGCGGCGCAGCCGGGCGCTGGTGCCGAGAATCAGGTGTACACCGGTCAGGGCCTCGTCCAGGCTGTCGACCACACGCGCTTGCGACAGCACATCGTGCGCTCCGGAAGCCCGGGCGGTGGCGTCAGCGCTGGGGTAGTTTTTTGGATTGATGAGCGTCAGGCGCGAGAGTCCCATGGTTTTCATCGCCCGGGCGGCGGCCCCCACGTTGCCCGGGTGGGACGGGTGGCTGAGGACAAATTGGATTCGGCTGAGCATAGGGCTTCCCGGTTACGGCCGCCGCATTGTAGTGCAGCGGGGTTGAATTTGGGGCGCCCTGGTGCAAGATACCGGGTTTGCTTCAGGCCTTCCCATGCAGCCAGCTATCAACATTGCCCTCAAAGCGGCCCGGGCTGCCGCTCGCGAGCTGATTCGCATGCTCAACCGCAACGACGCGCTGTCGGTGGTGGAAAAGGAGCGCAACGATTTTGTCTCGGCCGCGGATCACGCGGCGGAGAAAGCGATCATATTTGAGATTCAGAAGGCTTATCCGGAGCACGCGATCATTGCCGAGGAAGGCGGCCGCATCGGACCCGAGGATGCCGAGACGGTGTGGATCGTCGATCCCCTCGACGGCACCCGCAACTACATCCAGGGCCTTCCCCACTTCTCCGTGTCTATCGCGGTTCGGGTCAAAGGTGTGCTGGAGCACGGGCTGGTGTACGACCCCATGCGGGAGGAACTGTTTACCGCGTCCCGGGGCAAAGGCGCCTACCTCAACGATCATCGGATTCGGGTCAGTAACCGCAATACGCTCACCGGCGCGGTGCTGGCCACCGGCTTTCCGTTTCGCGTGCGGGAGGTGCTCGACGATTACCTCGCCATGTTCCGGAGCGTGTTTGAGGAGGTCGGCGACGTCCGGCGGGCCGGATCTGCCGCCCTGGACCTGGCCTACGTGGCTGCGGGACGGGTGGACGGGTTCTGGGAGCTTGGCCTGAAGCCCTGGGATATGGCGGCGGGCGCGCTCCTGGTAAGGGAAGCCGGCGGATTGTGCACCGATTTCGCCGGCGGCGACCGCTTCCTGGAGACGGGCAACATCGTAGCCGGCAACCTCAAGCTGGCCGGCCAGCTCAAAAAGACCGTAGCCCCCCACCTCACCGACAACCTCAAAAAGTTGTAAAAGGGCTTCAGATCCGTGTCAGACCCACTTGGGGTCTGACGCCCGAAGGTGCCGCAAAACGGACTAAGCGCGGGTGTGATGTTTCCGACGGATGTGGTTCGCCGTCAGGTTCAAACGGGCACCGGAATCAGACGGTTACGCCAGTTATCCAGCCTGCCACTTTCGTGGGTCAGACCCCGGTCTGACCCGGACTAGGGCTGCTGAGCGGTGGTTTCGGCGCCTTCTTTTACCGGGGGCATCAGATCCTGCTTGTTGACGTTCAGCAGAATCAGCGAACTGCCCGCCACGTAGATAGACGAGTAGGTTCCTACGATCACGCCGATGATCAGCGCCAGCGCAAAGCTGTGAATGATCTCCCCGCCCAGGAAAAACAGCGACAGGAGCACCAACAGCGTGGTCAGCGAGGTCATCAGGGTACGGGCGAGCATCTGGTTAATAGAGGTGTTGAAGATATCCACCGGCTCCCCCTTGCGCAGGGTGCGGAAGTTCTCGCGGATCCGGTCGTAGACCACGATCGTGTCGTTTAGCGAGTAGCCGATCACCGCCAGGATGGCCGCCAGCACCGTCAGGTCGAAACCCACCTGCAGGATCGAAAAGATGCCGACCACAATCACCACGTCGTGCACCAAAGCCAGCACCGCGCCCACCGAGAATTTCCACTGAAACCGAAAGATGATGTAGAGCAGGATGCCGATCAGCGCGTAGATCATGGCCAGGCCACCTTTCTCGGCCAGCTCCTCACCCACCTGCGGGCCAACAAACTCCACGCGCCGCAGGTCCAGTTCCTCGCCGCTGGCCGCTTCCAGGGTTTCCACCACCTGATTGCTCACCTCGGCGCTGTCCGCCTCCGCCAGCGTGGCAAGGCGCACGACGATGTCGTTGGGCGCACCAAAGGTCTGCACCACCGCGTCGGGATAGCCCGCGTCGGCCAGCGCGCTGCGCACCTGGGGCAGGTTCACGTCGTTCGGATACTCAAGCTCCAGCAGCGTACCGCCGGTGAAATCCAGCCCGAAATTCAGCCCGCGGGTCGCCAGCGAACCCACACAGATCGCGAGCACGATCAGCGAAATGGCCCAGGCGAGTTTGCGCTGGCCCATAAAGTTGATGTTGGTTTGTTTCTTTAAAATTTCCATCAGTTCAGCTCGCTGTCGGATCAGATGGCGAGGGACTTAACCCGCGCCCGACTGCCGTAGATGAGGTTGACCACTGCCCGGGTGCCCATGATCGCGGTGAACATGGAGGTGACGATGCCGAGGGACAGCGTCACCGCAAACCCTTTGATCGGCCCGGTGCCGAAGGTGAACAGCACGATAGCTGCAATCAGCGTGGTGACGTTGGCATCCGCAATAGTGGAAAACGCTTTGTCGTAGCCGGCCCGTATTGAGGCCTGCGGCGTGTTGCCGTTGCGTAATTCCTCGCGAATGCGCTCAAAGATAAGCACGTTGGCATCCACCGCCATACCCACGGTGAGCACGATGCCCGCAATACCCGGTAGCGTGAGGGTGGCCCCCAGCAGCGACAGCAGCGCCACGATGAGCACCAGGTTGGCGAATAGCGCAAGGTCTGCCACCAGCCCAAACAGCCGGTAGTAGAGGGCCATGAACACCAGCACCAGCAGGAACCCGATTTTCACCGAGTTAAAGCCTTTATCGATGTTGTCCTGCCCAAGGCTCGGTCCGACAAAGCTTTCCTGCACGATGGTCACCGGTGCCGACAGCGCGCCGGCCCGCAGCAGCAGCGCCAGCTCCGACGCTTCCTGCGGACTGTCCAGGCCGGTGGTACGGAAGCGCCGACCAAACGGCTCCTGAATGGTGGCCACGGAGATAACCCGCTCCACCACTTCCGACTCGGTAATGACCTCCTCCCCCACTTCCCGGGTAACGTTCTTCCGCTCGACGTAAACCACCGCCATGGAGTTGTTGACGTTTTCCAGCGTGAAGTTCCGCATGCGGTTGCCGCCGGTGTTATTCAGCGTGACCGACACCTGCGGCGTGCCCTGGGTGGGATCAAAGCCGGCGGCCGCGTCGATCAGCTGCTCGCCGGACACAATCAGGCGCTTGTTCAGCAGCACCGGACTGTTGTCTTTCTGGTAGTAAAGTCGGCAGCCCGGCGGAATCAGTCCCGAGTTGGCCGCGGCAAACGGGTCCTCACCCATACAGACCGCGCGGTATTCCAGCGTGGCGGTGGCGCCGATGATGCGCTTGGCACGGGCCGTGTCCTGCACGCCCGGCAGCTCCACCACAATACGGTTGGAGCCCTGCTGCACCACCGAGGGCTCCGCGACACCCAGCTCGTTGACCCGGTTGCGCAGCGTGGTGATGTTCTGCTGCAGCGCCGTGTTGGCAATCTCGGCCAGCTTTTCTTCGGTAATCACATAGCGGATGTTGAAGGTGTTGCTGCCTTCACTGTTGGTGCCGGTAAGCTCCGGCAGATCGCTAAACAGGCGGTCGGCAACCGTTTCCCGGTCTTCCGCGGTGCGCAGCTGCACCAGCACGCCGTCCGGCGTGGCGGTGACGGAGCGGTAGCGGATGTTCTGGGTCCGCAGCAGATCACGGATGTCCTCCACGTAGCGCTGGCGCGCCTGGTTCAGCGCGGTCTCCATATCCACTTCCATCAGAAAGTGCACACCGCCCTGCAGGTCGAGCCCCATCACCATGGGTTTGCCGCCGACACCGGTCAGCCAGCCTGGCGTAGCCGGTGCCAGATTGGGCGCCACAACGTAGTTGCCGCCGAGGCGGACCTTTAACAGATTGGCGGCCTCTTCCTGGTCGGCACCTTCCGCCAGCCGCACCAGAATGCGGTTTTCGTTCAGCTCCACCGACTTGACCGCAATTTCTTCCAGCTTCAGGGCGCTTTCGACGTCGTCGCGGACGGCGCCGGACATTTCGATGCCGCTGAGGGCCGATACCTGCAGCGCCCGATCCTCCCCGTAGAGGTTGGGCATGGCGTAGAGGAAGCCCAGCACCACAATGGCAACAATCAGGAGGTACTTCCAGGCGGGATACTGGTTCATAGGAGATTCTCGACTAGGCGGCCACGCCGCTCAGATCAGCTTGACTTGATGGTGCCCTTGGGCATGACGCCGCCGACGGCATGTTTTTGGACCTTGATTCGGGTGTTCTCCGCCACCTCTACGGTGACGAAGGCATCGCCGATGTCCACAATTTTGCCCAGCACGCCCCCGCCAGTGACCACTTCATCACCCTTGGAGAGGCCTTCGACCATGGTTTTGTGCTCTTTCTGGCGCTTCATTTGCGGCCGGATAAGCAGGAAATAGAAAATGGCGATAAACACCACCAGCATGATGATGTTGGCCATACCGGCTCCGGGCGGAGCACCGGCTGACTGAGCCATGGCGGGGCTGATCAGGAAATCCACAGGCGAAACCCTCTCGAACGGCAACATTGTTGGTAGATTGACCAGACGCGGCGGACCGGGCTGCTCAAGCTACGATTTGGTCTTATTTTGGTTCATATGGGGGCGCCTTCAGCCATCACAACAGCGTCGCGCCCGGACAGCCGCCTATTATGTCACAGACCGCTGCGCGTAGAACTGCTCAGCAAAGTCGTCCAGACGACCCTCCGCGATGGCCTGGCGGATGTCCGCCATCAGTTCCTGGTAGTAGTAAAGGTTGTGCAGCGTCATCAGCTGCGACGCCAGAATCTCGTTACACCGGTCCAGATGCTTGAGATAAGCCCGGGAGTAGTTCTGGCACGTGTAGCAGCCACACTCCGGGTCGATCGGCCCCGTGTCCAGCCGATGCGGCGCATTGCGAATCCGCACCACACCATGGCGAGTAAACAGGTGTCCGTTGCGGGCGTTACGCGTGGGCAGCACGCAGTCGAACATGTCCACGCCGGCCTGCACCGACCTTAATATGTCCTCCGGACGCCCCACCCCCATCAGGTAGCGGGGCCGGCCCTCCGGCAGCAAGGGAGTGACGGCCGTCAAAATCCGGTCCCGATCCGCTTCCGGTTCGCCCACCGACAGGCCCCCGATGGCGTAGCCGTGAAAGTCCATGTCGATCAGGGCCCGGGCCGATTGCTCCCGCAGCGGCTCGTACATGCCGCCCTGCACAATGCCAAAAAGCGCGTTGGGATTGCCCTCAAAAGCTTTGCGGCTGCGCTCTGCCCAGCGTAGCGACAGCTGCATGGATTCGGCCGCTTCCCGCTCGCTGGCCGGGTATGGGGTGCACTCGTCGAAGATCATCACGATGTCCGAGTTGAGCGTGCGCTGCATGGCCATAGACTCCTCCGGCCCCAGAAACACCGTGCTGCCGTCCACCGGCGACTGAAACCTAACGCCCTCTTCGCTGATCTTGCGTTTTTTGGCGAGGCTGAACACCTGGAACCCGCCGGAGTCGGTGAGGATGGGCCGGTGCCAGTTCATAAAGCCGTGCAGCCCCCCGTGCGCCTCGATCACCTCGGGGCCGGGCCGGAGCAGGAGATGAAACGTATTGCCCAGCACAATCTGCGCGCCAAGGTCGGCAACCGCCTCCGGCAGCATCGCCTTCAC
The DNA here is from genome assembly GCA_039195135.1 of Pseudomonadota bacterium. Taxonomy (GTDB): domain Bacteria; phylum Pseudomonadota; class Gammaproteobacteria; order Xanthomonadales; family SZUA-38; genus JANQOZ01. The sequence continues at coordinate 31,839 of JBCCVP010000013.1, read as the reverse complement.
CGACCCATAGGTTCCCACCGGCATAAACACCGGCGTATCCACGACGCCGTGATTCAGCGTCAGCTGGCCGCGCCGGGCCTGCCCATCCTGGCCGAGAAGCGCAAACTTCATCGGATGAGCATGGCGTCGCCGTAGCTGAAAAAACGGTATTCCTGCGCCACGGCGTGGGCGTAGGCTCGCATGATGGTTTCGTGGCCGGCCATGGCGCTGACCAGCATCATCAGCGTGGATTCCGGCAGGTGGAAATTGGTGATCAGCCCCTGGCAGCTGTGAATCGGTACACCGGGATAAATAAAGATGTCGGTTTCCCCTTCAAACGACCGCACCTGCCGGTCGCGGTAAGCGGACTCCAGCGCCCGCAGGCTGGTAGTGCCCACAGCAATCACGCGGCCGCCGCGTTCTCGCGTCTGCCGGATCTGTGCCACCAGCTCGTCATCGATGCGGAACCACTCGGTGTGCATGGCGTGCGTCTTGATGTCGTCCACCCGTACCGGCTGAAAGGTGCCCGCGCCCACGTGCAGGGTGAGATAGCCAAACTGCACGCCGCCGCGGCGCAGCGCATCCAGCAGTGGCGGGTCGAAATGCAGACCCGCCGTGGGTGCCGCTACGGCGCCGGGGTTTCGGGCATAGACGGTCTGGTAGCGTTCAGCGTCGGCATCGCCGCTGCGCGGCGGCCCGTCCGGACGTCGAATGTAGGGCGGCAAAGGAACCTCGCCGTAGCGGTCGAGCAGATCGAGAATTGGCGTATCGGTTTGCAGATCAAAAAAACTGTCGGCGCGGCCGGCAACCTGCCACCGGGACTCGCCAATGAGGAGTTCCGTGCCAACGCCGGGGGACCGGCTGGCGCGCACCTGCGCCAGGCAGCGCTGGGGACCGGTGATGCGCTCAATCAGCAGCTCCACACGCCCCCCGCTGGCTTTGTTGCCGCGGAGCCGGGCATTGATCACCCGGGTGTCGTTGAACACCAGCAGATCGTCCGGCTCCAGCAGATCCGGCAGCTCAGCAAACTGGCGGTCGACGCAGCGGCCAGATTTGCGATCCAGCATCAGCAGCCGACTGGCGCTCCGATTTGCGGCAGGCTGCTGCGCGATCAGGCGCTCGGGCAGGTCAAAATGAAAGTCTTGGCGGCGCATGGCCGCGGGATGGTACCCGAGGACCGGGGGCTACAGCCAGCCTTTGCGCCGGGCCAGCCGCGCGGCTTCTACCCGGTTGGTGACGCCCAGTTTGCCGATCGCTTCCGACAGGTAATTTCTAACCGTGCCCCGGGACAGGCTGAGCTCCGACGCAATCTCATGGCTGCTGCTGCCCTCCCCTGCCAGCCGCAGCACTTGCCGCTCCCGGTCGGTGAGGGGATCCCGTTCGGTCCAGGCCTGCGCCGCCAGCTCCGGGTCGATCACCCGACCGCCCCGATGGACGGTGCGCAGCGCATCCGCCAGCCGCTCCGACGGCGCGTCTTTCAGGAGGTAACCCCGAACGCCGCTCTCCAGCGCGCGGCGCAGATAACCAGGCCGACCAAACGTGGTGAGAATCACTACCCGGCAGTCGTCGTTGGACTGCAGCTCCTGGGCCAGCTCAAGGCCCGTGGTCATGGGCATCTCGATGTCGGTGAGCAGAATATCGGGGTTGAGTTTGCTGATCAGCTCCGCCGCCTCGGCCCCGTCCCGGGCCTGCCCCACCACGTCGATATCGGGCTCCAGCTTCAGCAGCGCCGCCAGGGCGCCGAGCACCATGGTCTGATCTTCCGCGATGAGCACGCGGATCATGCGGCGGGTTCCGGTAGAGCTTCCGCCTCCAGCTCCTGAGGTTTGGGATTGGGCACTACCATCTGCACGATCAGCCCCCGCGGGGAGTTGGCCTCCACCGTAAGCGAGCCGCCCAGCGCCTGCAGCCGTTCCCGCATGCCCCGGATACCCGAGCCGGGCCGCACGCGACCGCCCCGGCCATCGTCGCGAACGGTCAGCCGCACACCACTGCCGTCCTCCCGCAGCGTCACCCAGCAGCTGCTGGCGTCAGCGTGGCGATGCACGTTAGTGAGGGCCTCCCGCAGCGCGAGGGCCAGCGTGTTTTCCTGCGTAGCGCTGAGGTCCACCGAACCTAGCTCATATTCGAACCACACGCCGGAGGACTCCAGCAGCTGGCGGCCGGTGGCCAGCTCTGACTGAATCCGTCCCTCCCGAAAGCCCGCAACGGCGGCGCGCACCTGTGCGGTAGCCTGGCGCGAGATCTTCTCAATATCAGCGAGCTCTTTTTCCGCGCCGGTTGGGTCATTCAGCACCGTACGTCGGGCCAGCTCGGCCTTGAGAGAAATGCTGGCCAACGTATGGCCGAGCAGGTCGTGCAGGTCCCGGGCAATGCGTTCCCGCTCGGCGTTGCTGGCCAGGCGGCGGATTTCTTCCCGGGATGCGCGCAGCGCCTCGTTTTTGATGTCCATTTTGCGCTGGAACATGTTGGCAGCGCCGACGACAAAACTCACAAAGGGAATAACAAAAGCCGAGGAAATATGGAGGTCAAACCACCAGACCTCGGCGACCCCCAGCAGCACCACCAGCCCGATCCAGCGCACCGCCTGAGATGGGGGACCCGCAAGGGCAGCAAACGCACTGGCATAGATAAAGTACACCGACCCGCCGTGATTGATCGGCAGCACCACCGCGCCCAGCAGCGCAAAAAGCGCTACAAATGGCAGCAATCCCCGGCCGCAGGCCCGGTAGGCCGCGAAATAGGCCGGTAGGAAAATGACCAGGCTGGCCCAGGTTACAAAAACGACCTGCGGATCCGGTCGGCCGAAGATCAGCGGCAGAAACATAAAGCCGTTGTAAACCAGCCACAGGTAAGGCGTGTATCCCAGATTGAGCCGGCTGGGCACCAGAAACTCATGGATCTGGAGGGCGCCGTTCCACAGATTTTGCATTTTGCTCATAGGGCCTGGGCCACGCTCATGGCTTTCTCGCGCCGCAATCCCAGCGCGGCGAGATACAAAAATAGCACCGTGACCGCCACAAGAATAACCGCGTGAATCCAGGCGGGATAATTCATGTCCATAGCAATAATCTTGGTCGCCAGCTGATTGAGATGGAACGGCGGCAGCAGCCAGGCGAGTTGGCGCACCGCTTCCGGCATCACCTGGAGCGGAAACCAAAGGCCGGACAGAGCCGCCATGGGCAGGTAGATCAGATTGACGATCGGAGGCGCTGCCTGGCCGTTAACCCAGGCGCCGATCGCCAGACCCATGGCGCAAAAAGGAATGGAGCCCAGCAGCATCAGCCCGAACAGCGCCGCACCCTGCCCAACCGACAGGTTAACGCCACCCAGCCCGACTCCCAGCGCAAACAGACTGGCGATGATGAGGGCCCCGAAGGTGATCGACATCAACACCTTGGAGAGAAAATAGGCACTGTGAGGCATGGGAGAGGCAAATTTCAGCAGCATCAGCCCCTGGCTGCGTTCGATGGCTATGCCCACGCCAAACCCAAAGAGCCCGGGCCCCATGACGCCGAAGACGCTGTAGCTGACCATCAGGTAGGTGGCCATGTTGCCCTGGGAGCCGCCGAAGTTGAGCACCAGGGCGAACAGCACGTAAAAGGCTGCCGGAAACGCCAGGGACGGGATAGAAAACGCAGGGCTCCGCAGAAGGCGCAGGAACTCGTAGCCCCACTCAAGAAAATAGACTCGCAGACTGCTCATCACGCCGCCTCCTGGGCCGGGTCAGCCGTCAGACTGAGAAAGGCCTGAGCCAGGTCCGCCTTGCTGACCTCCAGCTCCGACAGCTCCGGATCCGCCGCCAACAGGGCCCGCACGAGGTTCTCCGCATCGCTGGTCGCCACGCTGAGCAGACCGCCCTCCCGGGCAACGTGGTCGGCGCCGGCAAAGGTCTCCACCTGCGCCGGTTGCAGTCGGGTGCGGCAGCGCACGCGGCGGCTGGGCACCGCCTTTTTGATGTCGCCGGGCGTGCCGTCCGCGACGAGGCTGCCCTGATCGATCACCAGAACCCGGTCGGCGAGCGCGTCGGCCTCCTCCAAATAGTGTGTGGTGAGCACCACCGCCCGGCCGGCGTTTGCCATCTGCCGCACGGCCTCCCAGAAACGATGGCGGGACTTAACGTCCATACCGACGGTCGGCTCATCCAGAAACAAGAGGTCCGGCTGGCCGCAGATGCTCATGGCAAACAGAACGCGCTGCTTTTCTCCGCCCGACAGCTGGCCGAAACGCCGCGGCATAATGGCCTCGATGCCGGCGAGCTGAACAATATTGTCCGCGCTGTCCGGATTGGGGTAGTAGCTGCGGAACAGATTCAGGAGTTCCGACACCTTTAGCGTGTCCGGCAGTCCCGAAATCTGCAGCATGGCCCCCATGCGTCGGCGGCTTTGCCGGGCGCCGGGGGGATAACCCAGCACTTCAATCCGGCCCCGCGTGGGTTTGAGAAGACCCATCATGAGATGCACGCTGGTGGTTTTCCCCGCACCGTTAGGCCCGAGGATGGCACTCACCTGACCGGATTCGAGCGACAGCGACAGGTCGCGCACCGCGGTGACGTCGGCATAACTCTTCGATACCTGCTCAAACTGAATAATGCTGGACATGGAGATCCCTGGCCGTAGGTGACGGGGATAATGATGCCGTCCGGCGCCACCGACACGCCAGTAGCGGAGATCACAGCCGGCACGTGACAGGTGTCAGAAGAGCGATTGCTGAATCGGCGCGTCGGAGTGCGGTCGGGTCAGGTCTTTGAGGCGCCCGGCAAGGCCCGACCCCCGCTCCGAGACCTTATTGATGCCCCGCTCCAGAGCCTCGAGGGTGCCGTGGATGTGCAGCCGGTTTTTCGCTCGGGTAATTGCCGTATAGATGAGTTCGCGGCTGAGCAGCGGCGAGGTGGTGTCCGGCAGAACAAAATGCACCTCACCGAACTCTGAGCCCTGCGCCCGGTGCACGGTCAGCGCAAACGCCGTATCGGCGGTTGGCACCCGCGACAGTGAAATTTGCCTGATATCTCCGTCCGGCTGTTCGAAATAGGCCAGTAATCCACGTTCGGTAAGCCGCACAAACCCCTGGTCTCCATTGTAAAAGCCGGACTCGTAGTGATTACCGACGACCGACAGCAGCTGTTGGGCAAAAAAACCGTCTGCTGCGGGGGCCAGCGCAGCACCGATCTGACGATTCAGGCGTTCCACCCCGTAGGGCCCTCGCCGGTGCGCACACAGCAACCGCCGGGACTGCAGGCGCTGCCAGTGCTCGTCGAGCGAATCGGGCGGGTCGGAGAGCCAGCCGGGCAGCAGATCGTCCGCGACGGGCAGCTGAGAGTGCCAGACCAGATCGTCGCCGCTGTCTGCGACCACCGTGCGGGCCTGCCGCGGATTACCCGCCACCACGGCGTCGGCCAGCCGCGCGATGCCCGAGTCGTCCCCAAAGCGGAAGTTTTCCGTCAGGTTGACTACCCGGCTTTCACCCCGGCCGCCGGCCAGGCCTTCGCAGATATCCCGAATCACGCTGCCCGGCTGCACGGATGCCAGCTGGTTGGGATCGCCGAGCAGGACCAGGCGAGCGCCGGCGGGGAGCGCGCGCAGCAGCGCGTGCATGAGGTCCAGGTCCACCATGGAGACCTCGTCCACCACAACGAGCTCGGCAGTGAGGGGGGAAAACTCGTCACGAAGGAACCGTCCGCGCCCCGGGCTGAAGCCCAGCGCCCGGTGCAGCGTTCGAGCCGCCGGCAGCTCAGCATCGATTCGACCTTTGACTGCGCCAGCGAGGCGAGCCGCGGCGCGGCCGGTGGGGGCGGTGAGTAGAACGTGATCCGGATTACCCCCCTGCTCCACCCAGCGGTCGATAACGTGGCCCACCAGGGTGGTCTTTCCCGTGCCGGGCCCACCGGTGACCAGCGTCAGATCGCCGCGGAAGATTTCTTCAAACGCCCGCTGCTGATTGATGGATAGCTCAGACGGTGGCGGCGGCTTGCGGCGGTGCGGCTTAGTGGGGGCAAGAACCCGTTCCGCCAGCCGCGCCGCCAGATCACATTCCATTTCCCAGTTGATGCGAAAGTAGAGGAGTCCACGATCCAGGACCACCAGACTCCGCGGCCCGGGGCCGGAGGCGACGATGCCGCAGGCCAGAATCTTTTCGGTGTTGGCTTCGGCCGGCTGGCCGGAGACTTCGCCGGCGGCTTCCAGCGCCAGCTGGGGTGCTGCCGCAACAAAACCCCGCTCCCGCAACAGCTGCAAGCCAAGGCCGAGATTTTCAGCAAGCGTTGGGTCCGCGGCCTCCCGGCGGGCCGCCTGGCGGCGGAAGGAGGCGGCGATCATCTGGGCGGCGCCGCTGGCGAGCGGTTCGTTCACGGCGAGGAGGTTGCCTGGGCAACCGCTTGGAATCAACGCTTTTTTCAGTTTGAATGACGGTTTGGACGCAAACCGCATAACTGTTTCACCTTTGTTTCACAAATTTTTTTCAAAAAAGTGCTTGCACGGTTTTTACAAGCTGTGTATAACTTCATCATGGATTTTGCGAGGAAGCGTTAAGTGCAATTAGGAGCGCACGAGATTAGCCAGGAAAATCAACCGCTTGCATGGCGGTTGAAGTCTCTTGGCGAGCTGGAAATGGATTTCGCAATCCAGGAGATCGTCACGATCAGTGGACCCCACACGCCACCCTGGTATGAGTGGCTGGTGCGTCCCCGGGGCATCCACACGGATGAGTTAATCGGTGCCATTCAATCCCTAGAATGGATGGTGGATTTCGATCTCTCGGTGGTTGATCACGCATGTAAGTGGCTCAGCCTGCAAAATCACAACGGCGTGGAATGTCGCCTGTCGGTTAACGTGTTTGCCGACTCGATCTCGACACCCAACTTCGCCGACCGGATCGTCAAACTCATCAACTCAGCATCAATTGATCCGGAGCAGATCTGCTTCGAAATTATTGAGCACACCCCGGTTTCCAACCTCGGATCGGCGACTAATTTCTGCCGCGCCGTTCGTAAGATTGGATCCAAGGTGGCGCTGGACGATATCGGTAGTGGTCACGTTCACGTGGGTCTTTTGGCCCCGGAAACGCTGATCGACTTCATGAAGATCGACCGATCTGCGGTGTTCGCCGCTCGGCATTCAGAGCGTAAGTTCAAAGCCGTGCAAAGCGTGGTGGATTTCGCAAGAAGTGTTGGTGTACCGGTGGTACTTGAGGGAATCGAAACGGAGGAGGACCTGCTTCTCACCGAACGTTTCGGCGCCCGCTACTACCAGGGTTACCTTCAAGGCCGGCCACAACTCGTTGACTGGGGGGTTAACGAGGACAGGAGTCACGTGGCATTTGCTCTCCGTGAGTTAACAGCGTAACTCGAGAGGACCAGGACGATGAACACACAAGTAATTCAGACCCCGCGTCAAATCCTAGCACCGGACGCATCGAAGACGATGCTCCTTTTGGAGCAGATTCTGCGTCCAATTATCAAGCTGTTTATGCTCACCTTCAGGGTGACATATCCAGCGATGGATCGTGTTATCAAAAGTCTATTCATCGACATTGCTCTTGAAGAGGCAGCGAAGCAGGATCCAACCACCGAACCGTCAATGGGTACGCTCGCATACTTTACGGGCATCAGCCCACATCTCTGCAGACAGACTTTTGACGAGCTGGTTGAGCGGGATCGCCCGCCCGGCTATGTGGATCAGACTGACGTATGCCCTGAAGCAAAGGTTTTGGGAATCTGGGCCCGAGACCCGATGTGGCAGGACGACGATGGCGAACCAATGTTGTTGCCGACGAGTGGGAAATACAACAGCAGAACGCTTCAGACCCTAGTGCGTAAGCACGTAGACAACATTGCCTATGGGCAAGTAGTCGACGCGTTGATCGACGCTGGGTGCGTCACTTTCGTTCGTCACAAAGGCAAGCGTTGTTTGAAGATGAAACGGCCTTTCTTCACGCCAGGGGGCGGCGAGGGTAGGACAGATGATCTGCTGACACATACAGCACGGTCTATTCGACACCTGCTTCAGACGTTCACGTTTAACTTGGAGAACCCGCAGCTCGCGCCTACGAACAACCTGTTCCAGCAGGAACGCTACATCCGGTGCTTGCATCCAGACGACGTTCCGGAATTCAGATCACGCATGAAAGACCTGTTGCGGCGTCAAGTTGAAGAGAGCGTTCCTCGCCTTGAGGGCTTTGAAAACGGCCCCGAGACGAAAGAAAGTATTCACGCTGGCGTCGGCTATTACTATTTTGAAGACCGCGGATGGGGACGCTACGAAACCCTCAGCGCGTAGATGTAGATGTACGTAAAACAACATAAGACAACACCCATGGAGGTAAAAAATGAAAGTACTGTCAGGAGGCACCGGAAAAATTGAGGCCGGAGGTACCGGAAGCATAGAGGCTGGCGGCACCGGGAGCGTTGAGCTCGGCGGCACCGGAAAATAACAACAGAAAAATACACACATAAAAGATAGATACCCGAGCAAAAGAACTCGGAATCTTATCGATTTGGAGGCAGGCAATGAATTTGCAGATCGAGAGAAGTGGAACGGGCGCTATTGGAAGCGCAGAAAAACGCGGGGCAAAAGCAAAGTTTTTTCGCATTGGAGCGGTATTACTACTAGCCCTCTGGGCAGGAATAGCGTCTTCGAAAGAGCTCAAGGCCGACGGTCTAACGCTCACTATTTCCGAATTCGGCCATGTGGCCGCAGTTTGGAACAAGGATTCAGCTGGGGGATTTTTGGTTGGGTCTGGGAAACTCGAAGATGGCTTCGTTTCGCTCGCAATGCTTGGAGCCGAGTCTCTAGCCAAAGTAGACGGCGCAGGAACCGGTCGGGGCAAAGTTGACGGAGCTGGAACCGGGCGCGACCAGGCAAAAGTAGACGGTGCAGGAACCGGTCGGGGCCAAGCCAAGGTTGATGGAGCCGGAACTGGTCGAGACAAGGTCGATGGAGCTGGAACCGGTAGAGATAAGACGGAAGGATTTGAGCGCTTTGCGCTTGACCTTGTCGCCGCCCAAGAAGGCGGCTACTTCGCCGTGATTAGGAAAATGGTAGGTAAGGAACAGATTAGAGAACTGGTGTTTGATTTCACTACGAAGACGCCAGTGATGATTGAAGAAACGATCACAGACCTCTGAATTCAGTTTTCAGACCCCGCAGTGGACGGCTCCTTGGCGACAGCCCGAGCCGTCCGCAGCCTCCCTAGCAAATCTGTGATTGACCCCACTCCCGCTGTGCTCGGTTCGCCGGGGCAGCGGGTCTTTTAATTTGTGTCGAAGGCGACGTAGGCAAAGTACCGCCCAATTCTTGTCGGGTCATGATTCGGAAGCCCTCGGAGCGAAGACTGAGAAATTAAAATCCGTTCACGCGCCACCGAGCCTGAGTAAACGCACTCAGACTCTAGGATTCCTTGCATGCGGCTAACTAGATTCGTTCGCTGCTCGGAGGGGTTCATGTTTCTCACAATCTCAAATAAGCGATCGTATTCCTCGTTCTTGAAATTGGTAAGGTTTGCGCCGGGAGCGGCATTGGGGCCGAAAAACAGTTGCAGCACATTCGATGCGTCCCCGTAGTCAAGGCCCCATGAGCTCTGGGTAATCTGATGCCTCCCCTCTCTCGCGCCATGTAACAACTTTCCGAAATCCGCGTACGATACACCTCTAACTTTCTCTGGGGGAAACCCTACCCCTATTAGGCTCGACCTGAACGTTTCAAAGGTCTGTCGACCTATAACGGACGAGGTATGCCCAATAGTTACCACAGGCAATTGATCCCTGGTTTGAGCTTCTTGAAGGAAAGACGTTGCCTTCGCTGCGCGTTGCTGGGTGGACAACACTTGGCGTTGGATGTGTTCCGGGAGAGTAGGCGGAACTATTCCTTGAAAAATGATTGCCTCTCCACCGTAAAACAGCTCATTCCGTCGTTCCCAGTCAACCGCATTGGTTACGGCACAACGGATAAGCCGGTTGAACTCCGAGCGAGCTTCAGTATCTGCGACGCCGATATCGTCGTTGTCCATTTGAATTCGAATCAGGATTGACTCGTTCGCAAGGTATGGGTGCAGGTTATAGAGTTCCTCGAACCGTGTTGCTAACTCGTTTTCTTCATTGAGCATAGGATCGAGGAACTCATCACTGATAGCGATCACGTCAAGATCACCGCTCTGAAAATTGATCCATCGCGAAGAAGGTTCTTCAATAAACTCCACCACGACAGTGTCGATAATCGGCAACTGCTTGCCCGCTATTGGTAAATACTCGTCGTTCGAGCGTTCGCTCAGCTCCGCCGTGACAGTTCGATAGCGTTCGTTCCTGATTAGGATGGCTCTTGATTCGTTCATTTCCGAGATCCTGTAGGGACCTGAACCAAGAGATTCGTTGCCGATCTGATAGCGATTGGTTGCGACTTCCTTCGGCAAAATTGCCGAAAAAGCGGTAGTCAATGTATGGACAAATTGTGGGAAGGGATTGTTGAACGAAAATCGAATCGTATGAGCCGAGATAACCTCTATGCCCTCTGGCAATGAGTCGTAATCTCCGTCCCAATTATCTATGCCTACGATTTGTCCCCGCCACAAATAGGATCCCTGAGAAACCACATTAGGGTCAAAATGCCGAAGTATTGAGTAGGCGACGTCCTCTGCGGTTACATTCCTCCCAATACCGTTCGGGAAGATCTCATGATCCGCAAAAAAACTATCCGTGTGGATCTCAACTTCCATCGTCAATCCGTCTGATGAGCTCGTTGGCCACTCAGATGCGAGACTCTTAACGAGCACTAACGAATCAGCTGTCACGTCATAGGCGAACAACGTTTCGTAGGTCGCGAGCACCAAGCCCGCTTCATATAGGGAGGAAGAACTGCTTGGGTCTACTGTTCTGGGAGCGCCATCGAATGCTATTCGTAACGATTCCTCAGGTGGCGCCTCTTGGTTGCAGCTAGCGAGAAAAGCACATGCAACAAAACAGCAGATAACGGTTCGATTCGTATTGACATTTTTTATTAATTTTTTCATAATTTTTACGATACATGAGTTCATCAAGAGCAACAAAAAGCGTCAGCGGGGCCCTTACGCCCCTCTTGCGTATCCTGATTTCGCAGTTCCGAATTACGTATCCGACCATGCGGGATGCGCTGAAAGAAGCGTTCATTGACGCCGCAGAAGACCTAATCAGAACGCGACCCGGCTCCAAGAAGTCGGGCGTGAGCAGAGTTGCAGTTCTTAGCGGAGTCAGCACAACAGACCTTCGCAAAATCAACAAACTCAGAAAGACGTCCAAGGGTCCTCAAACGACCATCAGCCCTGAAGCGGTCATATTGGCAGAGTGGGGGCACAACAAAAAGTGGTTGGACAGGCAGGGAAGACCCGCCGACCTACAACTCAACGGTCCTTACGGCGAACAGAATTTTTCCACATTGGTCCGTCAAAGCGTCGGAAATATCGGATATGGAGCAATGGCGAAAATCCTTGTTGAAGCTGGCGTAGCTTCTGAGTTTCGATATCCCGACAGCCGAAAAGGCATTCGATTGCTGTCCATCGAATACGAACCCTCCGAAGGCAAGCACCTCGAGATGCTTGAATATGCGTGTTTAATGCTCCAGCGATTAGGGCGCGCTACTGAAGATAATTTGCGACTTGCGGAATTCCCGGCAACCAAGCGGCATTTTCAGCACGACTATTTTTCCTACAAGATCCCGTTCGACCGACTCCCAGAGTTTCGACGCGCACTAAAGACTCTCCTCAGGGAGTTCGCTTATGAAAAACTCGTGCCCGAAATTGAGAAGTTTGAAATCAGCGAGCAGTCGGCTGATTGTCTCTCTGAAGCGGGAGTGGGTATCTATTTCTGGGAAAAGAGAAAAGAAGAGCAAGAACTAACGCCGTATTCCGAAGAATAATGGAGAACTAAATGACCGCACATCCAGAACTCTCAGCAACGATGGACCGTCTTTATCGACTCGCAGAAAAGGCTGCCGCGACTGACGTCAACATCTGCATCTCGGGGGAGACGGGTACGGGGAAGGGAGTTCTTGCCAAGCACATTCACTTGTGTGGTGACCGATCAGACAAGCCATTTTTGCGGGTTAACTGCGCTGCCCTGCCCGATCAGCTGCTGGAGTCCATGCTGTTTGGGCATGAGGCCGGCGCTTTCACCGACGCACGAACGGCGCGTCGGGGTTTGTTTCGGGCAGCCCATGGCGGCACGTTGTTTCTTGATGAGATAGGTGATATGCCGATCCGGCAGCAGGCCAAATTGCTTCACGCCATTGAGCAGAAAAGGGTCCGCCCGCTCGGTCGCAACACCGAGATACCCGTGGACGTGCGCATCATCGCTGCCACCAATCGAGACCTGCGAAATGAAGCGATGGAAGGTGTCTTTCGCCAGGATCTTTATTTCCGCCTGTCGGTAATTCACCTGGAAGTGCCACCGCTGCGCCATCGCCGGGAGGACATCAGCGCGCTGGCCCGCCAGTTTGTTCAGCGCTTTGCGGGTGAAAACGCCGAGCTGTCCCCGGGCGCTGAAAAGATGCTCCTCAGATATCGCTGGCCTGGCAATGTGCGTGAGCTTGAGCATGTGGTGCAGCGGGCCTGCATATTCCGCTCAAACAACCTGATTCGGGCCGAGAACCTCAATCTGGGGAACAGCCTGCGTGCGGAGGAGTCTCCCGCCACCTGCGATCTTCGGACCGCCCGGCGGCGCGCCTTGCGTCGCTTCGAGTCCGATTACCTGACCGGGCTGCTTGAAACCTACCGTGGCAATATCACCCAGGCCGCGGCGGCGGCCGGCGTCAGTCGCCAGGCGCTTCACAAGATGCTCTCTCGTCACCAGATCAAAGCGAACATTTTTCGCGCGATGAGAGAAAGCTAACCCATGTCGATCGCTGCGGCCGGACTGAAACGAACTAAGGCTCTGTGTCCCAGGCAAGATACTGGAAGTAGCGACCCACGAGCGTCGCGTTGCGGCCAACCCTACCCAGCAGGTCTTTCCTCGATAGCATCAACCGGGCTGGCGCCAGCGAGCCGAAGAATGCGCAATCGGACATCAGCTGACGATTCATGGTATCCACCAGTTCCTGCCTCGCCTGTGGATCCGACGTTGTCTGAAGCTGCTCAAACAACCGGTCAAAATGATCGCTCTTGTAGTTGCCAAGGTTTGCGCCGGGCGCGGCATTGGGCCCGAAGAACAACTGCAGGACATTTTCCGCCGTGGAAGCGTTCAGCGTCCAGCTGATAAACGTGACATTGTGATTGCCGGACATGGCGCCGTTCAGAAAGTCAGAAAACGATGCGTACTGCTCCAGCACAATCTGTTCGGCGGGGTAGCCAGCAGTAGTCAGCTGGGTAGCCCATTTATCGAAAGTCTGCCGACGTTTTCCTCCCACGGCATAGCCATAGCGAAGTTCCGGCAGCGCGCGCCGGGCGCTCACCGACTCAAAGACCGTCCGCGCCATCCACGGGTCAAAGGCCATCGGGTTGGGCAGATCTTCAAACTCAGGTAGCGCTGGGGGAATGACGCCGGTGATCACCCGGGCTTTGCCCTCAAAGTTGATCTGATTCAGCTCTTCCCAGTTCACCGCCCTGGCCAGGGCGCACCGTAGCTCGCGATTTTCTTGATCCGTTACCGGGTCGGCATGATGGCCGATCGAGTCATCGTCCATGCGTATTCGCATCAGGATCACCTCTTCCCGTGGATCCACGTGCAGCGTGTACTGATCGGAAACCGCCGGTGCCAGTTTGAGCCCGTCCGCATTCTCCAGCATGGACTTAAGGGTCCCGACACCGACCGGCGTGGCATCCAGTTCCCCGTTCTGAAAAGAAAGCCAGCGGGAAGCCGGGTCAGATGCAAACTCAAGGCGAACTCGCGGAATCATCGGTAGCTGGCGCCCTTCCAGCGCCTCCAGCCGCTGGTCATCTTGACCCGGCACGTAGCCGGCTTCGACCAAAGAATAGCGCCGCACCGGATAACGGGGATTTCGCTCCAGCACTGCCCGCGCCTCGTCAAATTGCGTCAACGTGTAGGGCCCGGATCCGACCGTGCGACGAGCAAGATCGTCTCCGTGGTATTGCTCTGCCTCCCGAGGCACCACCGCCGCCTTGGCCGTGGCCAGCGTGTGCAGAAACTCATAGGTCGGCGCCACCAGGCGAAATATGACGGTGTGCTCATCGATCACCTCAATCCCTTCCGGCGGCGCTGCGTAGTCGCCCTGCCATGTCTTGATGCCCACCAGATGATCCCGAAACTGGGCCGCCCCGGTGGTGGTGAGCGCGAGCGCCGGGTCGAAATGTCGCAGGATCGAGTAGGCCACGTCGTGCGCAGTAACCGGCCGCCCGCGGCCGTCGGGAAACGCCGGATCGTCGGTGAAAACCGCATCTTTTCGAAGCTTGAGGGTTACCACCAACCCGTCGTCGCTCACCAGCGGCATGGCGGTAGCCAGCTGTGGTGCCAGCCGTTTGGATTCTCCCAGCGGACGATAGGTAAGCGGCGTTTCGTAGGTCGCAAGGACGATGGTCGACGCATAGCGGTTGTGCGATCCCCCCGGGTAGACAGACGTGGGGGCGGAAGTCAGGGCTATCCGCACCTCGCCGGGGGGCGACTGCGGGTCAGTTCCGCAGGCCGCAAGCGCCAAAGCAAAGGCGCCCAGCAGGGGGGTTACTTTCGGAAATCTCGTCATCGCCGATGCACCTCATCAGATGGTGCCAAGGCGCGCAAATAACAGGCAAAAGAAAAGCGAGCAGCTTCCGGGCGCTACTCGCTTTTCCAAACGTTCGAGGTCAGTCCCATCTCAAACGTGCCCAGGCAGGCCTTTTGACCCCACTCCCGCCGGGCGATCGAAATATACGACTTCTTTCCCGTTATGTGCGAACCAGTGCACTTTTTTCGGATAAATGATAATTTATCTTCAATTTGAAGTTATTTCTGCATTTTTGCCTGAGAGGACCCTATGTCAGCCATTCCACTCTACAACGAACTCCCCGAAGAGCTCAGAGAAACCCTCTGCGGCGTCCTGACCGAGCTCTGCGACGTGCTACTCGTCCATGGTTTTCGAGTGAGCGACGTTGAACCGCTGCTGCGCAAGGCCATGGTGGATGCGGCCCACCGCAAGCTTGAACGCGAAGGTGAACGCCCAACGGTCACCAATCTGGGTCTGCAAACCGGCCTGACCCGCGACAAAGTCAGCGATCTGGCGCGGGCAAAGCCGCACCAGGTACGCGGGCGGCTGTCGCCGGTTTCCCGGGTGCTGGATGAATGGCAGCGGGGCACTCGCTGGCAGGGAGAGGACGGCCCCCTCGATCTCCCACCCACGGGCCCACGCTCGTTTGCGGCGCTGGCAAAAGAATGCCGCGTCACCGGGTATTCAGTGAAGGCGTTGATCGATCACCTCGAAACCAACAAAAACATCGAACAGCTGCCCAACGGCGACCTCAAGCTGCTCAAGTTCAGCTCTGTGCCGGACGACTGGATCGACCGCACCAACGCAGCCATGCGCAACGTCGCCAAACACCTGTCCACCGTCAGCCACAACATTCGCTGCGAGCCCCAGGACCGCATGTTCGAACAGGTGGCTGGTCGTCTCAACGTGCCCGCCAGAAAAATTGCCGCGGCGCTCGAGGAGCTGGCTAACGAGGGAAGACGATCCAACTTTCGGGTGAACAAGGAAGTCTTTCCTCAATTCGAAGCCCAGGCCGATCCCAATGCCGAATACGGCTCCGACATCGGGATGGGTTGGTTCACGTTCCACCGACGGAACGACTAACTAAGGAGAAAAAGCATGAAACACGAAACGTTCTGGTTTGACTGGCTGAATTTTTTCAACTTCTTCGGCGGCTTTGCCCGCAAAGACTACGGGGAAGGTAGCGGCGACTAGCCCCGGCCTGACTCCACGATTTTCCTACACACACTCCTAGGGGAGCAAAAAAAATGAAGTTCGAGACCTTCTGGTTTGATCTGCTGGACTTTTTCAATTTCTTCGGCAGCGGATTCGCCCGCAAAGACTACGGCGAAGGTAGCGGCGACTAACGGGGTCGCAAAATCAACAAAGGCCCACTTCGGTGGGCCTTTTCTATGTGTCCGATCCCGGTTCCGGCGCAACAGCTTCCGGGCGGCCGCGCAGAAACCCCGCAACCATCGACAACGCGGCACCGCCGGTCATGAACCACAAGCCGGCACGGGGCGTTACCTCCAGCGCTCCTCCCAGCTTGACCATGACAATCAGCAGCGCGAGAACAAAAACGCTCAGTAACGACCAGCGCCCAAGCGCCCTCGCCCAACGCTGCGCCCAGGATTGGGCGGACACGCACCACCAGAACAATGCAAGCACCGCCAGCAGTGGTGCAGCCACCACCGTCGCGCCGAGCACCACCGGTAGCAGATACTCACCGGCGGCCACCATCTCCGGCAGTACCCCAAGCAGGCTGTAGTCGTTGTCCCAGAATATCCACTTGCTCACCGTCATCAGCGGCAGCGCCAGGCCCACTGCAAGCAGCAGCGCCGCGGCCAGACTGAAGACACCGAGCCACACCCGCTTCTGTCGGGGGATGGCCGGCAACGCCTGGTCGGGGTCTGCCTTCAGGAGCAGTTCGGCGCCGGCCATGCTCAAAAGTACCGCCAGGCCGAACCAGTAAACGCCGGCGGCGGAGGAAAAATCCGACAGCAACCGCAGCCGGCCGGCGCCGATGATGATGGCCACCACCAGCACATCCAGCATGGACCATTTGCCCAGCAGGAGCAGCCAGCGGGGGTCAAAGGGCAGCGGCTTGTTAAGAGCAAAGCGCAGGAGCAGCCAGAGCTTGGCCGCCGGAAACACCACCGAAAAGGCCAGAATCAGCACTGCCAGAAGCAGGCTGCCGGCCTGTGCCAGCGCCACAATCCCCGCGACGACGGAGAACGATTGCTCCGCACTGCCCAGGGAGTCGGAGCTGAGAATGGGCACCAGCCAGCCCGGTATAAACGCCACGGCGGCCAGCAGCAGCAAGCGGGCGCCCCACCCCGCCCGCCAGGCGTTTAGCAGCGGCCCGAAGCGACGGCGAAGCGCGTCAGCGAAGCTCGCCAATCAGCGCCTCCGCGTGAGCAATGCGCGGGCTTTGCGGAAAGTCCCGGCGCAGCTGCTGAAGCGTCTGCTCCAGCAGGTCGAGCGCTTCGGCCGGCTTTGAGCGCAGCAGGCTCTGCGCCAGGAACACCTGCACCCCCAGCGCGCTCTCCTCGTCCGCGCCGCCGGCGCGGTAGATGCTCGCCGCCTCAAGAAGGTGTTCCCGCGCTGCAGCGTTTTGCTCGAGCTCCAGCAGCACCTGCCCCACCATAAAGTGGGTGTCGGCGATGAATGGATGATCCTGCGGGAGCCGTTCGTCGTAGATCGCCAGCGCAGCGGCAAAGCGGTCCCGCGCCTGTGGCCAGCGCTCCAGGTCGCGCAGCAGAAAACCATAGCCGTAGTTCACGTCCGCCAGCCGCATGTGCTTATCACCCAGCGCCTCGCGGGTTGAGTGTTCGGCGACAGAAAACAGATTGTCCGCCTCCTCCAGCCGACCCAGATCATGCAGCAGATTGGCTAAATTGAGCGCGGTGGTAGCGGTATTGCCATGATCGTCGCCGAGTTCTGCCCGGCGAATCTCAAGCGCCCGGGTCAGATACTCCACGGCCTGGAGCTTGTCCGTCTCTCCGCCCCGGTCGGTGAGCGATGCACCCAGGTTGTTGTAGCTCTGTGCCGCCTGCAGCGAGTTGGGTCCAAAGTGGTCAATCTGCCGCGCCAGCACCTCCCGGTCGAGCTCCAGTGACTCATCCTCCCGGCCTTGCCTGTGCACGTAGATGCTCAAATCATTGAGGGCCGCAATCAGCGAAGGATGGCTTTCTTCAACCTCCCGCCGCCGCAATTCGAGGGCCTCCCGCTGCAGGGCTTCGGCCTCGTCGTAGCGGGCCTGGTTAAAGCGCACCAGCGCCAGCGCCTCGAGGCTGCCGGGCAGCTGCCGGGCCTGTTCCTGCGGATTCAGGTCGCGGCTGATGGTAACCGCCTGTTCGGCATAACGCTCCGCCTGCGGCAGCAGCGTCTGATTGACAAACAGGCGGGAAAGCAGTCGCAGCAGGCGCGCCCGCAGCGCCGGCGGCAGGTCCTCCTCGTCCAGCTGTTCGCCGCGACGGGTTAGAAACTCCCGCAGCGTCACGTCGTCTCGCCGCTCCCGGGACTCGGCAAACGGATCGCTGTCGAACAGATCAACCAGCACCTCGGTGACCTGCTCCGCCTGCACCCGGGCCACCTGCGCCAGATCCCGTTCCCGGGACGCAGTCTGCGCCTGCCAGTAGGCAAGCCCGGCACCAGCCAGAATGGCCGCCACCGCCAGGGCGCTCAGCGGGGCTGCTACCGGGTGCCGGCGCGCGACGCCGGCCAGGCGGTCAATCAGGCTCGGGCGCCTCGCATGCACCGGCCGATGGTCCAGATAGCGGCGCACATCCCGGGCCAGGTCCGCCACAGAGCCATAGCGATCCTGCGGGCGTTTCTCCAGCGCCTTCAGACAGATCGATTGCAGGTCCCGCGGCACTACGCTGCCGTTGGCCCGCAGCCGGGGCGGCGGCGGCGGTTTTTTCTGGATGTCTTCACCCAGCTGGTAGCGGTTGGCTTCCAGAAACGGCACCGCCCCGGTCAGCAGCTCATAGAGCACCACGCCGAGGGAATACAGGTCGCTGGCCACATCCAGCGTCTCACCGCGGATCTGCTCGGGACTTGCGTAGCGGATGGTCATCACCTGCTCCCCGGGCCGGGTCAGGCTCACCGCGTCGCCGGCGGCATCGTCCGCGCCAGCAAGGTGCATGGCGATACCAAAATCCAGCAGCCGCACGTCACCTTCTTCGGTAACCAAGATGTTGCTCGGCTTGATGTCCCGGTGCAGCACAAACTGGTTGTGGGCAAACGCCACCGCGTCACAGCACTGAAGAAACAGCTGCAGGCGTTCTCGCAGCCCTACGCGGCGTGACTCCAGGTACTGCGAAATCGGCTGTCCCGCCACGTACTCCAGCACCAGGTAGGGCTGGCCATCCGCCACGCCCGCGTCCAGCAGGCGGGCGATATTGGGATGCTCAAGGCGGGCGTGCAGGCGTTGTTCGTGCTCCAGCCGCTGGCGAATCGTCTCGGGAACAAACTGGCTGCTGACGGTTTTGATCGCCACCTTGCGGTCAAACCGACCGTCCGCGCGGCGCCCCAGAAACACCCGGCCCATGCCGCCGGAACCCAGCAGCTCCCCCACCTCGTAGGGCCCAAGGCGCTCAGGCAGAGCCGCCGCCTCCGGCACCCCCTCCTCCAGCGCAAGCGGTGGCCCATCATGGGCCTCGAGCATCTCTGCCAGCTCCTCGCTGATGTCCGGCGCCAGGTCCAGCTGCGCCAGCCGCTGACGCCGATCCGCCGGATCGGTATCAAGCAACTGTTCAAACGCGTCCTGCAGTGTGTTCCAGCGGGATTCCGGGTCCATCGATCGGGCAAGTGCTAGCTGGGCAAAGCCACAGCCTCGGGGGCATACTCGCGTCTGTCAATCCCATCGTTGAGTTAAGGGGCCATGGGCATGAAAGTGCTGGAGGTGCTGACCGGAGAAGGTCAGTTCGAAACCATCCAGGCGGTGCAGGAGCAGTACGGCCTGGTGGAGATCACCGCGCAGCGGCACGAAGAAGGCGGTCACTGCCGGGCCCGGCTGCTGGTGGATGACGAGCAGCTGCAGAGCGTGACCGACACGCTGCTCAAGGCCCTCGGGTCCGATCAGAACACCAACATTATTGTAGAGCCGGTGGACTCGGTGCTGGGGGCCGACGGTGGTGACGCGACGGGCAAACCCAGCGCCAAGATGATGACCCGGGAACAGCTGTTCAGCGAGGTGCGTCAGGGCTGCCAGCTCGACGTGAACTACGTCATGCTCGTTATCCTGTCCACCGTGGTGGCGGCGATCGGGCTGTTGGAAAACAACGTCGCGGTGATCGTTGGCGCCATGGTCATCGCGCCGCTGCTGGGCCCGAATCTGGCGCTATCGCTCGGCGCGGTGCTGGGCGATAAGCGGCTGATCACCGAAGCGCTGATCAGCGGTAATGCCGGCGTCGCCATCGCGCTGGTGCTCAGCATGGGGGTTGGCTATTTCTGGCCCGCCGACATCCTGAGCAGCGAGGTGCTGTCTCGCACCCACATTGGCCTGGACGGGATGACACTGGCGCTGGCGGCAGGCGCGGCGGGCGTCCTGTCCCTGACCACCGGCCTGCCTTCGGTGCTGGTGGGGGTGATGGTGGCGGTGGCGCTGCTGCCGCCGACGGTGGTGGTGGGCATGACGCTGGGCCGCGGGCTGCTGGATCACGCGTTTGGCGCGGCCTTGTTTCTGGTGGCCAACGTGGTGTGCGTGAATCTGGCGGCCAACCTGGTGTTTGTGGCCCGGGGCCTGCGGCCCCGCACCTGGATTGAGCAGCGCCGGGCGCGCCAGTCCCGCCTGCTCTCGGTGGCGTTCTGGGTGGCATCGCTTGGGGTACTGATCGCCATCGTCGCGTGGCGCGGCCGCGGGCTGATGCCGGGCCTTGGGTGACGCTACTCGGCGGCGAGCGCCGAGACGTCCACTTCTTTGCGCAGCCAGGCGATCGACGCGGTCCAGTCCCGCTGCACCGTCTTCAGCGATACTTCCAGCGCCGAAGCGGTTTCTTCCAGGCTCAAACCGCCGAAGAGGCGACATTTGAGCACCTGCACACCGCGCGGATTGGCCGTTTTGAGCTTGTCCATGGCCAGGTCGATATCGGTGACTTCCTTCGCCTGCCGGTCACTCAGGAGCAGCGCCACCTGATCGAGCGGCACCGGCTTTTGTCCGCCGCCGCGTTTTTGTGAGCGATGAGCCCGGGCGTAATCCACCAGCACCCGGCGCATGCACTCGCTGGCAAAAGCAAAAAACTCCGCGCGATTGGTCACGGCGATCTGCCGCTGCTGGCTGAATTTCAGGTAGGCCTCGTTGACGAGCCCGGTAGTGGACAAGGTGTGATTGCCCCGCTCCGCGCGCAGCCGGCTCCGCGCCAGCATCCGCAGCTCGGAGTAAATCAGCGGCAGCAGGTCATCCAGCGCGCCGCTGCGGCCGTCCGCCAGATCTTCCAGCCAGGTGGTGATCTCACTGTCCAAAGCTAACGAGCAGACACGGAAACTCCCATCACCCGATCAGTGTCGCCGCCGCTGGAATCGGGGTCAAACCGTGAAATGAAAAAAAATGTCCAGTTTTTGCGGCGGGTTCCGCGACGGGATACCAGAAAGCTGGAAAGAACCGCCTCAGGCTCGCAGCGCGGGCCCTGGCGATCTGTGTGGCGTCGCAGGCCTGAGAGGGAGGGTCTTGAGCCTGCAACCCGCCGCCGCGGAAGGCTTTTCGCGGCCGTTGCTTGGGGTCGGCTTAAGCGGGGTTTGGTCAATTGCCAGGGCCCGACGCACGGGATGTGTGCCAGGTCTTGACCACGGGCTGGGCAGGAAGGGGACCGGGGCTGCCTCCCCGGGACCTGCCGGCCCCGTCGGGCTGATCGCCGCCGGAGCAATCCGGCGGCGGTCATTTGGGCATCGCCCGCCGCGATCCGCCAGTGGCGTTCTAAGCGGCCCGCCGACCCGTGTCCACCGACCGGCGCCGAAAGCGAGCGGTGAGCCGGCTTAAGGGCTTGTGCTCCGCGCGTTCGTTGACAAGATTGGCAGCCAATCCGGCCTGCCCGCTACGAATGGCGGCCTCGATCAGGGTCTGATTGAGGATATCCCGTTGCGCGTTGCTGCCGCCGAAACGGTTGGCAATGCTGCGCACCGGGGCCAACGCCACCACCGCGTCGTTGTAGCGTTCTTCAGCAAACGCCAGGAAAGCGGCGTTGCAGGGCACCCCCACCAGGCGCGCCATCATGCCGGTTACCCCAGCTTCGTCGCGGGCCGCGGCCTCCGTAGCCCGTTGGATCTCCCGCGCCTGCGCCAGGCGCCCGGTGCTCGCCGCAGCGATCAGGGCATGCAGATCGTTGAAGGCGTAGAAGCCGTTCTCGACCGGCGTGCGCTGCAGCCACAGATCGGCCAGCACCTGCCAGCGGTCACCCAATTCCACACCCATCAGGCGCAGCCGCCACAGCAGCGCGCTGGCGTCCACCATCTGCAGAGACGTTTCTCCCATGTCCTGACTGACGTAGTTGTCATAGAGTTTCAGCGCCTCGGCGAACTGCTGGTCCTCGATGTGGAACAGTGCCAGGTGCCACCAGTTATGGAACGCCAGCCCGTTGTCCGGCGCCCAGTCCTGCTCGCGGTCGCGCAGGAAACTCCGACCTTCGCCGTGGCGGTTTTGCATCTCCATCACGTGCGCAACGGCGTGGATAGCCCAGGGATCGCGACGCTCCAGGTCCAGCGCCTCGCGCCCCACTTCTTCGGCCCGGTCGAAATGGTTGCACTCCTCCAGTCCAAAAGCCTGCATGCCGCGGACGTAGGAATAGCCCGGCAGCATGGGGTCCCAGTGGCCAATAACCCGGCCGACCCGGTCCCGAAGATTCACCGCATCGCCCAGGTAAAAGTCGGTCAGATGGCCAAACTGCAAGGCCAGGGCGTCCCGCGGATAATCGGCCAGCACCGCGTCCCAGGCGTGACCGGCCCGATCCCAGTGCCCGTCCAGCCATTCGCGAACGGCCTTGATCAGGCCTCTTTCGCGATCGTTGGCGTGGCCCAGAGCTTCGGCCCGGTCGATGGAGGCGCGGGCCTCCGGCAGGTACTGGCGCTCGCACATCATCAACAGCGCGCTGGCCCGAAACACGTGCCCCAGTACGAAGCCCGGATCCCGTTCCAGGGTTGCGTCGAGCGTCTCGACGGGGTCGCCGAAATAGCTCTGAAGCTGCGTCAGCGCGGTTTCAAAATCTACCAGTGAGCGCGGCTCGCACGATGACACGGGCACGCCCCGGGCATCTGTCTGTTGGCTTGGTTTGACTGCCTTCGATCCCATTCTCAGTCCCTCCTGATCGTTGTACGGATCGTCGAGCTTGTGCCTCCGCAGCACGGCTCGATTTCATGACAACAGCCTATGCGAGCAAAACGGGGAATGCAGTGGACCGGAGGTAGGGAAACGCTGAATCATTTTTATTATTTAAATTCAGATTGTTACAAGTACTTCATACACTGATTTGTCGCGGTGGGAGAAAAAGCCCGGCAATAACTATACTGGCGGTGCAGTTAACGGAGGGGATCATGGCGGGACGCAGCAACAGCTGCCGCGAGCGAATACTCGAAAACGCCGAGTCCATCATTCTGGAAAAGGGCTTTCACGCCACTTCGATCAACGACATCCTCGACAAGTCGGCCATCACCAAGGGCGGGTTCTTTTATCACTTCGACGGCAAGCCCGGATTGGCCGTAGCCCTGGTGGAGCGTTACCTGGTGCAGGACGATGAGCTGTTTGGGTCCCTCACTGAACAGGCCGAAGCACTCAGCGAAGACCCGCTGCACCGGCTACTGATCTTTCTCAACCTGCTGGCCGAGACCTTCGGCGATATGCCGGAAACCCATCCGGGCTGCCTGGTCGCGAGTTTTACCTACGAAAGTCAGCAGCTGAACGAACATGTGCGCGAGCTGATGCAGGTTGGTCTGCTCAGCTGGCGCAAGATGATGGTCGAGAAAATGGAGCGGGCCCGCGACGCCTACCCCATGCGCGGCGACGTTTCGATCGAAACACTGGCAGACATGTTCACGGCGGTGATCGAGGGGGGCATCATGCTGGCGCTCAACTTTGGTGAGAACAGCCACATCACCAATCAGCTGCTTGCTTATCGAGCATTTCTGCGCATGGTCTACGGCGCCGAATGATAATCGCTGGCTGTGTTCCGCCCATCCTGGCGGTGGCGGGTACCGCGGGCGAAAAAAGGCGGATTTGGACGCTGACCATCAGGATGGCGGGCTCTAGGAAACCGATTTGGTGGCTATCGATTAGCGTATTGGCTTCGTATACTTCGGAGCGACCAGTCCTCAGCTGCGACTCGGATGTCCACACCGGCTAATAGCGAGCCATGAGTCACCTTTATCTCTCGATTGCAACCGGATGGAGTCCACCTTGCATACACGATCGCGCCGGGTCAGGACGGTGATTGTTCGAGCTAGGGGCCCGGCGTGAGCCGATCAACCAGGCGGAAAGCACCTTCGGAGGATGAGCATAAACGGCTCATCGAGCGTACCTACAGGAGCTACATCAGTGAACTGATCGCCGGCATCCGGCGACATTTCGGAGCAGGGCCGCCGGACCCGGAAGACGTGGCCCATGAAGCGTTCCGCCGGGCGTACGAGCGGGAAAACCTCGAAACGGTCGCAAATCTGAAAGGCCTGCTGTGGCGCATATCCCGAAATCTGATCATTGATGCCAAGCGCTCGGCACGAAGCCGATCGAAGTATGATTTCGAAGTCGAACAGATTTTTTTCCCGCTGAGAGGTTTCCATTCGACCCCCGAAAACGTCAATTTAGCGAGAGACCAGCTCGCGGAGCTTAACGCACTGTTGCGCGAAATGCCGGAACAGCGCCGCTGGGCCCTGCTGGCCCGCCGACTGGAGCACCTTTCGCTCAAAGAAATCGGAGCGCACCTGGGCATCAGCCGCACCGCCGTTGCCAAGCACATCAGCAAAGCTGAGCAGCAAATCAACGAGCATTTCCTTGACGGCGAGGATGGGTAAGCCTGTGAAACCGCATCAAACCTCGAAATCAGCACAGATTCGTAGTGAGGCCCATAATTGGGTAGTCACCATGGAAGCGCTGAATGTCTCCGACACAGACCGGAGGCGCTTCGAGCAGTGGCTGGATGCTGATGCGCGCCACGCGGAATCCTACGATCGTGCGATCACGATTCGGGAAGCCCTGGGCCGCCTGAGCTTTGAAGATATCGACAGCGACCTTCGGATTGCTCACCAGCGACTTGGGGCCAACCGCGAGCGTTTGTCGCCACCGCGGTTGTTCCAGAAGCACAAGTGGATGGCAGGTTTTGGCGGCGCAATCGCTGCATGCGCCTTGCTCGCCGTGATTCTGCTTCGCCAACCTGCCGTTGAGGACACGCCAGCATCCGAGGCTAACCTCGTGGCAAACTTCGGAAGCGCCATCGGCGAGCAGAAAACAGTGGCGCTGCCTGACGGCACCCAGGCCTCGCTCGACGATCGGACTGAATTAGAAATCGCGTTTTCCGACACGAAGCGAATTGTCGCTGTTCGCTCCGGCTCCGTTTTTTTCGATGTTGCCAAGGACGCGCAACGACCCTTCTATGTCACATCCGGCAGTCTCACAGCGGTGGCACTTGGAACACGGTTCGAGTTTCAGACAAGCGAGGCCGTACACCGTGTCGGGGTTGAAGAAGGTGCGGTGGAGGTCCGCTACCCGCTCGTTATCGGAGGGCGCGAAACCGCCGCCCTGGCGACTCGATCATTAGGGCCCGGGCAAGCGGTTGCAGCATCACCTCAGGACGGGTT
Source organism: Pseudomonadota bacterium (assembly GCA_039195135.1). GTDB lineage: Bacteria > Pseudomonadota > Gammaproteobacteria > Xanthomonadales > SZUA-38 > JANQOZ01. The sequence goes on along the minus strand of JBCCVP010000013.1, from coordinate 6,448 downwards.
GGGCCGGGTCGAGCAGGTTCCTATCATCAACATTGGTGCCTGGCGGAACGACCGACTCGTTTTTCGCGCGGCGACCATCGCCGAGTTTGCTGCCAATCTGAATCGTCGATCATCGATCCCGATCGTCTTAAATCCTAGCGATGACTTTTCCGACCTGAGAATCGACGGCGTTTTTGTTGGTGGGGATGTGGAACGATTGCTGCTGGCGCTCACCGAAATGCATCCGATTGAGATCGATCGCTCAGAACCGTCCGCCTTGCTGGTCCGCCGGCGCTAGGCGGAAGCGCTGCGCCAGGGAATCTCCCGAACCTAAGCCTACCTGCGGTTTCGGTCATCGCTAGCGACGGATCGAGCCGATCGGTCAGCAGATCCCAGTTTTTTCTTGTCCAGGGTTTCCTTTGAGGTGACTCACCCGTTATACGGGTAGGCAACGTAACTAATTCTCAGTTGCGATTAGGAATCTTAGGAGCGGATCGATGCATTTTCTATCAGCAAACCACGGTATGAGCGGCGTCAGGACAGTTCTTATGGCGCTGCTCGTGACGATCGTGCCCTGCAGCGTCTACGCTGAAAAGTCGCCGACCGCTTCAGAGCCAGTGGCGATCGACATTCCTGCTCAGGATCTCAGCACGGCGCTCATAGCGCTTTCCGGCTACTACCAGACCAATATCTTCGGCGATTCGGCTGTCACACGCGACAAACGAGCCGCTGCCATCTCCGGATCATTTACGGTGGAGTCGGCCTTGAAGCAGCTGCTTAAGGGCACGGGCCTGGAAGCCGCTGAGTCCCGGGCCGGAGGCTACGTGATCAGGGAAACACCTTCGGTGCCGGACGATCAGAACTCACAAAGCGCGCCCGAAGACCAACCGATCGACCTCGGTACTCTGGTGCTCACTGGTGAGCGAGTCGAAAGAGATCTATTCAGCACAGCCTCGTCCGTTGAGGTTTTTGATGGCGGTTCGGTTCGGGACAATTCTCAAGACAACAACCTCGAGGCCGTTTTTGCCAATGCTGCAAACGTCTCCACGTTCAGCGGAAATACGGCGCCACATATTCGTGGCATTAACTCGGCCGGCGCGATCAGCGGTGGCGCCTTGGGTACGTTTGCCGGAGCCAATCCTCGTGCCACGATCACCGTTGATGGTCGCAACCTCAGTCCCAACGAAACTATCTACGGTACAACCTCGGTTTTTGACACAGAAGCTGTTGAGGTCTTTCGCGGGCCGCAAACCACGTCGCAGGGCGCCAATGCCGTAGGCGGTGCAATCAACCTGAGAACCCGTAACCCGATCTTCGAGTTTGAAGCCTCAGGGCGCGCCGAGGCGGCGAGCCGGGATGGACGCGTTGCTTCGCTGATGTTGAATACGCCGGTGTCCGACAGCATCGCATTGCGATTCACCTATGATTACGAGGAGCAGGACGTGTTTTTCGATTACGTACCCTTTGGTGGCGTCGAACTTGATGACGTGCTTGAAGACAGCGCCCGGTATGTGCGGCAGCAAAATGGACGGCTTAAGCTGCTCTGGGAGCCCGAAGCGCTGCCGCAATTCAGCACGCAATTGACGCTTACCTACGCTGATTTTGACGGATCGCAGAATCAGGGCGTCAGCGCGCCACTGGACCGCTTGGAAACCGGAGTTGGCCCTTTCGGTATGTCTTCGTTTACCGGCGACACGTTAGGGCTTGTTCATGATATTGAGTACGAATTCCTCAATGGCCTTGTCCTAAGCAACAGGTTCCAGTATTCCGAGTCCGACAGCACGCGCTCGGCTTTGCCCGGGCCGGTTGATGACTTCGATCAGGAAATCACTGACTACTCCAACGAGACGCTTTTAACGTTTGCGCCTGAAGGTAGCTCTTTCAGTGGTGTAGCGGGTATCTTTTTCCGCGATACGCAGGACGATGGCTTCGTGACAGGGGGCGTGCTGGAAGGCGGACGCGAGGGTTTTGGTGTATTTAGCGAGTTCACCTACGCTTTCCAGAATGACCTGGATGTAACCGCCGGGCTGCGATATCAGGAAGACGAAGCAACCCGATTTTCCGGGTTCGTCGGCCTTCCCCCGATTGTAGATTTCGAGGAAAGTTATGACGCTTTCCTGCCAAAATTTTCGATCGGATACCAGCCGACCGAAAACACGCGCTATGCCCTGCAACTGTCGCGCGGTTACAACCCGGGCGGTGTTGGGATCATTTTGACTGCACCTTTTGCACCACCGTATCAGTACGACGACGAATTTGTGACTAACCTTGAGTTTTCCGTCCGACATGGCTCCGAGGGGGGACGATTATTCCTCGGCGCGAACGTGTTTTATAACGATTACGAGGACTACCAGCTGTTTGTTAACAAGTTGCTTCCAATGCCCGTCCCGCCGCTTTTTTCGCAGCAAGCGGGGCGGTTGTTCAACGTTGACGACCTGAAGACCTTTGGATTGGAAGTCACGGCACAATATCAAACGACTGATACTCTGACCTTCACGGGCTCGCTGGGCCTTTTGAATACGGACATCGGTGATCTTGGTCCGCAAGTTGCTGCTTTCACAGAATCCACAGCCGACAATGGAAACGAGTTGCCTTTCGCGCCCAGCGCGACCCTGAGGATCGACGGTGAATACCAGGTGACCGATCGTCTGAGTCTTGGTGCTCGAGCTAACTATACCGGCAGCTATTTTTCCGACATCGCCAATGACGCGAGCACTGAGGCAGGAGACTTCGTCATCATTGATCTAAACGCCGCTTACCAGCTGTCAGAGCGCACCCAGCTTTACGGTTATGTGAGCAATGTCTTCGATGAGTTGGGCATCATCGGCGTGGGAAGGGATGGGGTAACCGGGGAAATCCTCGGGGGCTCTGTGACCGAACCGCGTGAAATTGGGTTCGGAATCCGCGCGTCGTTCTGACTGTTGCCGCGCGCTCCAATGATCGAGGGGGGCATCATGCTGGCGCTCAACTTTGGTGAGAACAGCCACATCAGTTACTCGCGTTCCTGCGCAGGGTCTACGGCGCCGAGTGACCTCGCGGCGCCAACCTGGGTTCGTTGTGACCTTGCGCTCCGTTAAAAATTAGCTGTCAGAGTAATGCCCATCACCCGGGAGTCACCGGCCGTGTTGGAATCATCCAGCCTCCGTCTGGTCAGGTACTGGCGATCAAACAGGTTCCTTGCGTAGAGGTGTGCCGACCAGTGTTTCATCCGGTAGCCGACTCGGGCGTTCACGATAAAAAAGGAATCGGAAATCTGGGCCCGATCGTTGAAGATGCCCAGAAAGGACTGGTCGGTGAAGGCGCCGTCGATATCGATATCAAAGTTGTTGCTGAAACTATGGGCAACACCCAGCGAGCCCGTCCATCGCGGGGCCTGGGAAAACTCATTGCCCCGCAGATTTTCCGGTTCCCCCGTCAGCTGATTGGCGGCTATAAAATCGGACAGTTCAGTGACGGCATAGGCGGCGGTTAGGTAGAACTCCGTGCTCGCACTTGGGGTATAGGTCGTCTCCAGCTCCACGCCGTAGAGCTTTGAGCTGCCCGCATTGTCCGTTAGCTGATCCAGAAACGTTCCAGAAGGACCGGGCACAATCACCTGCTGATCCTCCCAGTCCGTGTAGTACACATTGGCGTTTGCGGTCAGCGTACGGATCAGGTACTGAGACCGCAGAGCAAACTCGTAGGTGGTCGTGAACTCGGGATCAAACTCATTCAGTCCCCCGGTAATCAGCGTCTCCGCACCCCCCGCTCGGTAGCCGCGCTGAACCGTGAAACTGCCGCTCAGGTCGTCGTGCCAGCGGTATAGAATGCCTACCTTCGGCAGGAAGGCATCATAATCGGCCTCCACCAGTTCGTCGGGCAGCGGGGGCAGCTCGAACAGGGGCGGGTCCAGCGTCAGCGAGCCGGCAAGCCGGCTTTCCTGTTCCTCGCGGTCAAACCGGGCCCCGAGCGTCAGCATCCACCGATTGTTGAGGTCAATCTCGGTCTCGCCAAAAACTGCGAAGTTCGTTATCTCCGAGTCTTCGGTACTGTTGGAAGTGACGGTGACGCCCGGCGGCACCGGCAGAAAAACAAAGCCCGGGAAGCTGGCGCCGAACACCTCGTCATTAGTGCGCTTTGAGTAAAAGACGCCCACATTGGCCCGAACACGCTCTCCGCCGTAACTTGCGCCAGCTTCAAACGATGTCGTGTCGGCGACAAAGCTCAAGCCCCCGTTCAGCGGGAGCGGATCGACGGGCGCTGCCGAGATGAGCTGAAAGTAATCGTTTTCTACGAACGCTGCCTCCAGATCGAGGTCCCAACGGTCATTGAGCTCATACATGGCGCGCAGCGAATACTGCTCATTTTCGGCCTCTCCCTCCAGCGTTCCGGTTGAGGCAATGCGCTCCTCGGGGAACGGGGCTTCGTCCACCGCAAATCCAGGAAAGCTGTTGTCGGCACGGGTGTACCCGGCAATGATGTTGAGCTGCTCGGTGGGCTGCACCCGAAACTTCAGGCGATAGGTGTCGAGCGAGCGGTCGCCCTGCTCCTCGCCGGTAAAGGCGTTGCGAATGTCACCCTCGGTTTCATAGTTCTCAGCGCTTAGCCGAACCGCTGCCCGCTCCCCAAGCGCAACATTAACCGATGCTGCGTAACGCTGCTCTTCCAGCGTTCCCTGGTCGATCCGCAGCTTGAATTCCTGGTCAAAAATTGGGTCTGCGGAACGAATGTGGACGGCGCCGGCCAGCGCGTTCTGGCCGGTCTGGGTGGACTGGGCGCCGCGGAATACCTCGACCTGATCCAGGTCCCAGGTACTGATCGGTCCGCTCAGCAGCGAGCGCTCCGGTGGCAGGCTCGAGCCGTCAACCATAATGTTGATGGTCGAACCGGAGCCCGCGCCGCCAATGCCCCGGCCGGAGACGCCCCGGATGGTCAATCCCAAGCGGGTTCCGGTTACATTGACGCCGGCAGTTCGGTCGATAAGGTCGAACAGGTCGCGGCCCACATCCCGGTCGAGCTCTTCCCCGGTATACAGGGAAATGCTGGACTGCGTATCCTGCAGGGAGCGGTCAATCCGCTCACCGTATACCGTCAGTTCAGCGAGCTCGTAGGTGGACCGCGAAGACGCCGGTCGGGCCGGGCTGGCGCCGCTGCTTAACGAAAAGTCGACGTCGTTGATGGTCCTGATCACCAGCCCGGACCCTTCCAGCATCTGTTCCAGCGCTGCCTGAGCGGTGAGCGTTCCCGCTATGGGTCGGCTTTGCAGACCTCGAATGGCCGCGCCGCTGGCCGCCACCTGCCTCTTCGTCGCCCGGGCGAAGGCGTCCAGCGCCTCCGCCAGAGGCTGGGCTGGAATACGCAGCTCAAAGGTCTCATCCGGCGATGGCTGAGCCATTCCTGCGGTCGAAATCAGGCTGCCGAGTAAGGCCAATAGCAGCGCTGCCGCGGCGGCTGCGGTTCGAGGTTTTGGTGAGTTGTCCAAGTCGTCTCTCCGGTAAGCGTTTGGTCTGCGTAGAGCGGTTTTCGCAGAGCAGGGCCATTCTTCGATAGACGAGCGTGGGTGGGGGTACCCGTAAAGCCGTTTTGCAAAAATCAGGGGCGGGCGGGTCTCGGGCGGGTGACCACCAAAGTATTAGGGCTTTGCGTGCGAGCCGCGAGGCCCTCGGTTTGAATCACCGACAATAGTGCTGCGTCAGCACGATCGATAAAAAAGGTACCACTGACCGTGGCCCCGCTATCCCACAGGCGGGCCGTATCAAGCCGGTAGGAGCTATAGGGTTCGAGTACCCTGAGGGCCTCCAGCAACGGCCGATCGCGAAAGACGATAATGCCGTCTCGCCAGGTACCCAGTTCTTCCGGATTGAGGTCAAAGACTTCGGCCGCGCGGTCCGGAGTAACCTTAACGCCCTGTGCCGCGTGCAGCGCAATGGGCTCATCCCGAAGTGCCGTCAGCACCTCGACGGACCCTTCCATCACGTCTACGCTGACACCCGCTGTGTCTCTTCGCACAGCAAACTCGGTGCCGGTGACGCGGGTCGTCACGCCACCGGCTTGCACCAGCAAAGGCCTCTCCGGGTCCTTCGTTACGCTGAATGCCACCTGCCCCCGTTGCAGCTCAATCGTTCTCGTCTGAGGAGTAAAGCGGACAGTAATTTGAGAACGCCAGTCGAGCCAAACAGTGGTTTCGTCCGCCAGGGTCAGTTGTCTGCGTTGGCGAGGGCCGGTTTCGAAACTTTGGGTAGCCGGCTTATTCTGAGCAATCGCTGCCGGCCCCGGCGCGACCGAATTCTGGGGAATCAACATGATAGCGGCGAGCACCAGACCCGCTAGGGCGAGTCCCGCCAAAGGCACGACGGCTCGTTCGGCCCGCGCCCAGGCGACGCCCAGCCGCATTGACCACTTCTGACGCAGCGTCGGCGCCGGGCGCGGCAGGCCGGGGATGGCGGCCAGGAACCGTTCCGCCGCGCTTGCCGCCCGCTCGTGATCAGGG
>JBCCVP010000012.1:0-63080 GCA_039195135.1 Pseudomonadota bacterium | reverse complement strand
GCGTATCGCCGGTGCGTGCCGGCGCTACGCTGGTGATCAAAGCCGCGGTCAATCGGTCCTGGCGCAGCTCCATGGAAATCGGCGTGCGCGTGGTGGCGGAAAACAGCTTAAGCGGCGATACGCGCCACATCGTGTCGGCCTACCTCACGTTTGTTGCTCTGGACGAGGATGGACGATCCACCGCCGTGCCCCCGCTGAATCCTGAGACGGATGAAGAAAAACGCCGCTTCGACAAGGCGGAACGGCGTCGGGCGCAGCGGCTGGCAAATCGCTAAGACTGAGGAGCAGCAGACTTGTCCAACGATCTCCAGCAACGTCGTGCGGCGGGCCGCGACGCGGCGCGCAGCGAAGCGACCCGCAAACGCCACGCCGGAGGTTATCGCACCGCCCGGGAGAATCTTGCCGCCGTCATAGACGAAGGCTCGTTCATTGAATACGGCGAACTGGTGACGGCGGCCCAGCGCAGCCGGCGGAAGGCGGATGACCTGATTGCGAACACGCAGAACGACGGCGTGCTAACCGGTCTGGCCACGATCAATGCGGCAGACTTTGGCGCAAACAAGACCCGCACGGCGATTTTGGTTAACGACTACAGCGTACTCGCCGGCACTCAGGGGTATTACCACCACAAAAAGGTCGACCGTATTCTGGAGGTCGCGGCACGGGAGCAGCTGCCGGTGATGATGTTCACCGAGGGTGGGGGCGGTCGGCCCGGCGACACGGATGTGCTCACGCAGGTATCCGGGCTGGATGTGCCAACCTTCGCCAGCTGGGCGCGCCTGGCGGGGGTGGCCCCGCGCATTGCGGTGAGCAACGGCTACTGTTTTGCCGGCAATGCGCTGCTGTTTGGCTGCGCGGACCTGCGCATCGCCACCGCCACGTCGTGGATCGGCATGGCGGGCCCGGCCATGATCGAGGCGGGTGGGCTCGGGCGGTTCAAGGCCACGAACATTGGTCCCGCGGAGATGCACGCGCGGCAGGGCACGGTTGACCTGCTGGTGGACGACGAAGCGGTTGCGACGGAGGCGGTGAAGTCGCTGCTCAGCCTGTTTCAGGGGTCGGTAGACAGCTTCGAATCGTTGGACCAGTCCAACCTGCAGAGCGCTCTGCCGGACAACCGCCGCTTCACCTACAAGCTGCGCCCCATCATCGAAACGATGGCCGATCGGCGGACCTTTATCGAATTGGGCCAGCACTACGCGCCGGCGATGGTAACCGGTTTTTGCCGGGTCGAAGGTCGCCCGGTGGGCGTGCTCGCAAACAACAATCAGGCGCTGGCCGGTGCTATCGACTCGGCGGCTGCAGAAAAGGCGGCCCGATTTCTCAGGCTGTGCAACACCCATGGTGTTCCGGTGGTGTCGCTGATCGACACGCCAGGGTTTATGGTCGGCCCCGACAGTGAAGCCGAGGGTGCGCTGCGCCATATGTCTGATTTGTTCCTGGCCGGCGTGAGTCTGAGCGTCCCGCTGGTCGCCATCACGCTGCGCAAGGCCTATGGCCTGGGCGCCATGGCCATGGCCGGCGGTGGATTTGACGAACCGGTCTGCATGGCGTCCTGGCCGACCGGCGAGTTTGGCGCCATGGGGCTGGAGGGCGCGGTGCGGCTGGGATATCGCAAGGAGCTCGAGGCCGCAGCGGACGGGGAACGGGACGCCCTGTTTGAGCGCCTGGTCAACGATTTGTACGAACAGGGCAGCGCCATTGAGGCGTCCAGCCGCTGCGAGATCGATCGGGTGATCGACCCGCAGGAGACCCGGGCGCTGATCGCCGCCATGCTCAGGTAACCCGCTACGTCTTGTGAGCGTGTGGCTGGTTCAAGCCAGCGGAACCATCGTCCAGCGGAATATGGATCTGATTCTGGAGATCTTGCGGCCAGGCGCTGAGTTCGCTTTGCAGCCCTTCGCGGTGCCCTCGATCAATGTTTCCTCCCAGCCGCAGCGTCAGAAATCTTCGAAGCTGTCACTGAACAGGTCCACTGGCGGCTCCCGGTCGGCATGCAGGAATGCGGTGGTGGAGCCGATGTAGAGGCTTTCGCCCCGTGGGCTCACGGCGATGCCCGTAGGCTCAGCGGTTGAGTTGGCAGCGGTCATCGACAGATCAATGCAGGGCTCGGCGCCGGTCGAGCTGATGCAGTCGTTAAACGACAGCGTGCCGGTACGCCGATCACGATCCAGGCCAAAAACGGCGTTGGCGGCCAGGCCGCTGGCATACACGCTCGCGCCATCGTTGGCGATAGTGAGGTTGACCAGGCTCTGGAACTCCACGTCGGGGATCTGGCGGCAGTTTGTCGTTGCACCGGCGGTGGTGATGCAGTCCACCTGGGTGAGGGCCCCGGTATCAGCAGCCCGGTTGTATTGCACCACCGCGGCCTGGGCCAGGCTGGCGGAGTATACGTGGCGACCATCGGCACTGATGGTCAGCCCTTCTTCGACAATGCGTCGGGCGGCGCTGGTAGCAAGCTCGGCGCACCCGGTGGTGGATGTGCTGCTCGTGAGACAGGAATCGAAGGCAAAGGACCCGTCGGCCAGGTTTCGACGGAAGTGGATGATCGCACTCCGGGTGTCCGCGCCGACGTAGATGTCCGCGCCGTCGGGACTGATCACAACCGGTGAGACCAGCTGAATGGCGTTAGTGGTGGCGCCCAGATCGGTGCAGCCAGGCACCGCGCCGCTGCTGACGCAGCTCTCAAAGGTCAGTCCGCCGTCCATACCGCGGGAGAAGTGGGTGACGGCGCCTGGATTGGAATCCGAGGTCGTATACACGTCCGCGCCGTCCGGACTGATTTCGAGGGACCCGGTGGTGTTAAGGGATTCCGTCACGCCGCTTAAGTCCGTGCAGCCAGCCGCTGGCCGGGTCGACCAGCAATCAACAAAACTCAGCGCGCCCGCACCGGGACCATCCGGCGCCAGCGACAGCTGGGATACGGAATCGGCGATGGAGGACACCACATAAACATCCTCACCATCGGGACTGAGGCGCAGCGAGCTGGCGCCATTAAGCGCATCGCTGGTGCCGCCGATGTTGGTGCAGCCGGTGATGGCCACGGCACTGGAAACGCAGTCGGCAAACGTGAGGCGACCGTCGGCAGGGTCCCGGGAAAAATGCACCACCGCGTTGGCAAAGCTGGAGGCGCCGTAAACGTGCAGGCCATCGCTGCTGACGACCACCGAGTCAAAACCGCGCATCACGTTTGTTGTCGGCGTGACGTCGGTGCAGCCCGTGACGCCGGTCAGATTCACGTCCGCGGCGAGGCACTCAACAAAAGCGATATCGCCGGGTTCAGCCCTGGCAGCGGTTGCCAGGGTCAGCAGCCCCAGACAAAGGACGGTGATTCGAAGTGCTAAAGACATGGTCGATTTCTCCCTGCGGTTTTCCAGCGATCAGACAATTGCGCTCACCCTATATGGCAATCGCCGAAAATCCGTTACAGGTTACCGCTGAGAATCGCCGGCGATCCCTGGAGGAGTTTAGCGGGGAAGTGGGAACCGCACTAAAAGTCGGCCTCCTCCTTCAGCGTGAAGGTGACCTGCACCTGCTCCGAGGCCCCCGTCTGTTCCACAGGCAGGGCGAGACCTGTCGATGAGATTTGTGGGCGGTGCCCGTGAGGTGGGGTCTGACGTTGCCTCAACGGCTGATTCACCCATGGGCGCTCAAGGTGAAATACCGTTTACAAACCACGAGGCCCAGATCATGAAAACACTCACCGCAGGTACTTTGTTCACCGCGCTGTTCAGCACCGCCGCAGCTGCTCTGGAAGAACCCTCGTTTGTGGTCATTGAGGAACGCGACGGTTATGAAATCCGCCGCTACGACTCGTACCTGGTGGCGCAGACCCAGATCCCGGGCGACTACAAGCCGGGCAGCAACCAGGCGTTTCGAATCCTCGCCGGCTACATCTTTGGCAAAAACCAGCAAGAGCTGAAGATGGCCATGACCGTACCGGTCACCTCTCAGCTCAATGCCGACGGCGAAGACGGCAAAGCCTATGAATGGCAGTTTGTGATGGGGCGGGCCTACTCAGAGGAAACGCTGCCAACGCCGGTCGATAACCGGGTTTCCATCGAGCGCGTTCCCAGTCGCCTTGTGGCGGTGCGGCGCTACTCCGGATCGACCGGAGAGAAGAATTTTCGGAAAAACGTCTTACGGCTGGCGGAGGCGCTGGCCCGAGACGGCCTGACAACACGCGGGGAGCCGATTGCGGCGGTCTACAATGGACCCTTCACGCCCGGATTTTTCCGGCGGAACGAAGTGCTTGTTGAGCTTAAGGAGTGAAACCCATGATCCAGGTCTCCTACGTCAGTCGCACCGCCGCCCCCATGTCCGACCAGGATCTCCTGGCGCTTCTCCTGGAGTGTCAGGAAAAAAACCGTTCCCGGGGCATCACCGGACTGCTGCTGTATGCCAACGGGACTTTCCTGCAGGCCATAGAGGGGGAGGAGTCGGTGATTGACTCACTCGTAGAGAAGATCTGGGGTGACCCCCGGCACCGGAACGTGAAGCTGCTCCAACGGCGGCCCGTTTCGCAGCGTGAATACAAAGACTGGAGCATGGGGTTTGAGCGGGTCACGGACGAGGAACTCCAGAAGATTGAAGGTCTACGGGAGTTCGGCGTAGAGGACTTTACGTTCGATCAGCTCGCGTCGGACCAGGACACGGTGGAATCGCTGATGCAGCACTACCGGGAGCCACACTTTGATCAGGTGCTGGGGGAAGTGAACGCCATGGAGAAAGTGATCAACCACCTTAGCGACGCGCTGGCCCAGGTCCGCGAACGCGCCCAGGTAGCGCGGCTGGCGCTGGAGGCGGTCACGGACGCGGTGCGTAAGGAAGAAAAGCCGGAGAACATCGTCGCTATCTGCGAGGCCGCTATTTCGTCTCTGCGGCCCCGCTGAGGCCTGATCGTCTCGCCCCCAAAGCCGCTCAGAGGGCAACGGTCAGTCAGAGACTGACTTCGACGCGGGCTGCGCGATAGTCGGCTAGCTGGGTGCTGAGCCAGTCGCCGGATGGAACCGGAGGCTCATCGGGGCACACCATCAAATAGGGCTTTCGGCTCATCGAGCTCTTGCTGGCAAGCCGCTCGATGAAGCGCTCGGCGGTGCCGGCGTGCCGGCGGCCGCGGTGATACCTCATGCGCAGGTGCGACTCAGCGGCTTCGGCGTCGTGTTCTTTGCCGTTGCGCACAAACGTGCAGCCGCTGGCGCCGACCGCCGCGATCAGATGTTCGATCTCGGCGGCGGTGGTGTCCGGCTCCGCATACGCGGCGGCGCACCAGAGCACACCACAAGCGATGGCCGTCAAAACGCGGATAGTGACACCTGCATAGGATTATGGTCCGAGGCGCGCGTGGCGATGGTCGTTGCGTCCAGCACCTTGAGGCCGCGGACGTAGACATGATCCAGCGGCCGGCCCAGGAAGCGCTTGCGCACGTCGTGGCGGAAGGCTACCGCCGCAAGCTGGTTTTCCTCAACCAGATCGAGCAGGCGCTTCATTCTGCCGTGGCGCCAGGTGTTGAAGTCGCCAGTGAGAATCACCGGGCCCGGATGCTGGGCAACAACCGCGCGTACCTGTTCGAGCTGGCGGTTGAACGCCGTGAGGCCCAGCGAAAAATTGACCACGTGAACGTTAACAACGAGCAAGGACTCGGGCCGGTCGGCGAGGGCGTACTCGGTTGCCAGCATGGCCTTCGGCGAGCGCAGCCACGGTTCCCGGGCTTTCAGGTTGCACTGGACCAGATGGGCCGCATCGCTCAGGGTCATCACGCCCGTTGGGGTGCGGCGCGACTGAAAGCCCGGCGCGAAGGCGTGATACTTATCTGACTCAAGTTCCCGCCAGCCGGCGCTAGCCAGCGGCGCTTCCTGCAGCGTAATCAGGTCCGCGTCTTCGGCAAGCTGCTCGAACTGCCCGTGCCAGTTGGCCCGGCTGCCTTTCTTCATGTTCCAATTAACGAGCGTGATGTGATCGGGGTTAAGGGCGGTTTCGGGCTTTGCCGGCGCGGATACCCAGCCGGTGCGGCAGGCTGTGGACTCGTCGGTGAACAGCGCCGTTGGCGCATGCACCACGAGGCGCGGCGCCTGCGGCTGCAATGTCGCGCAGCCCTGCAGGAGCATCAGGCCCACCAGAACGGTGTAGCGAAACTGGCGTGCTTTTCGATAGATGTCGGCGCGATGGCGCATGCGATCAAAGTCCAAAGCGGTGGCTACCAGACCAGCAGGTGGCCGGAGCGGTGCCGGAGTGCGAATGCGGCCATGAACCGCCTCAGCAGTTCGGGATTTCCGCTGCGCAGAAGGTCCTGGGGATGTTCGCTACTCATAAACAGGTCAGGCACCGTGCCGCTGATTTCAAGGTCCGGCGAGCGGGCAGCCCCCACGCCAACGCTCATCCGGCCTTCTTCGATCCGTGCCCAGCCGGTAAGTTCAAACTGCGCGGTGGCGCACACGTCCGGCGCCCGCTCCGGCCGAAACAACGCTTTCAGCGCCAGCAGGTCCCAATCGTTCCGGTGGTGGTCGCCCGCCCGGTTTTCCGGCCCGAAGCTCAGCCCCCAGCGAATCGAGCGCCAGCACCGTCGGCTCCAAAGCCTGACCCGCCTGGGTGAGGGCACCCTTTGGCAACAACCCGCCGGGCGTCCGCCAGGCACTCATCGGCCACCTCCCGGTGGCGCGCCAGCTCCTCCTGGGCCTTGAGCGCAAGGCCGTAGTACATGCGTGGCCCCGGGCGCCCGAACGGTAAAGCGGCTCACCTTCGACTGCGGGCGCAGCTGTTCGACCCGAAACTGCCGGACCGGTCTGTTCTGGATCGGCTTGCTAACGCAAAGGTTGGCAAAGTTGGGTTGGCGACACGATTGAATTCTGGCGTCATCCGGGCCAGAAGGACCACCAGTGGACCGACTGGAAACGGGTTTTGTTGGACATAGTTGCGGCAGCGGATCAGATTCGGCGCCAAGATTAAGGTGGCCGCTAGTAGTTAGACCCATGATGGCCCGGTGGCACAGTTTGGCTTTGTTTTCCGAATGCTCAGTAAGATCTGAATCGGAGAGCCAAAATGCTCCATCGTCCGCTGGCCGCATTAATCGCTGCACTGGCGCCGGCGTCAAACCGCGCTGGTGCAGAAATCTACGACGTGAATGTTCTGACCGACCCGCCGGGGGCCACCTGTCCCAGCGTTCGATGTTCCCTGCGGGCGGCAATCGAAGCGGCCAATGCGCGACCGGGTTTTGATGAAATCCGGTTTTCCGTGGCCGGCGTGATGCCCGTCCTCAGCGCGCTCCCCCCGGTTACCGACATCGTGACGATCAATGGCAACAGTGCGCCCGGCTACATTGGCGAGGCGCCGCAGATCACCGTCGACGGCGTGGTTACAACCGCCGCCCGGGGGCTCACGCTGCAGGGCGAGGCGGACGGGAGTTCGGTATTTGCGCTCGGCATCGTCAATTTCGACAGCGACGGGTTGCTGCTGGCAAGCAGCGTCCGCGCCGCTTTTGTGGATGGTTGCTGGATCGGACAAAACGCGGATGGCAACGCCGCCGGAAACCAGGGTGGCATTCGCGTTTCCGGTGACGACAACACGATCGGCGGCAACCGGGGGAATCGAATCGCAGGCAGCGCGGAAAACGGTATCAGCGTCCAGGGAAAGGGCAACACGATCAGCAACAATCTGGTCGGCGGTGCCGAGGTCGAATCTGATTTCAGCAACGGGATTGGCATCAATGTGTCGAGTACGCTGGCGAGTTCCAATCGGATCACGGGCAATTCGCTGGGCGGCAATCGGGAGGGTGCAATCCGGATAAACGGCAGCAGCAACACCGTCAGCGACAATGAAATCGGTTGGTTTGAAGGTCACCGGGTGGCCAACGGCGGTGATGGGATTGTCGTCACCGGGGAAGGGCACGTCATCGAGAACAACAACGTTTACGCAGGCGTGCGCGGCGTCGTTTTTGGCGAGGGGACCCTGGGGGCGGAAGATATGACCCTGGACAATAATCTGCTTGAAGATCAGCAGTCCCACGCGATCGACGTATGGCAACTGGACGGGAGTTCGCTTCGGGATAACCGCCTTGTTAACCCGGGAGGACATGGCCTGCGCATGCGGGTGGGCACGAATAACACCCTGGTCAACAATGTCGTGAGAGACGGTGCCGCCGACGGATTCTTCCTGGAAACCTCGGTCACGCGGGGTAATCTTTTTCAACGCAACACACTGGAAAACCTTCCCGGCAATGGTTTCTCCCTGGCTGCTGCGGCAGGTGTCAGCAACTACATCACCGGCAACAACCAGAGAAACATAGCGGGGCAGTGGGTTGATCTAAGCAACGATGGGCCAACACCCAACGATGCTGGCGACTCGGATGACGGCCCCAATCGCCTGCAGAACTATCCGGTGCTCAGCAATGCGGTCTACACGCCGGGAACCGAGCTCAATAGCGATGGTCTGGTCGATCTGGATCTGGTGCTGAGCAGCGATCCGGACCAATCCCTCTACCCGGTTATTGTCGAGTTCTTTTATCTCCTGGATGGGTCGGACTTTCTAATTTTGAGGGCAGAGAATGCCCGGCTGATTGAGACAGCAGACGCGGGCCGCCTGATTCGAGTGACGGGGCTGCAGATTCCCGGACCGGCGCCGGTGTTCCCGGCTCCGGATGGCGGGTTTATCACCGCCACCGCTATCGACGCCGCAGGTAATACCAGCGAATTCTCTCCCCGGCTTGAGTTCGGAACCGTCTTCGACAGCGGATTTGAATCCCCCGACGGGCCGTGAATAGCTGTGCCCTTCGCGGGGTTCTGCTACTCGAAACCGTTCGCAAAGACCAACGTCGTGTTGACGGCGGTGGTAAAGATGCCGTCGTCCGCCCCCGCCGACTGCCCGTCGGCAACCCGGGCCAGAAACGCCAGGCGGTCCACCCCCAGGCTTTCCGGCCCGATGCGCACATCGTCGACGCGGTCCCCGTTGAGCAGTTCACCGATGTGGATGATGGGGGAGATGACGCCCTGCCGGATGATCCAAAGACCTGAAACGCCGGCACCGAAGTTGCCCCCGACAAACGCCACCACGCCGTTTTTGAGGGCCGGCGCGCTCAGGCTCAGCACCGCCCCGGAATCGCTGACGCCCTCGGTGGCAAATACGTCGGCGGTGCCGGGAAGCGGCGTGGTCGGGCCGACCAGCTCGGTGATCTCGCTGCCGTCATAAAGATAAATGCCGGCCCGGCGCTGATCATCGTAGCCCAGAAAGGCCAGCTGGCCGCCGTCCATGCTCATCGTGTTGG
This sequence comes from Pseudomonadota bacterium, assembly GCA_039195135.1. GTDB lineage: Bacteria > Pseudomonadota > Gammaproteobacteria > Xanthomonadales > SZUA-38 > JANQOZ01. The sequence continues at coordinate 53,824 of JBCCVP010000012.1, read as the reverse complement.
GCTGAAAACCAAATCCACGGAAGCTGCCACTGCCGCCGGGAATGGCAGTGCCGGAGTCAGCAACCAGGGTTAGTCCCTGACTGCCTGCAATAAATACCCCCTGGTAGGCGCAGTCAGGAATCACCAGGCCGCAACCGCCGGCAACGCTGAACGCGATGTCCTGGCCGTCGAAAGCCATTCCGCCGACGCTGCCCAGCTCTCTCAGGCCGCCGCTTGCCGGCAGCTGCGTGTCCGGGCGAACGCGAAGACTGAACCCGCCGCCGGGCTCGCGGATGCCGACGACGCCGGCGAACTGGCTGGCGAACGCAAGGCGGTCGTTCCGCAGCTGCAGGTCGGTTACTACCAGCGAATTGATCGTCGGGTCATCGTCGAAAGTGGATTCGTCGAACAGGCCCCGGGGGACGCAGCCGTCGGCCAGCGAGACGAGGCCGCTGACAATCCCCGCGTCACCAAAGTACTGCCCGGACCAGGCGGTTGCCAGACCGTCCAGTGCGGGGGTACCAAAGCCGATCCCCACGTTGACGTAGCTGCCGCCGAAGCCGGGAATGGCCCGCTGATTGCCGTAGGCTTCCACCGTGGCCTGGCCGTCGATGCTGACGTACACGCCGGGATTGCCGTTGCCGGTGTTGGCGAAGTACGCCGTGTTCGCGCCGGACTGCGAGGGAATGCTCACGTTGGTCCGGCCGTTTTCAAATTCGCGATCAATCTGGCGAAAGCTGGTGCCGGGCGGCGCGGCGCCGGCGCCGACGGTGACGTTTTCGGTGTCGGTATTGTCGGCAGGGTTTGCGTCTGCGTCCGACGTGGTCACGGTGGCCGTATTGCTGATCACCGTTCCGTTGGCCAGGCCATCCAAAACCCGGGTAACCAGGGTGGCGGTCACCACCGCTTCCGGTGACACCTGGCCGATGCTGCAGACCCCCGCACTAGAGGGGGAAACCGGTGCAACCTCCGGCGGCAGATTGTCGGCAATCTCCACCCCAAGCGCGCCGGACCGGCCGTTGTTGCGCACGTCCAGCTCGTACACCAGCAGTTCTCCGGCACCGACGGGATCCGGCGCTGCCGATTTGCTGAGTTCCAGGTCCACGTCGACGGTCAGGTCCGCAAACACCGCACATTCGTTGTTGCCGCCGACCGGATCGGTCAGGGAGTTGGAGAGGCTTCCCGCGGCGGTTAACGTTCCGCGAGCGAAGGGATCTACGGCGAATACCAGGCTGATGCGCACATTCTCATTGGCCGGAATCTGAAACAGATTGCAGGCCACCGAGCCATCGCTGGAGCCGAAACAGCCGGCGCTGGACTCGTTTGCCACCAGCGCCAGGCCGGGCGTTGCCGGGACGTCGAGTTGCGTGTTCAAGGACTGATCAGGACCTGCGTTGCTGACGTCGAACTGCACTGCCCATCGGTCACCGGCTACCACCTCTCCGGGTCCCGAGCAGGCCAGGCCAAGGTCTGCCGCCGGTCGGGTAAAGGTCGCCTGGCATTCCCGGGCTGTGTCCATGGTGACGCTGGCGCTGGTCTGCATGCCGCTGCAGTCGCCGGCCCAGCCGGCAAAGGTGGAGCCCGGATCCGCCGCGGCGGTGAGGGTGACCGAAGCGTTTTCGGTGAAATTGCGCTGGCAGGCGGCGGCGGGGCAGTTGATGGCAAAGGGGACGGACGTCACCCGCCCGCTGCCATTGCCGCTGAGGGTGACGCGCAGCGGCTGCTCGCCCGGCGGCGGCGGTGGTGGGGAGCCCAGGCAGTCGACGATGGGAAACGTGGTGGCGCCGCCGGCAAAGCTGGGATGTTCAAAGCGGACTCGAAATCCTCCCGCGCCGTCGCTTTCCACCGATGCCCGGGCGCCGGCTCCCACGTTCGGAAAATTCATGAGCCCGTCGCCGAAGGTGGCGGGACAAAGGTCGATAAACCGGTAGTCCGCCGGGTCGAGAGCACCACCGGGCAGATCGTATTTGACCAGCGCAACGGTGCCGGAGGGCGAAAACTGCACCGACTCCACGTCTTCGGCGTAAAGCTGGGAGGCGACCACGCCCGGCGTGCTGTCCAACCGCACGAAGCTGATCCGCTGGTCAAACGTTGTGAGCGGCGTTCGTTCGCGCAGCGCCGCCACCTGCTGGGTGGAAAGGCCCGGCTGCTCGTAATGACCCTGGAAGGCTCGGGGCTCTGTCAGGCAAACCGTCTCGATCAGCGGTAGAGGCTCGCCGGGATTGGCGGGGATCCGGTGATACATATGCTGCACAGAGGAGCCGCTACAAACGTCGGTGATCTCTGGGGTCCGGTGGCTGACCACGAGTTGGCGCCCCGGGGACAGGTTAATGGTGGTGGCGGAAACAGGATTAAGCTCCGGGGGCAGGGGATATTGATCGCTGCCAATGGTCAGCGTCCCGGTGCCACCGTTGGCCGCTATTCCGCCGATCGGCGCCTGTTCCGGCAGAAACTGCCCCTCTGTCAGGGCGGCAGCGGCGGTGCCGCCTAGGGTCAGGGCAGCGGCTGCCAGTCCTGCTCGTAGCGTTTTAGCTTGCATGGTCCATCTCGCAATGCCTCGTGGGCGAACAGCGGAAAGACGCAGCTCGCCGACAAATCTTCTCGCGCGGCCCAACATTTTTTGTTTGTTCCGCCGCAGCGTCGACTAAAATCTGAAAGGGCTGGATCGGATCGATGCTATGGATGGACAAGCCGTTAGTTTTTCCCGCACAACCATGACGGAACTCATGGTACCGGCGTACGCCAACTTTGGTGGGAAAATCCACGGCGGCCACCTTCTGTCGCTGATGGATAAGGTGGCCTACGCCTGCGCCAGTCGTCACGCGGGCACCTACTGCGTCACCGTATCGGTGGACACCGTGCATTTTCTTGCGCCGGTGGAGGTGGGTGAGCTGGTGACCTTCCAGGCTTCGGTCAATTACGTCGGCCGCAGCTCGCTCGTGGTGGGGATGCGGGTCACCTCGGAGAACGTGCAGACCCGCGCTGTCAACCACACCAACACGAGCTACTTCACCATGGTGGCGCGGGCGTCGGATGCCAGTCCCGTGCGGGTCCCGCCGCTGATCCTGGAAACGCAGGATGACGTGCGACGATTTTTTGCTGCGCTGAAGCGCCGGGAGCTGCGGGAGCTCAACCGGCAGACGCTAAAGCCCTACGATCACGATGACTTTCAGCTGAGCAATGAAGTCAGCGAAGCGTTGCGCAGTGAGCGCTGTATCGTCAACGTCGACTAGCGCCCAATCCTGGTTAAGGCGCTGTCGACGCCGCGGTGCGGTAGGGTATATCCCGAATGGGCAGGAACTATTGGGGACGAACCATGATCAGATCTGATCGTTGTGTGTTGCTGGCCGCGCTGGTGCTGGCAGGCAATTCGTGGGGAGCAGACGTGCCCCTGTATCAGTCCGACGCGCCGCTGGCGGTGACCCTCACGGCGCCGCATAAGTCCGTTTATCGGGCCCGGCGGAATTCCGAGCGACCGGAATTTGACGGTACCTGGGAATACACCGACGCTGATGGAACGCCGGTCCAGCTCACAGTTAAGGTTCGGGCCCGGGGAAATTTCCGGCGGGAAAACTGCCGCTACGTCCCGCTGCAGGTCAATTTCAAAAAGTCTGAGGTTAAGGGCACACTGTTTAAGGGCCAGAACAAGGTCAAACTGGTGAGTCCGTGCAAAACTAGCGGGCGCGCTGAGCAGTGGCTGCTGCTGGAATACCTGAGCTATCGCGCCTACCAACACGTTACCCCGCTGCATTTCCGAACCCGCCTGCTCAAAATGACCTTTGCCGAGCCCGACGGTGGCAAATCCCGCGACAGCTACGCCTTTCTGATCGAAAGTGACGAGGATACGGCGGACCGGCTGGGCATGACGCTGGAGCTTGAAAACGTGCCCATGTCGCGGCTGGACGCCGCGCACTCCGGGCTGGTGGAGCTGTTTCAGTTTTTTATCGGCAACAACGACTACTCCAACTCGCGCGCGGCGCCCGGGCGCAAATGCTGTCACAACACGCGGCTGCTGGTGGACGACGATCCGGCGACCGGCCTGCTGCCGGTGCCCTACGACTTTGACCACGCCGGCATGGTGAACGCATCTTATGCCGTTGCGTCGGAGAACGTGCCCAACCCGTCCGTGCGCAAGCGCTACTTCACGGGTCTGTGTAAACCTGATGAGGCGGTGTGGACTACGGCGTTTGCGCGCTTCAACGAAGCAAGAACCAATATCGAGCAGGTGTATAACAGCGCGCTGCTGTCCGATTATTCGCGGAAATCAGCCCTCAAATACGTGGGCGAGTTCTACGAGATCATCAACGATCCCCGGCGGTCTCGTCGGAGCGTGATTGAGCACTGTCGTGGTTGAGCAGCCCCTGTAGGAACCTCTCCACCCGGTCGGTCTTTTTCATATAGGGAGCGGCGGCGCGTAGATAGGCGACGATGCCCTCCGTGCCCTGGTCGGAGGTGGGCAGTTCCACGCGCTGGCCCTCGAGCAGCACATGCGGGCCCGTGTCGTCGATGATGAGGATGGCCCGGGCACCGCCGTAGTAGGCGGATAACCCTGCGTCGGTGAGGATCACTTTGCCGCCAAAGCGCGGCAGCACCGTGCCCACCAGCGGCGTGTGGCCGATGATGATCCGCTTCACGCCGTAAAAATTGAGCATCTCGTCCAGCAGCGCTTCGTTTTCTTCGTTTTCCGGCAGCACCGGCAGGGCCCGATTCCACAAGGGTCCGTCGGACGAAAAGATGATGGCGTCGTCGCCGACCTGCTCCGCGATTTTCAGCGCATCGTGCACCTGCTCATTGATGGCGTCGATGGTCTGGAACGGTGGGGTGAGCGAGATGCCGGCGTGAACAAAAAGGCTATCGTTGATGCGCAGCGCAGTCGCGTGTTTCAGCACCCACTTGCCGAATTCTCCCTGGGGTGCCCAGGCGGTTCGCAGCTCCACGTAGCCTACCGGAAATCGCTCATTGAACGCTGCCCGGTGCGCCTCATCAAACACCGGCCACTCCTCCTCCGGCGTGCGGCTCTTGATGAACTCCACGTTACGCTTGTAGTAGTCGTCCTGGCGCTTTTGCGATCGACGATCGGTCAGCGCCGCATACTCGCCGGGGTGAACGTAGCGCACATCGCCGCCCATCATCATGGCCTCATGATTGCCTATCAGAGCATGCACCTCACCGCCGTCTTTGCGCGCCTGGCGCTCCAGCTTCTTCAGCAGTTCAATCGCCTTGTCCGTATCCGGACCCCGGTCCGGCACGTCGCCGATCTGCACCAGGTGAGTGTTGCCGCCGCGCCAGCGGTTTTTCTTGTCCACCAGTCCGGCTTCCCGCAGCGCCGCGACGAACTGTTCATAGTCGCCGTGAACGTCGCCGACGACGACAATGCGCTCGACGCCGTCCCGCTCAGATGCCTGGGTGACGCAGCCCAGCATTAGTTGGGCCAGCAGGGTAACGGTCAGAAGCGCAATCAGGCGCGCGCGGAAGGTGAGCGTTTGAAAGGTCATGGTGGATCCGATGATTGTACGTTGTCCTGCTGCTCGGTTTCGGCCTGGCGGGCGGCTTCTTTGCGCTGCCGTCGGGCCATTTTTTTCACCGCCGCGTGCTGGGTTTCCAGACCGTCGCCAAACAGGCAGATGCAGAGGGTGGCGTAGTTGAAAAACATCGTCATGACCGCGGCAATTTCGATCGATCCGACCCCGGCGGCAATACCCACACCGATAGCCACAAAAATAAACAGGGTGTCGAAGGTGTCGCTGAGCGCCCGGCGAAAGCGCACGCCGGCCACAATGCCGGCCAAACTGAAAGCAAGTGCCAGGCTGTGCTGGACCACCGTCACGATGCCGGCAACTACCGTGGGCAATATGAGCGCCGTTTCGTCCAGCGAGTGGTCCTGTTCGCCGTTGATGTGAATGACCTGGTACATCCAGGACACGGGAAGCATCAGCGCGATGGTGCAGCCCATGGCAATCAGGAGTTTGATGGCGCCACCCAGGCGCGATCCGACAGCTTCATCGCTGTTGGCGATGGCGTCAGCCCGGGCCGAGTCGCCGTTGACCAGCGCGTTGTTCAGCTCCCGCAGGGCCGGGTCGTTGCGGGCCACCTCTTCCAGGCCGCCGATGGGAAAGTGCTCCGCCACCGAAGGTACGAGGTTAAAAGCTCCCACAAGCAGCAGCGCCAGCACCACGTAGTACGCCGTGATGCGCACCGATAGCGACATCAGGTGCGGTCGAATGTCTTCGAGTTGCTCCGGGGTGGGCCTGGCCATGCGCCTAGTGTAACCAAAATTGATCCAAACCCTCAGTCGCTCCACCCCCTACCCAACAGCAGATGATCCCGGCAATCGGTGCTTCTGCTAGCATCTGCGGCCATGATCAGATGCAAGATTCACTACACGCTGCTCGGCGGCGTTTTGTGCCTGCTTTCTATCGGCCCTGCGGCCGGCCTCGACGCCTGGCGCGGCGTGGACCTGTCCTACGTTAATGAGTTGGAAGATTGCGGCGCCGTTTATCGCAGCCAGGGAGATCCGCAGGACCCCTACGCCCTTTTTGCCGCAGCCGGCGCGAACGTGGTGCGGCTGCGCCTGTGGCACACGCCCGGGTGGACCCGCTACAGCACGCTGAAGGACGTGATGAAAAGCGCCCGCCGGGCGCGGCAGGCCGGCATGAAGGTGCTGCTGGATTTTCACTACTCCGACGATTGGGCGCATCCGGGAAAGCAGATGATCCCGGCGGCCTGGCAGGGCGCTGCAGACACGACGGACCTGGCCCGGCACCTTGGGGATTACACCGAAGAAATTCTCGGTGCGTTCGCCGCAGCTCAGCTGACGCCGGATTTTGTGCAGGTGGGCAACGAGATCAACACCAATCTGCTGTGGCACGAGGAGGTGGCGGAAGATGCGCCGGTCGACTGGACGCGCAACGTGCGCCTGCTAAACCGGGGCATTGCTGCGGTGCGCCGGGCAGCGCCGACGGCGGGGGTGATGATCCACATCGCGCAGCCGGAAAACGCGCTGCGCCTTCTCGACGGTGCCGCGGCGGCGGGCATTGCCGATTATGATCTGCTTGGCTTGAGCTACTACCCCAAGTGGTCCTCCACCCCGTTTGCCGAGCTGGAGCAGGTTGTGCGGTCGCTGCGGGAGCGTTACGAGACGGACGTGGTGGTGGTGGAAACAGCCTACCCCTGGACGCTGGAAGGACAGGACCAGGCCAACAACCTCCTTGGTGCGGACAGTCTGGTCGCGGGGTACCCGGCAACCCCAACGGGCCAGCGACGCTTCATGAAAGACCTGATGAGCCGGACACGCGCCGGCGGCGGGCGCGGCATTGTGTACTGGGAGCCGGCCTGGATTTCCTCGTCCTGCCGGACCCGCTGGGGCAACGGCTCCCACTGGGAAAACGCGGCGCTGTTTGATTTTTCGTCCAACCTGCTCGAGGGGGCGGCCTTTCTGAAGCCAGCGACGCGCTAGGCTGGGACCGCGAAGTAGGGCGCAACCCGCCAGGTGCTAGCATGCAAGGGAACCAGGCTTTCGGGAGAGGGATTCATGGCCAAAGTCACCGGCATCGGCGGCGTATTTTTCAAATCAACGGCGGATGCCAAAGCGCTGGCGCAGTGGTATCAGAAGCATCTCGGCATCAGCCTCGAAGCGTGGGGCGGCGCGCAGCTCAGCTGGGCCGAGGATCAGGCCAGGGACGGTGGGATCACCGTCTGGCACGTGGCGGAAAAAGACAGCGAGTGGTTCAGCCCCTCCCCAGGACCGTTCATGTTCAACTATCGCATCGACGACATGAACGGCATGGTCGAGCAGCTCACCGCCGCCGGCATCAAGATCATCCAGGGGCCGGAAAACCACGAAAACGGGCGCTTTGCTTGGATCCTGGATCCCGAAGGCAACAAGGTTGAGCTGTGGGAACCCATGCCCTGGGATGACGCCAACAAAGACGCGCCGCCGGAGTGATCACTCAGCGTCTTTTCAGCTGAAGCGTCTCAAAGCCGTTCAAAAAAATGCCGGCATCGCCGTCGGTCAGTTCCACCGAGCCCGCGTCACAGGGCTGCGCCCGGGCAACTCCCCGCTGATCCACCGCCGCACAGTCGCCCATCGCTGCCCCCAGCAGCGGACTGCCCGCCGAGGGCAGGTGCGTTGGCGTGGGACCACCAAAGTCGGCCAGCGAGGATAGCGCCAGCGACGGGACAAAGTGGTCCTCCATCGCGTCCAGCTGGCAGCTTTCACTGGTGCTCACATTGCCCCCAAGCGAGACGTTGGTGCTGCCCGGGCTGAGTTGGCAAAAGCCGTCGATGGCGTTGTTGGAGAGCGTTACGCCAGCGGTGATGAATCGGATCTGACTGTTTCCGTTGCTGTCGGCAAAGGTGTTGTGCGTGAGCGTACTGTCGGTGCCGCTGATCACCTGCAGCGCCTCGGCGGCGTTGGCCGTGTTGCTGCTGAAGGTAGAATTGCTGATGCTGGCAAGTGCGGTGCTCTCAAGATTGATGGCGCCACCGGCGACGGCCGCCACGTTGTTGCTCAGGGTGCAGGCATCCATCTCCAGCACGCTGTCCTCCAGGCTGATGGCGCCCCCCAGGCCGGCGTTGCCGAGACCCATGACGGCTTCGTTATCGGCAAACAGACAATTGCTGAGGCGCACCTGCGTGTCGGAGGCCCGCAGTCCACCGCCGACGGCAAAGGCCTGGTCCAGCACCTCGAGCTCGTCGCCGACCAGCACCGACGCGTCGCTGGCGGAAAGGCCTTTGGCCGGGCCCAGCAGCGTGGTGCGGGTGAGCGTGAGGTTGCTGCCCGCCAGCCGGATATCGTCGTTGGTGAGCGTGACGTCGGTCAGCGAAGCCTCCGTGCCGGCCTGAAGCTCCAGATCGAAACCCCGGGCCGCGTTGTTTCGGATCTGTGTGCGCTGCACGTCCACCGACCCGCCTTCGGCGTACAGAACGCTGGCAACGCCAGCCTGGGACCGGTTGGCTCCCAACATCGAATCATTGATGACCACTTCGGAATTTGTGGCGTCGATGCCGCCGCCCCGATTGGAGCCGGGGACTTGATTGCCCCGCAACGTGGACTTTGACAGAGTCAGAGCGCCGCTAATCAGACAAATCCCGCCGCCGTAGAGCGTGGTCGTGGCGTTGTCGGCCAGCGTTGAGTCACTGATCGCGGCTCGATCCTGCAGGTAGAGCGCGCCGCCGATACATTGGGGCGTCAGAAAGAAGACGGAGCCGGCGTCCGCGCGATTGCCTTCAATCTGCGAGTTGAGAATCTCGAGCCGGGCTCGGGGCGACGTGCCGGAGCCGCCCAGCCAGATTGCGCCGCCAACCGATGCCAGGTTGTCAGCAAGGCGCATATTGTCGAGCGTAAGGCTGCTCTGCGCGTCGCCATCAACTACCACCGCGCCGCCGAAGGTAGCGCCGGTAAACCCGGAAATTGTGGCGTTCTCAAGCGTCAGCGCGCCCCCGTCCTCCACCGAGAAGGCATTTCCCTGGAACATCGCGTCCGGGCTGATCACGCTGAGGCTGCGGCCGGCGCCGATGATGGCGATGTCGGTGGTAACGGTCAGCGGCAGGTTGCCTGGATCATCCAGCGTGATCGTGTCCTCGGGCAGCCTGATCTCGTCCGCACCCGGGTTCAGCTCGGCGAAGATGACGGCGCCGCGCAGGGTGCAGTCAATCGGTGCGGGCGTGCAGGCGGTCTGGGTCGCGTCGTCGTCGATGCGATCCACATCCAGCGTGGCCGTAAGGCCAGCCTGGGCAATGGTGGCTAGAACGAAAAAACCAATAACTTTGCGCCGAGCGACGGTTTCCATGCCGATAATCTCCACGAACGTTGGCTAATCGTCGTTTACGTATTGGCATGGCTTTTACGACACGGTCCGGACGGGACGCGTCGCGGGGTGGTCAGCCGGTGCGGGCTCGGCGGGCCTCGTAGCGAACCAGGCGGCGGGCGACATGGGCCACTCCCAGCCGCTTCAGCAGCGGCCGAAAGGCCAGAAAGGTGCGGTAGGCCGCGGTACCCGCGGGCGATGCCCAGAAGCGGGCGACCCGATCCATGTTGAGCGAACCGTAGACTTCGGCAAACGCGTCGGCGCCGCGATACCACTGACCGTCTTTACTGCGAACGTGCATGGCGCGCAGCAGCCTCGACTGGGTGATACCCGCCTTGGCGGCGTCGGGATCGGCAAAGCTTTCGCAGGCGCAGTCGACGAAATCCAGGCTCTTTTCCCAGTCCGCTTTCTGCAGTTCCTCGATTTCGGCAACGCACACAGGGCACTTGCCGTCGTAGTAGACGCGAAAATCCGAATTCATAAATTCAAGATAGGCCAGGGCGCGTGGCGGTTTCGTGACGAGCCTATCCTCAGTCCTCCTGTTGCTGCAGCGATTTGGGTGCTTTGAGAGCCCAGGCCGCCCGAATCAGTGACTCCACGGCCGCTGGCTTGGCCCGGGCAAGCGCGACACCCAGGCCCACCGCTTTTTTTCCCCAGAAGAGCTTTTCCAGAAACTCCGGGTAGCGGGTGAGGGCGGGCTCGCGCAGGTCCTCCCCGACAAACACCCGGATCGTCTGCTCATCCGGCAGCACCGTCACAAAAATCTTGCCTCGAACACGAAAAGAAGACAGGTGATGGTGCGGCTCCTCATTTACCTCCGGCAGCGCGAGGGCAAATGCTCGCACCTGCGACATGGTCATCGGCACAGTTCCGGCTCCAGCTTGATTGCGACAAACCAAACTCTACCGCTCACAGCTTGCCAGACCCAAGGCGGGTCAGGCGCTCGGCTTGCCGAAAAAATCGCTCAGCGCGTCGACGTATTCTTCCGCCCGCGCGTCTACGTGGCGCGGATGGGGGCCGGAAAATTCAAGGGAACACGCATGGGGGATAGCCGCGAGGATGGCCTCGTGCTGATCGTGCAGCGTGTCCTTCGTCGCCGTTGTCACCAGCGTCGGCTGCGCCAGTCGGGCCAGCCGCGGCTGTACGTCGTAGTCGAGAAACGCGCTGGCACCCCGGGTTATGTCCAGGCCCTGCTCCAGCGAATCGATCAGCGCCCGGGTGAGCCGCCGATTGCCGGCTGCATCGAGCGCCAGCCCGGGATTCCACGCGCGGTGCAGTTTGAGCGTGCGCTGCCAGGCCTCAAGTACGTGAGCGCCGTCTTCGCTGGGGGCGGGGGCGGTGTTATCGAACAGACTGATTATTTGCTGGCGCGTTCCGCGATCCCACATCGGCAGGCCGTCGATCACAAGCTGTTGCACCAGTTCGGGGCGGGTCACCGAAAGCTCCACCGCCATCTGCGCGGTCATGTGGCCACCGACGAGCCTTACGCGGTCAAACCCGGCACTGTCGATCGCCTCACCAATGGCCTGCGCGGCCATTTCGAACGAATAGCCTTCCGGCAGCCGCGGGGACCGACCGTTGCCCAGGGCATCCAGCGCCAGCGCACGGTAGCCCCGGGCCGCGAGCACAGGAAGGATCGGGTCAAACTGGGCGCCGCTGCCGGGCGTCAAATGCAGCAAAACCACGGGGTCCCCCTGGCCGAGGCTGCGGGCGTGGAGCTGGCCAAAGCTGGTGTCCAGGTACGACAGGCGCATGGCATTCATCCGCGCCGCCAGACCACGGGGAAAATCGACTCCGGCGGCGGCTCACCGCGAATCAGGACGTTCTGGTCGGACAGGTTAGCCAGCGGCAGGGTGAGCGGGTTGGGATCCCAGATCGCGTCGGAGCCCAGCCAGCGAGTGGAAAAGGACACCCGCTCGCCACGTTGTGCACCGGTGCGGGGGCGGGATCCGTGAATCGTCTTGGGGTGGATCAGCAGGGCATCGCCCGCTTTTGCCGGCCAGGACCGGATGTCGGCATTGGGGTGGTTCACCCGATCCAGGAGGTGCTGCCAGGGAAGATAATCCGGCGGCCGGGGAACGTCCTGCGGGGCGAAGGTGGAGTGGTAGCGATGCGGGTCGTGATTGGAACCGGCGAGGGTAAGCAGCGGGGCGTTGTCTTCCGCCACGTCGGTCAGCGCCATCCAGAGCGAGGGAATCTGCTGTCCCTTGTAGCCGTAGGTGCACTCGTCGTTGTGCCACGGCGTAGCCTGGCGCTCGTCGCTGCCGGTTTTCCGAAATACCGCATCGACCCAGAACCGGAGGTCATCCGCCCCCGTTATTTCGGCAACAATCTCAGTGGCCGGCGAGTGCAGCATCCAGTCGCGAAATTCCTCGGCGCAGGCCATCACGCCATTCATCTGCTCGCCGCCGGGAACCTCGTAGAAGGTCGGGTTGATCGGCACCGAACACTCCCACACCGGATCCGGGGTACCGCCGGCGCGAAACACCTGGGATATTCGGTCGACCCCGGCAGTGACCGCGTCGACCCACCGTTGATCGAAGGCGCCCTCGATTTTCACGCAGCCAATGTCGTTGTACTGATCAATATGCGTCTGGTTAATCATGTTGGTTCGGGTACGGGCCAGGGTTAAGTCTAACGTCAGGAGGGAAAAACCTGCGCGTGCCGCGCGCAGATCCGATCCCAGAGTGCGCCGGCTTCCGGCACTTCCAGGCCGAAGGGGTCCCGCAGCACCGCCAGGAGTTCCTCCCGCGACTCGATCTGCCGCTGGGTTTTTCCTTCCTGGGTAAGCTCGGTGTAGACGCGACCGCGCAGCGCCACTCGTGCGCCAGGCCGGCGAAGCTGGCAGACCAGGTTTTTCACAAAACCCGAATCGGGATGGGTCTGGAGATACCGGGAGCGAAGGCCCATGGCCTGCTCGTCCGCCAGTAACGGGGCGAAATCGAACAGCACCTCCTCGCCCGCGAGCTGCTCAAAAAATTCCCAGCGCCCGTTCGGCAGGGCCCGCAGCCCCACATCAAAAGGTGCGTGGTGGTGTGTGGCCTCGGCCAGCGGCAGCGGGTTGAGCAGGCCGCCGCCAAAGCCTACGTCCGCCAGCCAGCGATCTTGCGGCCCCGGAAGTGTGACCAGCAGGGCCAAATGATTGGCCTCGGCTTCGGGGCCGATGCTGGCCCGCATCGCTGCCGCCGCCACGCGATCAACGCGAAAGCCAATCTGCTTAAGCGCCCAGCCGAACACACCGTTCTGCTCGTAGCACCAGCCGCCCCGGCCCCGGGACACAATCTTTCGGTAGGCGTCCTCGACGCGCAGGGAGATGGGGCGCCCCAGCTGCACGTCCAGATTCTCAAACGGCACGGCAAACACATGGGCTCGCATGAGCGCGCCCAGCGTGTCCCGCGTCGGCGCCAGGGGGCCCTCCCAGGCGATCCGGTGCAGATAGGATTCCAGCCGCATCCCTCATTATGCCAGTCGGTTGTTGGCTTCCAGGAGCGCGTGGACGTCTTTCGCTGCTGCATTTGCGGCGGGAGTAAGGTAAAACCGGGGCATGGATGTTTCTTCAGTTATCGCCGCAGATCGAATCGTTGCTGCTGACGCCATCGCCGAGCGGGCGACCAGCTACTGGGACCCCAGCCCCATGCAGGCCAAGCAGCTGCTGGTGCCCCGGAGCACCGGCGAAGTAGCCGCGATCGTTCGCTGGTGTCACGACAACGACCAGACCGTGGTTACCCATGGTGGCTTGACCGGCTGCGTGGCGGGGGCAACACCGTCCCGGGATGACCTCGTGATCTCTCTTGAGAAGATGAATCAGGTTCTTGAGGTGGATCCCGTCGGCGGCACGGCGGTGATCGAGGCGGGCGCTGTCCTGCAAACGGTGCAGGAAACGCTGCGCGACCAGGGGCTCTATTTTCCCCTCGACCTGGGGGCCCGGGGCAGCTGCACGATCGGCGGTAACGTCGCCACCAACGCCGGCGGCATCAACGTGCTTCGCTACGGCATGATGCGCAATCTGGTGCTGGGCCTGGAAGCGGTGCTGGCGGATGGCACGGTCGTGTCATCCATGAACCAGATGCTGAAAAACAATGCCGGCTACGACCTGAAGCAGCTGTTTATCGGCACCGAGGGTACGCTCGGCATCGTCACCAAAGTGGTGGTGCGGCTGTTTCCCCAGCCAGCGAGCCGCCAGGACGGGCTGGTGGCGATGAGCGGATTTGACGAGGTCACCGGGTTTCTCCAGCACGTGCAGCGGGAACTGGGCGGCAGCCTGAGCGCCTTCGAAATCATGTGGGGTGACTATTTTGCAGCGGTGACCGGCGATGGTCTGCACCGGGCGCCGATGGATCGAAACTATCCGTTTTACGTGGTGCTGCAGGCTGAGGGTTCCCATCCGGCCTCGGACGACGAGCGCTTCGAGGCGGTGCTGGGGGCAGCGCTTGAGCAGGGACTGATTGTTGACGCGGTGATTCCCAAGTCGGAGGCGGAAACCCGGGAGCTATGGAACATCCGGGAAGAATTTGACCCGGTCCTCAAGCCGGAGCCGGTCTATCTCTACGACGTCAGCCTGCCAATCCGAGACATGGCGGGCTACGTTGAGCAGGTTCGGCGCAACGTCGGGCGCCGCTGGCCTGACGGCAGGCTATACACCATCGGTCACGTGGCGGACGGCAACCTGCATTTCTTTCTCTCGCCGGGGGAGCCGGGGGACTGGCATCAGGCCAGCGATGAATGTGTCTACGAGCCGCTGGCAGCCATTGGAGGATCGGTCTCGGCGGAGCACGGGATCGGTAAGGAAAAGCTGAAGTGGCTGCAGCACAGCCGCAGCCCGGCGGAAATCGATCTGATGCGGACGCTGAAGCGAAGCCTCGATCCGAAAAACCTGCTTAATCCCGGCCGCGTGTTCGAGCTCTAGTCGAGTCGGGCAAAAGATCGGTAAAACCGACGTTTGACAAAAAAATAATCAGCTTTTTATTTCATTAGGGAAGCGCCAGACTGGATGCCGTTCACAGACAGTGTGAGGTGTTTCATGCAGCACGCGCAGCGCAACAATCCGTTTTCCTTTCACCCCGGTCGCGACCTTGAGTGGTCGCTAGAGCAGGGCGCGGAGGACGTCGCCAGCTCGCTCCTCAACGCGGGCGGGCTGCCGGGCCTGTGCTGCGAAGCATGGGGAATCTACCAGCGCTATCGCTATGCGCAGCTTCGCGACCAGTTCAACTCGCAGGAGCGGGTGGGGGCGGACGCGATCGGCGTTGGCGGCATGTTCTGGCTCGACCTGTCGCGGTTTCGTTTTGACGCAGTCTGGGTCGACTCTCAGCGGCTTGATCTGGAGCCGGGCACATTGCCGCTGCAGGCCCTGCTGAGCAGCTGGGGCTGGAGCGAGGGAGCGAAGGCCATTCCCGTGCTGGCCGAAGCGTTGGTGAAGGCTGAGCTGATCTCAGCCCGGACGCTGCGTCAGCAGGACCTGCTGAAGCCTCGTTCGGTGCCGGGCCTGGCGGCACTCGGCGACTCGCGAGAAACGCGCCTGTCCCTGCTTGCGGCGGCGGCGCTGGGCGCTAATCCTGGCACCGACACCGGTGCTTCACATCTCACCGCCATGGAAGACCATCTTAATCTGCCGGCGGTACTGGGACAGGGCATCCGTACCGGGCTGGCGCAGTGGCGCCGACCGGGAGCGGGCTATCTCACCGGCTGGGATGAGCGGATGGAAACGGCGACGCAGGTCGAAAGCGAGATCATTGTCAGCCGCGAGGTGCGCTGGCAGTAGCGTCGCGCTAGCTGGCGGGATCGGCGGGAATACCTTCGAGGCTGCGGAGCTCCATGGCGAAGGTGCCCGGTTTTTTGTCGCCGAGCAGCACGCCGATCTGCCGGATCTGATCCGGATCAACCGGTCCGGCGCTGGGAACAGCGCGCCCCCGGAAACCGGGCCAGAATTGATCAAACGGCAGCTCAATGGTGGTCCATTTGTCGCTGGCGACAAAGTCTGTCCGCCACGCCACCCCGTCAAAGCGGCGACCCTCGCGCAGTCTCAGCTGGTAGCTGCGACCATCGCCGCGGACCGTCAGGCGGATTCCGCGGTAGCCGGTGAGCGGACGGGTCAGCGGCAGCCGGGCCGAAGAAAATCCGCCGTTGTTATCCAGCGACAGCTCCCCGCTGAAGCGGAATACGCCGTCGGCAAAGTCGGCGTTGCCCTGAGATACGCCCCCCATCACGCGGTCATCGACCACGACCCAGGGGCCGGCAGCAAGGTCCATCAGATCATGGCGGTCAGCGGGAGCGGCGGTCATCAAAAACGCGAGGATCAGCAAAGTCATCATGCGGCGGAGTGTTACCGGGCCGCGGTGACGGGCGCGTCAAAGGCATGCGTGGCCTGCGATCACAAAAAAGAGCCCGCTCGCGGCGGGCTCTTTGGGTCTAGCAGGAGCGATCAGCTCAGAATCGCCATTCGCCGCGCAGGTACCAGGATCCACCCTCGTAATTGGCCACGCTACGTCGCGGATACTGCAGGCCGACGCTCAGCCGGTTGGCGTTGGGCGGGCCGATCTCATCGATGAACTCATCGAAGATATTGGACGCGCCAAGCACCAGCCGGAGGCTGTCGTTAACGTCGTAGCCCAGCTCCATATCGACATAGAAGGTGCTGCCGATCTCGGCGCTGCGGTTACCGTCGGAGCCGCCAATCACGCCGCGCTCGTCAAAGTGCTCGCCGTAGAAGTTGCCTCGCAGCATCAGGTTCCACTGGTCGTTCAGTGACGTATTGGTGGTCAGGGACCAGCGGTGTTCCGGGTAGTTGTTTTCGATGTCCTCGATCAGCGAGTCGCTCACCGGATTGACGCCGCCTACCTGGGTCTGGCCCGTCACGTCGATCTCGTTGAAGTTGTAGGCGAGGATCAGCCGGGTGCTGATCACGTCACCCCAGTCGATATCGCTGGTAACTACCACGTCGATGCCCTGGTGTTCCACGTCCAGCGCGTTGGTGTAGAACGAAATGGTGCCGTCCTGCCCGGGCACCGTGATGTCGCCGGTGCGGTAGATCCGGTCATCCACCTCCACATTGTAAAGATCCACCGTCAGGGTCGTCGAGTCTCCGATCAGCGTGGTAAAGCCAGCGCTCAGGTTAAGGGACTCTTCTTCCTTGAGGGCGGTGCCGCCGACCTCTGCCACGAGCGGGCTGGTTGAGGGCACAAGCCCCTCCTCCACCTGCAGACCGGTAGCGCCGTCAAACGTGGTGATGGTGGTCCGCACGTTTGCCTGGCCCGGCGTCGGAGCGTGGAAACCGGTGGAGATGGCGCCGCGGATCGCGGTGTTGTCCGAGATGTTCACCCGCGTGGCCACCTTGCCGTTCACGGTGCTGCCAAAGTCGGAAAAGTCCTCGTAGCGCAGCGCATACTGCATCAGCCAGGTATCGCTGATGTCGTGCTCGAGGTCGCCATAAATCGCGAAGTTATCGCGATCAAACTCGCCCGCGTCCTGTGGTCTGATGCCACCAAAACCGTTCGATCCGGCACCCAGAAAAGAATTGGGCTCGCCGGCAATGGCGGTGTAGGTCTCTTCCCGCCACTCAAAGCCAAACGCCAGGTTCAGGCTGTCGCTCAGGGCCCTGGAGAAGTCTGCGTTCAGATTCACCTCTTCCTGCTCGTAGCCGCCCACGTCGAAATCCCGCTGGGCCGGCTGGCCGTTCACCAGCCCCAGATCCTGGTTGATGGTGTTGTTCAGGAAGTAGTCCAGTTCGTTACCGCCAAAACCCAGGCTGAAGTCGTAGGTCATGCCGCTGGCGAACTCGCCGGTCCAACCGCCAACCAGGCTGTAGTCGTCCTGGTCACCGTCAAGAAACGGTGTGTAACCGCCCGGCAGGCCGGTGAAACCCTGCTCGCGCAGCGGCACCAGGCTGGGGTGGTTGGGGTTGCGGTAGAAAAACCGGTAGCGGCCTTCCGTCACCGCGTAGTTACCAAACAGGTACAGCTCTGAACCGTTGTCCAGCTCAAGTCCGGAGTTGATAAACAGGCGGCTGCCGGAGTATTCCGGGCGGCCCCAGGTCTGCACCAGGGGTGCGTCGCCAAAGGGGGCGTCCTGACCCACGCTGGTCACGCCGGAATCCAGCAGCGCCTGGGCGTCCGGTCGCTGAACGCCGCGGGACAGGCCGTCGTTGTCGGAGTACTCAAAAGAGACGTTGAAAAATCCGTTGCCGCCGGCGCCGAAACCGATGTTTCCTGCCGCGCGAAGGTTGGACTCACCGTCGTAGTGCTCACCGTACTGGAGCAGCAGGTCACCGCCCTCGTTGGCCCGCTTGGTCACGAAGTTGATCACGCCGGCAATGGCGTCGGAACCGTACTGGGCCGCCGCGCCGTCGCGCAGCACTTCCACGTTCTGCACCGCGATGCCGGGAATCATGCCGATATCCACGCCATGGGCGCCGTTGCCGGCTGCAGGTGCAAAGAACTGCACCAGGGCAGAACGATGGCGGCGCTTACCGTTGATCAGCACCAGGGTCTGGTCTGAGGCCATGCCGCGCAGAGAGGTGGGGCGCACAAAAGCGCTGCCGTCACCGGTGGCCGGGGTGGCGGTGTAGGACGGAACAAACGCCTTCAGGTTATCGGTCAGGTCCGCCGTGTTACCCATGGCGTTGAAATCTGCGCCGGAGATCACGTCCACGGGCACCGGCGAGTTGGTGGCGGTGCGGGGTTTGAGGGAACGCGTCCCGATGGTGATGACTTCTTCGATGACGCCGCTGCTGGCCTCATCGTCTTCCGACTGGGCCAGACCGACAACCGGTGTAAACACCGATGCCAGGATCGTTGTGACGGCTCCCGCGACGGTTGCATTGCGTCTTTTTCTTTGCACGGATTTGCTCTCCAGGGATTGATTGGACTGGCAGCACACTCGCGACAGCTCGGTCAGTTGTTCAGCTGCTTTTCCACCGAATCCTTCCTGGCTTCGGTTTTGCGCAACGGCCAGCGTGTAGCGCCCTCGACGGGGCTTTTGCCTGTCCTTCCCTGGCGGGCTCGTGGCCCTACCCTACCTAAAAGCGGCCGCTGAGCAAAAAAAATCACATACTCCGGCGGTGGCCAATTTCCGGTTTTTCAGAGGTCGTAGCCGGGGTTCACGCGGTCCAGCTTGCGTAAAAGGCCGGGCCACGCGAGGGCCCCGCCGGCGGATCGGGTGACCTCCTCCGCCTGCTGCCGTATGCCTGCCAGGATCTCGGGAGAGATCTCGATCATCGGTTGGCCCGTGGACTGGGCCAGCAGCTGAATTTCACAGGACCGCTGAAGAAGGAACATAAAAAGAAAGGCATCTGCCACGGATCCGGCGCAGGTGAGCAGGCCGTGGTTGCGCAGGATCATAAACTGGGTTTTGCCCAGGTCCGCCACCAGCCGTTTCTTTTCCTCCGGATTAAGCGCAATACCTTCGTAGGCGTGGTAGGACAGCGATGACAGGACAAACAGCGACTGCTGGCCATAGGGCCTTAAGCCTTCTTCGAGAATTGACACGGCTACGCCAGCATTGGTGTGCAGATGCATGACGCAGTGGGCGTCGTCCCGGGCCTCGTGCACAGCGCTGTGGATCGTGAAGCCGGCCGGATTGATCTCAAACGCCGACTCCATCACCTTGCTGCCGGCAAGATCCACCTTGATCAGGCTGGACGCAGTAACCTCCTCAAACATCATCCCGTAGGGATTGATGAGGAAGTGGGCATGCGGCCCGGGCACCCGCGCCGACAGGTGGGTAAACACCAGATCATCCCAGCCGTGGTGGGCCACGAGCCGGTAGGCAGCGGCGAGATCAACCCGCATCTGCCATTCCTGCTCACTGACCACCGCTTTAACCTCGTTTGCCATGCGCCCGCCCTCTTGCATTCCTTGCCGGCAGTGTTGAACGAATCTCTGTGCCAGGCAAATTCGCAGCCCCGCCAGGTCACGCCCTGGCCTATACTCGACGCCCTGTTCCCGGCCAGCGCAGCTATGAGTGAAAACAACCTTCAGTGGGTCATGCGCCGCTACGTGGCGGCGGATGAGATTCCATCAGCGGAACACTTCGAGCTGATCTCGTCGCCGCAGCCGCAGCCCGGGCCGGGGGAAGTGCTCCTCAAGGTGCTGGTGCTCGGCACCAGTCCCGCGCAGCGCATGTACGTCACGAAAGACAGTCAGTTTCACATCAAGGTCGAGCCGGGAGAGGTGATGAGCGGCCGCGGTATCGCCGTGGTGGTTGCTTCGCGCCACCCGGACTATCAGGAAGGTGAGGTGATGGAGGGCACGCTGGGGTGGCAGCAGTACGTGGCGCTGAGCCCCGACCCGCAGCGGCGCGATGGCGCGCATGTAACGCCGGTGAGTCGCGTGGAACAGCCGCTTCGCCCGCTCTCTACGCTGCTTGGCATCTTTGGCCAGCGCGCGTTCAGCGCGTACGTTGGCATGATCGAAATCGGCCAGACCCGGGAGGGGGACGCAGCCCTGGTATCCGCCGCCGCTGGTGGCGTGGGTTCGATCGCCTGCCAACTCGCCCGGATCCGCGGCGCGTCCCGGGTGGTGGGGATGGCAGGTGGTGAGGATAAATGTCGGTGGCTGGTGAAGCAGGGGCTGTGCGACGCCGCCATCAATTACCGGGAAGGGAATCTGCCGGAGCAGATCCGGGATCACTTTCCGGCTGGCGTCGACGTTTTTCTCGACAACGTCGGCGGCGACACGCTGGACGCGGTGCTGGAAAACCTGGCGGTTGGCGCCCGGATTGCCATCTGCGGGCACATCTCCACGGAGTACCAGAATCCGCGGCCGCCGGGCCCCACGCACTACTACAATCTGCTGTATCGTCGATCCCGCATGGAAGGCTTTTTTGTGTTTGATTACCTGTCCCGCTGGCCCGAATTTGAGCGCCAGCTGCGGGACTGGTACCAGGAGGGTCGGCTGATCAGCACCGACGACGTGCTGACCGGCATTGAGCGTATGCCCGATGCCCTCACCAGTCTGTTTACCGGGGCCCACAAAGGCTGCTGTGTCGTGCAGGTGGCGGACGATCCGTCTGACCTGCCGCAACTCAAAGGAAACCCATGACAACCGATACCGTGACGCCGCGAACGGGGCCAGCCCGCTGGCAGATGATGGCCTGGTCTGCGGGCCAGATTGCGGTCCAGATCTACCGGGATGTGCCTTCGCTGTTGCTGCTGTTTTTTATGACCCAGGTGCTGGGGATCAGCCCCGCACTGGCCGGCAGCGCTATTTTTGTACCCAAGCTCGTGGTGGCGGTGCTGGCGGACCTCGGCGCCGGCTGGCTCAGCGACTATCTGCGCAAACGGCGCCGCCGAGCCCAGCTGCTCCTTCTGGGAGCGGTTACCGCACCGGTGCTGCTCATTCTGCTGTTCCAGGAGCACGCCGGCGATACCGAAGCGGCGCGGGCGCTCAGCGTGTCGCTGATTCTCACTGGCTACATGGTGATCTTTTCGCTGTTTTCAGTACCACACCTGGCGCTCGGAACCCAGATCTCGGGGGACACGCGGCAGCGCACCGAGGCCATGGCCTGGCGGACCGCCATGTCGGCGGTTGGGCTGCTTATCGCAGCGTCTCTGGCGCCGATCCTGGTGGATCGTTTGGGCGGCGGCGCGGAAGGCTACGCCAACATGGCGTGGCTGCTCGCGGGGTTGTGTACCTTGACGCTGCTGATCTCCTGGTTTGGCAGCCGTCAGATCGATTCGCTGAGCGACGTTCCCCAGGCGTCCACTTCCTCTGCCGGCAGCCGCTGGCGCGCCCTGCTGGGGGATCGGGCCGCCCTGGGATTGACCGGGGCCTTTCTTGCCCAGCTCTGCGCCATGGGGATGGCGTATGCCACGCTCGCCTATCTGTTCAGCTTTAATCTTAAGTTCCAGCGGCCGCTGGAAACCATCGGCATCATGGTGCTTATCACCAGCGTGGTGGCCGTTGCGGTGCAGCCGCTTTGGGTCGCCGTCGCGGCCCGCATCGGACGCCGCAGCGTCTACGTGATCGGCCTGCTCGGCTATACCTTCGCCCTGTGCCTGATTGCGTTTGCGCCGCCGCAGAGTTCGCTGGTGGTCTACGTGGGTGGTCTGATTATGGGCATGTTCCAGTCCGCCTGCTTCACCATGGTCTACGCGATGCTGGCGGACGTAATCGCCCGCGATACCCAGCGCAGCGGCGGCGAATCCCGGGCGGGGTTTTTTGCATCGCTGTTCACCATCGTCGATAAGGTGGGGTTTGCGCTCGGCGGGACGCTGCTGGTGGGACTGGTGCTCCAGTCCGCCGGGTTTGTCGCCGGCCAGGCCAGCCAGAGCGAGGCGGCTCAGTCGGGTATCGTGCTTGGCTTTGCCCTGCTGCCGGCTGTATTCAACCTGCTTTCCCTGGCCCTGATCGTGTGGGTTTACCCGGCAGAAACTGAGGCTGCCGCTTAGGACGTCAGCGGTCCGGATCAGCGGGCGCCGAGCTGGCGCTCCAGGCGAGCGACAAAGTCTTCCTGCGACTCTGCCGCAAGAACCCGGTCTCGTTGCGCCTCAACGTCGACGCGCATCACGCGAAGCAGCTCAACAAACCGGGGATGGTCCGCCAGCGCCTGGAGTCGTTCATCATGCGTCAGTTCGTAGTACTGCCGGTGGCCGGCATCGTAGGCCTCGGTCAGCAAGTCGAGCGCTGGCTCGGTCTGGCCCAGCAGCGCCTTGTTGACGGCCGCGACTTTCAGAAACTCGGGATTTGCGCCGTGACCCAGCAGTCGCAGGTTATCCAGGCCGTCTTCAACGTATTTTAGAATTTCATCGGCGCGTTCATGGTTGCCGGCCTTAAGGTGCGCGAAGGCCAGCGTTTGCGTCAGGTCCACAAACATGGGCGGTTGGGTCATCGGCACATCCCACCGCTGTGCCCTCTCCATGTAGGTAATGCCTTCGGCATAGTCTCCGTTCGCGATGCGGATCGCGCCGGCGACGTTAGCGAAAAACCCCGGCAGGCGGTCCAGACTGACACCCCGGTCCTCAATCATGCTCCGAAGCGGCGCTTCCATGTTCTCCGGCTGTCCCTGAAGGCGGTAGATGAAGGCGCGCCGCGCCCAGGTGCCCGGGTCCACCGGTGCAATGGACTCGGCCCGGGTCTGCCAGTAGTGAGCTTGTTCAAACAGCCCGAGCCGACCATAACCGTAGGCGATGAACGAGTAGTAAAAGTGCGGCTCATCATTGAGCGTGGCCTGGGCCAGGATCCAGGATTGGCCGGCCTCGATCAGTTCCTCGAAGCGACCGTAGCGATCGTATAGCTGGAAGAGTAAAAAGTATGCTGGCTGCGGCGGATTGGGAAGGTCCAGCAGGCGCAGCAGCAGCTCGCGGGCGGCCTCAAAGTCGCCCGCGTTACTGTGGCTGTCGGCGAGGTTTGTGGCCAGCCGCGGATCGAGCGGATTACGCTGCTGGGCGGCCGCCAGCAACTCCCGAGACTCCTTTATTCTGCCCTGCGCCACCAGCGCGTTACTCAGCCACGTGGTCGCGCCGGCAATATCCGGATCCAGCCGCAGCGCCCGCCGCAGCGGCTGCTCGGCGGCCTCGTACTGCCTTTTCTCTGACAGCAGCAGCCCCTGGGCCGCCAGCACAAATGATTCGTTGGGATCAATCTCCAGCGCCGCGGCTATGTCGGCCTGCGCTGCCGCCCATGGATCTTCAGTCAGCGCGCTGCGGGCAGGGGCGAGCAGAAAAACCTGCGCCCGACCGGCCAGGGCGGCGGCATAGCCGGGATCCGCCGCGATGGCGGCATTGAAGTGGCCCAGCGCGGCGTTTTCGAACCCCGGCGTGCGGGCCCGCAGATACTCGCGGCCGAGCAGAAATTCCTGGTAGGCCGCCGGCGGTGGTTGATAGACGTCGGCTCCGGGCGCGTCGCTGCTGAGGCTGGCCGACAGCTGTGCTGCCACCCCGGCAGCCACGTCGGTCTGCAGTGAAAAGACGTTGGTCATCGTCCGATCAAAGGTCTCGCTCCAAAGGGTCCGGCCTTCGGAGTCGGCAAGAAATGCGGTAATGCGAAGCTGATCGTCGAGCTGTCGCACACTGCCGCCCAGCAGAAAGCGAACGCCGAGTCGGTTAGCCAGATCGCCCAGACTCAAGTCCGAACTGCGGAAGGCAAATGAAGAACTCCGGGCCACCACCTGAAGATCGCCGTAGCGGGTGAGCTGGTGCAGGATTTCCTCCGTGAGTCCGTCACTGAAGCGCTGACTTGCGTCGTTGCCCCCCAGGTTTTTCAGCGGAAGCACCGCCACCGAGTTGGGTGCAGTGGGCGATGTCTGTTCGTCTTGCGGTGGGCGATCCGCCAGCAGCAGGAAAGTGCTGATCACCGCAACGCCCACCACGCTGGCGGCCAGTGCGCGCCACAGCTTGCCGGGCCGAACCGCCACATCGCCCAGGGCCTGGACCAGTTCGGACGCCGTAGGACGCGCCGACGGGTCGGTCGCGAGGCAGCTCAGCGTCAGAGCGCGCAGGCGGCGCGGCAGGCGTTGGCCGTCAATCACTGGGCGGGCCTGTTTTTCTGCCATCTCTTCAAGGGAACTGGCTTCGATGGGAGGGCGGCCGGTCATCAGGCAATACAGCACCACGCCAAAGGAATACACGTCGGTTGCCGTCGTCAGCGGTTCGCCGCGAAACAGCTCCGGCGCCATCACCAGCGGAGAGCCGCTGAAGGCCGGGCTGCCGGCTTCTCCCCCGGAGCCGAAATCCATCAATACCGGCTCACCGTCGTCCCGCAGCATGATATTGGCCGGTTTGATGTCGCCGTGGATCAGGCCGGCCTGATGGATCGCGGCAAGCGCATCACCCAAAGGGCGCGCGATGGTCAGGGACCGGTTCAGGCTCTGGGGGCCTTCCCGGTCGATCACGTCTTTGAGGGTTTCCCCCGTGATCAGCTCCGACCAGATACCGGTCTGCTTCGCCACAACCTCGGCGCCGTGGATCGTCAGCACATTCGGGTGGCGCACCCGCGCCATGCGCCTCGCTTCCTCCACCAGGCTCGTGCGGCGGGAAAACGATCCGGCTGAGTCGGTCCGGCCCAGTTTGAGGGCGACATCGCGCTGCAGTGCCGGGTCAAAGGCCCGGTAGACCTTGCCGAAGCCGCCCTGGCCAATTTCCTCCAGCACGCGCAGTTGGCGCCAGGTGAAGAGCGGCTCCTCTGCGGGTTCCGCCGCCGGGCCATGTTCGCGAAACGCCTGGCCGAGGCGGCTCAGAGAAAGCAGCTCCGGGGACACGTTGTCCGCGTCTTCCGGTAGCGGCTTCCCGTCGGCGATGGCCTCAAGGAAACGTTCCTTGTCGCGGTGACTCATAGACAGGCGTTGGGACCGCCGTTGCTGGAAAAGCACGGACTGCCCCGCCGGTCAGGGACGGCGGGCCTGTTCATCAACGAATTGACGTGTCTCGTTAAGTAGCCGGGTTCGGGAAGGCTCATGGACGTACATCGTGTGGCCGTCGCAGACTTTGAGTATAGGACGAAGTTTGGCAGACCGTCTCGGCGCGGAGCGTCTCGCCAGTGCTGCAGCAACCTGGAACCGTTAGTGCATTATTGACGCCGCTTGTTCATTCATCCTCCAAGCCGAAGCGACGTCGCTGTACCGTCAGCGCTTTCCGGAAGAGCCGACCCTATGTTTCGGGTTCTCAAATCCGCAAATGGTACACGTCGAACAGACGTTTCTCCGATGAAGACCACCTCCTGGTATCGGGTTTCCCGAGTGGGGTGGCTCTTCGCTGTGACAACCCTCTTTGTCTCTGTGGCGCTTTACCGCGCTGGTCTTCACGAACAATGGCCGCCTCAATGGGTCGTGCTGGCGATGGCGATCTATGCAAGAGCCTCGACCGCTCTCATTGGGATCTGCCTTTGCAGCGTCGGCTTGGCTTATGGCCTGCTCGGTATCAATGTTTCGACGTGGTCGATCCTGGGTGTCGCGATCCTGTGCGGCATTGCCTGCAGGGCAATGGCTAGGCTGGTGGAGGTTGATGCTCCAAGAGAACTGGTAACGGGCATGCTGGTGCTCGGCCCGTTTTTCATATTTTCGAAGGCAAGCGCCGCAGAGGCGCTGATTTACTACGTCGCGGCGGCGGTCTGCCTCTTTATGGCGGCTGCACTGATGCCCGTGGCGGCACGCGTTGCCCGCGCCGCTTAAAGCAAATCTGAATGTCGAAGCGCCGTTTTATCCGCCGGTCACGGGCCGCGAGTCTGGTCCTCAATGAACTGACGGATATCGGCAAGCAGCTGGGTTCGCGAGGGCTCGTGGACATACATCATGTGGCCGCCTTGATAGTAGGTGTAGCTGACCCGGTCCGCGGGGATGGCATGGCGGTTCAGGGTGTATTCGGCGTCAAAAAACGGCGTGATCAGGTCGTAGTAGCCGGACGCGACCAGCACCTTCAGCGAGGGATTGATGCGCAAGACATCGCTCAGGTCCGGCGTGGTGTTCACATACGTGGGTTCCCAGGCCGAACCATCGGGCACCGGCCGCCAGCGCCAATGGTTATCCAACTCGTCGGTGCCGGACACGAGATAGGGCCGGTCCAGCTTAACGTCCAGATCGCTGGCCATGTAGCTCATCAGAGCCGCGGTAAACGCAGCGCCCAGCGCATCGCCGGACGCATCGGCCTCAGGCTCTGCCCGGAGGTCATCCATGTCGTCCCGCGTGTAGCGCGCGTCGTTGAAGCCGATGGCGAGGCCCTGGTCCCGCAGCAGCTCCTTGGCAAAGCGCCGGCCATCAACGCGCAGGTTGGCGGCCTGAATATATTCCGGCGAGATGCCCAGAAAGTAGCTCAGTCGCTCGGCGATCTGGGCCGCCTCGGTCGGGCTGAGCCGATTGCCCTTCCAGAGCGCCGGCAGCAGTTCGTCGCTGGCAAAGGCCCGGGCCTGGTCCATAAACACTTCCAGGCTTTCCGGTGCCGGCGACACCTTGCCGTGGTACAGCGCCGCGGCCGCCATGGTGGGCACGTAGGTGATAAACGAAATCAGATTGTGATCGACATAGGGCGTTGAGCCCTGATAGTCGAGCGCCTGGGACACCAGCACGAGGCCGTTCAGCGAGATGTTCATCTCGTCTTCCAGCATGTGGGCGACCTTGGCAGCCCGGGTGGTGCCGAAACTCTCGCCGAGCAGAAAGCGCGGCGAATTCCAGCGCTGATTCACCGTGATCCAGTCGCGGATAAACTCGGAGATGGAGGTGGCATCTTCCTTGAGGCCCCAGAACGCTTTGCCCTCGTGGGCACCCAGGGGACGGGAAAAGCCGGTGCCCACCGGGTCGACAAAAACGAGATCTGTCACGTCCAGGATGGTCTCCGGCGCCTTGAGGATCGCGTAGGGCGCGGGACCTGGGCGGCGGGCGTCACTCGGCACCGAGATGCGCTTGGGCCCGAGGGTGCCCATGTGCAGCCAGACGGACGACGATCCCGGACCGCCGTTCCACACAAACGTCACCGGACGGTTGGGCCCGGCGTCGACCGCCAGGTAGTCAAACGAGAAAATCGATGCCTTCGGCTCGCCTTTGGCGTCTTTCAGGTATAGCTCGCCGGCGCGCACTTCGTAATTCAGCGACTTGCCGTTGAACTGCTCCCGGTGGCGGGTCACGAAGCTTACGGGTTCGGGAATCGGCTGTGCCTTCTGTTTTGTCTGTTCTTTTTCCTCAGCGACTGCGGCAGTGGCGAGGATAAGAACAGAGAAACAGAAAAGTCTGGGTATGCTCATGGGGTGCTGTCCTCTAGGAACTCAATGAGATTGCCCGCGCAATCGCGAACAAAAAACCCACGGGGATCGCCCGGGAGTTCGAAGCAGATGTCGACGCCGTGGGCGCTCAGGTCTTCCCGCAGCCCATCCAGGTCCGGCGCTGCGAACGCGACGTGTTTGTTTCCGTGTGTCTTGAGGTCCTCCCGGACGCTACGCCGGTCCGCGGGGAGCGGCGCAGCATCGGACAGGCAAAAAACCTCGATGCGCAGGTTGCCGCGGCGCAGCATGGCGACCTCGGCGCCGGCCGCAGGGATTTCAAATCGCCGTTCAACCTGGAACCCCAGCGTCTTGCCGTACCAGGCCACAGCAGTTTTAAGGTCCGGTACGCTGATCGCGGCGTGATGAAATGTAAGGTCCCGCTGTGACGGGTTGACTGCGTTGATCACCAGTCAGTCACGGCAGGGTTCCTACCACGCCAGGTTCCATCAATTTGGGGATTTGTCTTCCTGCTCCTGATTCCTGCGATCCTTGGTTTGGGTTTCTCAGGCGCTGCGCTCGCTGCCGACCTGGCAGAGGCAAAGAGTACTACGCCGTCTGTATCGCCTGCCATGGCCCTGATGCAAAGGGCAACAAGGCCCTGAACCCACCGAGTCTGACCGGGCGGCTTTTTGCTACGCCGCCTGCTCCCCTTTGACTCCGGTTGGACGCTGCAGCGCTGCCTTGCTCGCTTTCAGCCGTTCCCGGGCGCGGTCCCCCTGCGCCAGCGCCACCGCCACCAGCAGGGCGTCAACCACCGCGAGATGGGCGAGGCGCGAGCTGGTCGGCGTGTACACATCCGGATCTTCGTCAGCGGTCACCGGAAGCAGGAAGTGCGCCACGTCTGCCAGGGGCGACGCCGGACGGGTCAGGGCGATAACGGTCGCTCCCCGGTCCGCGGCGGTGTGACCGGCAGCCACGAGATCGGGCCAGGCTCCGCCGCTGGAGATCAGCAGCAGCACATCCCGCGGCTGCGCCACCGCTGCGGCTTGCAGCATGCTGGGTACGTCGTTGACCGCAGCACAGGGCAAACCGAGGCGGAAAAATTTGTGCCACGCGTCCTGCGCAACGTAACCGGATGCCCCCAGCCCCATAAACAGCAGCTGCCGGCACCCCGTCACCGCCGCCACGCAGTCGGCCAGCGGCATGCGGCTGACCTGTTCGCGCGTCTTCAGGAGCGCCTGAATCGACGCGTCCAGGATTTTGCCTGCTGCCTCCGACGGCGGGTCGTCAGCATTCACATGGCGGTGGATATAGTTGCCGGGTTGGCTCAGCGTCTCGGTTAGCCGCAGCGTCAGGTCCCGGAAGCCGCGCAGTCCGACACGGCGGCAGAAGCGAATCACCGTCGGTTCGCTGGTGCCCACCTCGGCAGCAAGCTGCGCCAGGGTGGCCCGGGCGGCCTCCCGGGGGTGATCCAGGATCCACTGGGCCACGCGCCGCTCCGCTTTGCTCAATGCTTCCCAGTGGACTTCGATAAACACCAGCATGAAGTAAAACTACGTTTTTTGATTAACTTCTGCAATATTTTTCGGCTATGATAGGCAAAATACGTAGTAAAAATACAAAAAAGCGGGCATTCCATGGCAAAACTCGTCCCGGTTGAGAACTTCGACCTGATCATCTTTGGGGGTACCGGAGATCTGGCGCTGCGCAAGCTGCTGCCCGCGTTGTATCACCGGGATCGCGACGGGCAGATTCTGGAGGGCAGCCGCATTATTGCCGCCAGCCGCGGCGATGTGACCCGCGACGCCTACCTTAAGGAGGTTGAGGCATCCCTGCAGGCGAATCTGAAAGAGGGCGAGTTTGAAGCGCCCGTCTGGCAGCGGTTTTCCGAGCGGCTGCACTACGTCCAGGTGGACGCTTTGGATCACGCAGGCTGGCAGAGCCTGGTGGAACTGCTGGCTGGCCACCACGACCGCGCCCGGGTCGCCTATCTGGCCACCGCGCCCAGCCTGTTTGGGGCCCTGGCCGAGGGGTTGAAGACCAATGGTCTGATCACGCCGGAAAGCCGCATCGTGCTGGAAAAGCCGGTGGGGCGGGACTACGAGACGGCGCGGGAGATCAATGACGCCGTTGGGGCCTGCTTTGCCGAAGACCAGGTGTTTCGCATCGACCACTATCTGGGCAAAGAAACGGTGCAGAACCTGCTCGCGCTGCGTTTCGGTAACTCGCTGTTTGAGCCGCTCTGGCGGCGCGGCGTGATCGACCACGTTCAGATCACCGTGGCGGAGTACCTCGGCGTTGGGGGGCGCATCGACTTCTACGATCGCATCGGTGCGCTGCGCGACATGGTGCAGAACCATCTGATGCAGCTCGTCTGCCTCGTTGCGATGGAGCCGCCCGCCAGCCTGCACCACGACGCCGTGCGGGATGAAAAAATCAAAGTGCTGCGCGCCCTGCGGCCCATCACCGGCGACGACATTGCCCGCTTCACTGTGCGCGGTCAGTACACCAGCGGCGCCGTCCAGGGGGAGATGGTGCCCGGCTATCTGGAAGAGCTGGAAGGGGGTGCGAGCCAGACCGAGACCTTTGTGGCGCTGCGCCTGTGCATCGACAACTGGCGCTGGTCCAACGTGCCGTTTTACCTGCGCACCGGCAAGCGTCTGCCGAGCAAACACTCGGAGATTGTGGTGCAGTTTCAGGAAGTGCCCCACTCGATCTTTCCCCAGTACAAGGTGCAGCCCAACCGGCTGTTGATCCGGCTGCAGCCGGATGAAGGCGTCAAGCTCACGCTGATGGCCAAGGAGCCCGGCCCGGGCGGCTTTGATCTGCGGCCCGTATCGCTGGACCTGAGCTTTGAAGAGACCTTCGGGGTGCGCTATCCCGACGCCTACGAGCGGCTCCTGATGGAGGTGCTGCGCGGCAACCCGGCCCTGTTCATGCGTCGGGACGAGGTGGAAACCGCCTGGCACTTTATCGACGGGATTATCGCCGGCTGGGAGGCTACCGACCGGCAGGTCGATAACTATGTGGCCGGCACCTGGGGCCCCAGCAGCGCTTCGCTCCTGCTCGACCGGGACGGCCGGGAATGGCATCCGCAGTGAGCACTGAGCTGATCACTTTTGCCCGGCGGGACGACGCTTCCGCGGCCGCTGCGGCGGGTCTGGCCCGGGGGCTGCGCCAAGGCCTTGAGGAGCAAGATCGGGCATCGCTGGTCGTCAGCGGCGGCACAACGCCGGGCCCCTGTTTTGAGCTGCTCGCGCAGGAGACGCTGGACTGGTCCCGGGTAGAGGTCTGGCTCAGCGACGAGCGCTGGGTGCCGTCGGATCATGCCGACAGCAACGAACGGCTGGTGCGCGAAACCTTGCTTAAGGGGCCGGCGGCCGCTGCTGAGGTTTGCCCGGTCTACGAAGCGGGTCAGCAGCCGGCTGCGCGCTGCGACGCCCTCGATGCGCAGCTGAAGACGGGCGCGGTGCCTTTTTCCGCGTCGCTTCTGGGTATGGGCGGCGACGGCCATTTCGCCTCGCTGTTTCCCGATGCGGACAATCTGGTTCCCGGTCTGGCCGCCGATGGTGAGTCCTACTGCCTGCCGATCAGGACCCAGGCCAGTCCTCATCCCCGGGTGAGCCTGACGCTGGCTGCGCTGATCCAGTGCGAGCTGATCCACCTGCTGATTTTTGGCGAGGACAAGCGGCGGGTGGTGGAAAGCGCGCTTGACGCGAAGCCCGGAACGGCCGATCTGCCCGTCGCCCATCTGCTGCGCCAGCTCAAGACGCCGGTCTACGTTTTGTGGGCCCCCTGAACGGAATTCGAACCCGCTATGCATAACACCTTAGAAACCGTCACCCGGCGCATCGTTGAGCGCAGCCGGCAAACCCGTGCAGCGTACCTTGCCAAGATTGCGGCGGCCGGTAGCGACGGCCCCCAGCGCCACGCCACCTCCTGCAGCAATCTGGCCCACGCCATCGCCGCCAGCGGCGCGGACAAGTCCCGGCTGAAAGGGGACCGTGCCCGCAACATCGGCATCGTAACGGCCTACAACGATATGCTCAGCGCGCACCAGCCCTACGAAGACTACCCGGCGCAGCTGCGCGCGGCGGCGGCTCGGCTGGGAGCCGTGGCTCAGGTGGCCGGCGGTGTGCCCGCCATGTGTGATGGTGTCACCCAGGGGCAGGACGGGATGGACCTGTCGCTGTTCAGTCGCGATGTAATTGCGCTTGCCACCGCCGTGTCTCTGTCCCACAACGTGTTTGACGCTGCGCTGTGCCTGGGCATCTGCGACAAGATTGTGCCTGGTCTGGTGATCGGCGCATTGTCCTTTGGCCACCTGCCGGTGGTTTTTGTGCCGGCCGGTCCCATGACGAGCGGTCTGTCGAACAAAGAAAAAGCCCGGGTTCGGGAAGACTATGCCGCCGGCCGGGTGGGGCGGGATGAACTCCTGGCCGCAGAATCAGCGGCGTATCACGGGCCTGGTACCTGCACCTTCTACGGCACGGCCAACTCCAACCAGATGCTGATGGAGTTTATGGGCCTGCAGCTGCCCGGTGGGTCGTTTGTCAATCCGGGTACCGGCCTGCGCGAGCGGTTGACCGAGGAGGCGGTGAAAGTTGCCGCGGGCGCCGGGGACGTGGCCTGTCCGCCGCTGGGCCACGTGCTGGATGAAAAAGCCATCGTCAATGGCGTGGTGGGCCTGCTGGCCACCGGCGGGTCTACGAACCATACGCTGCACCTGGTGGCCATTGCCGCCGCTGCCGGCATCCAGCTCGACTGGGATGACATCGGAGAGCTGTCCGACGCGGTGCCCCTGCTGGCGCGGGTTTATCCCAACGGGGAGGCCGACGTGAATCACTTCCACGCGGCCGGCGGTTTGGGTTTTGTGATGAATGAACTCCTCGGCGCAGGTTTGCTGCATCAGGACGTTCAGACCATCCTTGGGCCCGGCCTCGACCGCTTCTGCAGCGAGCCGTTCCTGGACGGCGACAACCTTGTTTTTAGAGCTGCCCGGGACCAGTCCCTGGACGATGCCATTTTGCGGTCGGTGCCAGAGCCTTTTGACGCTGAAGGCGGCCTTAAGGTGGTGGCGGGCCCGCTTGGGCGTGGGGTGGTGAAGATCTCGGCGGTGGCACCGGAATATCGGGGCATTCGCGCGCCGGCCCGGGTGTTCCTAAGCCAGGAAGCCTTTGCGGAGAGCTTCAACGCCGGCGAGCTGGAAGGCGATTTTGTCGCCGTGCTGCCGGCCCAGGGCCCGGGCGCCATCGGCATGCCCGAACTGCACAAGCTCACCCCTTATCTTGGTGTGCTGCAAAGCCGCGGCCAGCGCGTTGCGCTGCTCACCGACGGGCGCATGTCGGGGGCATCGGGCAAAGTGCTGGCGGCCATTCAGGTTACGCCGGAAGCAGCCGCCGGCGGGCTGATTGGCCAGCTCCGGGACGGCGACATGATCGAAATTGACTCGGAAAACGGCGTGCTGAAGGTAGAAGCAGCGGACGATGTTGCCGCCCGGCCGATGCCGGCGTTTTCCCTGGCAGCACAGCATCAAGGGGTGGGGCGTGAACTGTTCAGCCTGTTTCGCGGGCAGGTGTCGGCAGCGGACCAGGGCGCGAGCGTGTTTTCCTTCGGCCAATAGGACACAAACACCCTGCCCGCGGCTGTCCCACCTTCGAGTTGCCGCCACCATCCCACACGGTCGAATTGGGCTGAGTTCTACGGCGCAGATACGCCGTGGTTTTGGGCGCGGTCTCCCGCGGGGCAAGCACCCGCGCGGAAAGCCGGGCGACAAAATCCTGGGGCCGACGTGGCTTGTACCGTATAGGCAAGCGGTCAGGTTTCAGCCACAATCGGAAAGGGAAAAACGCCCGCTGAGGTCGAAGTGTTACGCGACGGGGTAATCAAACGTGTCCGACTACTGAGCCTGATCCTGGGTGCGGCTGCCACACTGGCGGCGCACGCCGAGACTGATACGCAGCGCCATCAGCATACGCTCAAGGCGCGCGGCATATTCGTCGCGGGAGACGCCACGACGGCGCTTCAGCATCAGGTTGTACAACGCCACCTGGCTACGCAAATCGAGCGACAGCTTCTCGACGCCGATCTAGAAAGCGGCGCCAGGCAGGAAATCGCGGCGCTCTGGCGATCGCTAGCTGGCTTGCCGGCGAAAACAGAAAACACCGGCAAGGGCCAGTTCAACAGCATCATCCGGGGTCGAGTTGGTTCGGCATCCGTCCAAAATTTGCCTTACCGGGTATCGCTGTTTTCGGCGATAGACGGCCAGCAACTTCGATTGGTCGAAACCGACGGGGTTGGCCGTTACGAATTCAGAGATCTTCCGGCCGGCGACTATTTTGTCTTTGCCGAGGCTACTGGCCCTGACGCGCCGGCGGCGACGCTGTTCGACGGCGTCAACTGCTATGGCGGGCTCTCCTTCGGCTGCCTCCTCGTGGACGGTGAACCCGTCAACGTCGCTCCAGGCCAGACCAGAAGCCAAATCGATCTGATCATCGCGCTGGGCGCCATGATCAGCGGTCGCGTGGTGGACGCCGATAGTGGACTTGCACTCGAATTAGGTTTCCTCGAGATTTTTGACGCCAATACGGGCTTCCGAACCGACATCGTAAGAACCGATCAGGGTGGGCGCTATTCCATCGGGGGTATCGACCCGGGCGCCTACAAGCTCCAAGCCTATACCACGGATCACAAAGGCCACTTTTATGGCGCCGCCGAGCCCTGCGATGAACGTTCCAACGAACTGAATTGCCAGGACCTGGGATCAACGATCACCGTCGATATCGGGTCGCTGGATGAAGGTTTTGATTTTGTGTTGCCGCAATTTGGCACGCTGGCAGGAACCGTAACCGAGGCCGAGACCGGCTTCCCCGTGTCGTCGGGCCGAGTCCTATTCCTGGATGAAAACGAAGACAGTCTTGGGAGCGCCGAGATCGACAGGCTAGGGCGATGGCAAAGCGTCCCGATGCCAGATGTTCTCTATCGAATACTGATCGAACCCAATGACCGGCGGACCTACGTGTACCCGGACGCACCGTGTCCGTATCTCCGACCCACCTGCGATCTGTCGGCTGGTCAGGCGGTTGCGGCGCCCCTGCGTGCCAGGGTGAATGACCTCAACAGCCTTTCGCTGGTCGGTGCATCGATAGCTGGATCGGTTGCTCCGGAATTGGCGGGAGACGCGCCGGTACGGATGTACACGGCCGATGGCGATCTTCTGGGTACAACGTTTAGTCGGGACGGAGCGTATCGCTTTACCGGTCTTGAATCAGGGGCCTACCGTCTAGCCGCTGCCTCGGGAAATGGATACCGCGGCGAGATTTATGCGTCGGTGAGCTGCGGCATTGGACTGCAGGATTGCGCAGATCTAACGGGAGCCAGTGAAATCTCGCTGCAGGCAGACGAAGCGGTAGAGGGCATTGATTTTGTCCGCGTACCTGCAGCCACACTGAGCGGCACGCTGGCCGATGAGGATGGACCGCTGGTCCGCCGAGTACCGATTGTGATCTACGACTCGCAGGCACAGATCCTCGAGCGGTTGTTCTCCAGCGACTCTGGCACTTTCTCGGTCACCATGCCAACAGGCGGGCCCTACTATTTGGCCGCCGGCTTTCCGGAGGCTAACGTCCGTACGATCTACCCTGATATCGTCTGCGTGGCCCCGAGTCCCTGCGACCCGATAAGCGGCGAGGGGCTGTTTTTTGGAGAAACCGGCGACACTCAGGTCGACTTTCAGATCGCGACGGGAGGCACCATCAATGGCCGGATCACCGACCAGGATGGTGCCCCTGCGTTTGTCCAGCTTGAGCTGCTCAATTCGGCTGGAGACGTGATCACCGGTTCGTCTGGAGCGGTCGTTAGTTTCGAAGACCTCCCGCCGCAGACTTATTTCCTGCGAACGGTCTCTCCGGAATACGCCGATGAACTGTTCGACAACGTGCCCTGCGAAGGTGAGATCTCCAGCTGCTCTCTGGCAGCAGCGGTACCGCTGGCGATCGATTTTGGGACCGACCTAACGGATATCAACATAGAGCTGGAAAGTGGCGCCGCGTTAGATGTGAGGGCTGACAGCAGCATCCATGAAACCGTTGAGTTGGCGTTTACGCTGGAGATTTTTGACACGCTCGGCAATTTCGTCATGTCCACTCCCGTAGCCGAAGGCAGCGCCAGCCGCATCGCTCTTTCCGCTGGCAGTTACCGACTTGTTGCGGTCCCGGGCGCTGTGTATCAGGGACAGGTGCTGGGCGGTGCTGATTGTGTTGCGACCTGTGATCCGCTCACCGGCACCGAAGTGTTGGTACAAAACGATAACGTCACTTATGTGTCGTTTGATCTGGCTCCGCAGAGACTGCTGGCAGGTCGGGTGACTAACGAGCTGACCGGTCAAGGTGTGCCCGCAGTTCTCGACGTGCTGGGTGTCGGAAACCAACGAATGGTGCAGGCTGACGAATCCGGCGCCTGGCGTTTTGTCGCCACCGAACCCGGCGAATACCGGGTTCGAACCCGCCAGCCCGGATACGCCAACGAGATTTTCGACAACATTCCCTGCGAACTGTGTGATTTTTCCGACGGCGCTGCCTTAGATCTTGCGGTACCTTCCGTGATCAGCAACGTGAACTTCGCGCTCTCCCCCCGCACGATCATCTCGGGTACGGTTCGGCCGGAACCCAATTCCCCAAGCGGAATATTGGCGAGAGTTTCTGTTTTGGAGACTGACGGATCAACGGTTCGGGCCGTGGCCACTAACAGCGCTGGCGACTACGTGATTGCTGGTTTGGCGCCCGGTGACTACCTTCTCACGGCTGCCGCGGGCCGGCGCCAGCAAATGCTCTGGCCTGACATTCCCTGCCCAATTTCCTGCGACTTTTCCCAGGGCATCGCGGTCACAGTTGATACCGACAATCGCGAAAACATCGACTTTGTACTACCCATCAATGGCTCACTCTCCGGTCAGATTCGAGCAACCGACACGCAGAGTCTTGTTGACGGTACCGTAATTGTCGCAACGGAAGTGAACGAGGGCGTCACCTTCCAGACGGTCCAGGGGCCAACTGGCTTCGAGTTGGAAAACCTCAGTACGGGGACTTACCAGATCCGATTCCGGTCCTTTCCCTATTTTGATCGGGTGTACGGGGGGCTTGAATGCGAGAAGCTGCCGGTAGACGACTGCACGCCGCCGGCAGGGCTGCTGGTCTCGATCCAACCTGGAGCGCATGTCGAATTACCGCTGCAATGGCTGGAGCGGAGGGCGACCATCGCCGGGGCAGTGGTCGCCGGGGATGGAATCACGCCAGTAAACAGTGGCCATGTAGGCGCCTGGGGCAGCGACGGCATCGAATTGACGCGATCCGATATCGTAGAGGGAAGGTATTTGATACAAGGCTTGCCGGCTGGCGAGTATTCGCTGGTGGCCCGATTCAATTCGCCATCCCCGTCAATCGACCAACTTTACCCTGCCACGTTGTGCCCGGGCGGACTCTTTGAAGGTTGCGTGCCGAGCGACGGCGAGATTGTGAGCGTGAGCCAGGATGAGAGGTTGGAAGACGTCGATTTTGCGCTGTCGTCCTCTCCCCGCTTGACGGTATTTGTGCGGGACCGGGCGAGCGACGTCAGTTTGGACGATGCGTTCGTCACGCTGTGGGACCCGCCCGGCAATCGGGTTCTGCAGATTTCCCCCGGGGAAGCGGGGTTCCCGGCCCCCGGTACCTACGTGGTTGGGGCCGAACTGGATGGATTTCAGTCCGTGATCTGGCCCGACCGAGATTGCCCATTGAACGCCTGTGATACGAGCGATGCCCCCATCGTCGAGCTTGCGCCAGGTGGCCTCCGTTCGCTCTCGATTAGCTTGCCCCGAACCGACGGCATTTCCGGTCGTGTCGTGAATCGAATTGATGGCACGCCGATAGCCGGCGCAATTGTCGACGTTATCTGGGCGAAAAATCCCGAGTTGGTCGTCGCCTCTGCGGATACCGTCGCCAATGGCGGGTTTTCGGTACCGCTTTGGGAAGACGATTTCTATCTGGCCACCGACAACGGCTTGAACTTCGTCGACCTGGTTTTTCCAGATGTCTTGTGCTTTTCCGGCCCCGTATTTGCGGGCGAATGTTCGCTGGACAACGCGGGGCCTGTGACGGTCGATGGCGCAGTGCCTGTGTTTGTCCAATTGCCGCTGGATCCAGCGTTTGTGATTTTTCGCTCTGGTTTTGAGTAGGCTGTCGTTGACCAAGCAGGATTCAGAGGTTGTTCTCTGGAATGCCCTGGCCGGCGACCCTCCGCGGCTTTCACTCACGGATCAGCAGCAACGCCGAAAACGACAAAGTAAAAGTTTGAGTCGGAAGCGGCGCCGCCTTCCTCGATCACGATGCGAATCAGGCTGGAATTGGCCGCGGAGCTGGCCAGAATGATCTCGTCGTCAATCGAACTGCCAAATGAGGTGGCGATGACCACCGGAAAGCCGTCAAACGTGGTTGACAGCGTAATCTCAAATTCGCCGGTGCTGGGGCGGGTCACCTGGTCAACCCCAAACGACTGGGCGGCCGTGCCGGTCGAGGTAATGTAGCCCCAGGCCAGCGCCTGTCCTGGACTGCGTACGCAGGTGAGACTGCCGTCGTCGTTGACGCTTTGCACCATCGTTCCGGCCGCGCAATCACCCGATACGCGCCGCTGCACCTGGCTGGGCACAATTTCGCTGGCCCCTACGGCCCCGGCCGCCACCATCTCGGCGTGCAGCGCGTAGGGTGCCGCAACAATCTCCTGCCGCGGCAGCAGACCGGTGAACCCACCGGTGCGGTTGCCCTCGCGAACGCTCACGTCGAGCCAGAGCCGATCACCGGCAAACGGTCCTCGGCCAAAGTCGAGCGAGACCGTGAAGATTCCCTGATCGACCTGCACATCCTCCAAAGCTACCGGCGCGGTAAGCGCTATCCCACCGGCTTCAACGTCGAACAGCTCAAACTGAAAGTCGAACTGTCCGTTGGCCGGGGCGCCGGCCTGCTGCAGTTCGCCCTGGTAGGTGAACGCGCTGGTCAACGGCTGTGCAACCGCATGGGCGGCGCAGAGCAAGGCGGCAAAAATCAGGGTTCTAGCGACCACGGCGACTATCCTCAACGGCTGACAAAGACTACTGGGCGCGCAAACGACCGACTCGGGGGTCGACAGACGAACAGGCCTCAATGGCCTTCGGCGCTTCCTGATAGCTTTACTTTACGAAAAACCGAGCGGGTGATGCCAAATCCGGCGACCTATCATCGACCCGCCAGCAAGTAATGGTGCAGTAGGCTACTTCTTTTCGGACAGTATCCGTTCGATGGCGGCCAGACGGTCTTCGATCGCCTGCAGGCGGGTTTCAATTTGCAGCGTTCCGTGAGCCGGTTCCGGGTATGAGGCAACAGACGCGTTAAACGTCGCCTGTGTCGATTTGTAATGTGGCCGATTGGGGCCCTCCGGGACCTGCGGGATAGCAAACATCGTTCGAAGCTCGGCCTGAGTGATGTTATGCCGGTGGAACACCGCTACGACCTGTGACTTCTCGGCCTGAATCGCGACGAGAATCTGGGCTGCGTCTACCTCAGAGGTCCCCGAAATCTGAGTCCAGTAAACGGCTCGCCGGAGCACTCGCTGAAATCCATCCGTGGGCTGAGTATCCTGTTCGCTCTCAGCATCGAGAAACTCGGTGGTGTCGTCGATCAGCCGCTGAAGCTCTGAGGTAAGCTGCTCCAGGTCGGTAGCGGGCTCGAGAGTGGATCGGACGGACTCAAGCTTCAAGACAGCAAGCGCGAGATGCTCCACGCCCAAATGACGATGCCGTTCCCGCCGGGCGTGCTGGTACGCTTTGCTGATGGCCTGCTCAAGTTCCTGACTGAACACGTCGTTGTTCTCCAGACTACTGCCGCAGTTTATCTCAGCGCGCTTTTGCCTCCACCTGCCGCAGCGTGACGGCCGGGCCATTGGTTTCGGCCCGGTTACTGAGTACATTGGCGATCCCTGCATCCTCAAGAGTCGTCACTATGAAACGCATCCTGCTGTGTCTCCTCGGCGCCGGCGCCCTGCAAATGGCCCAGGCCCAGTCGGAGCTGCCTTTTCAGGTGGAGCCGATCACTCAGTTCGATCAGCCCTGGGCCATGGCGGTGCTGCCGGACGGGCAGTTCCTGATCACAGAGAAATCGGGTTATCTGTTTCTGGTGACGACGGACGGGCAAAGCCGCCGGCCGGTTGGCGGAGTCCCGGATGTGCACTACATCGGCCAGGGGGGCCTGGGCGACGTCACGCTGGATCCAAATTTTGGTGAGAACCAGCGGGTCTACCTGAGCTACGTGGAGTCCGGCGTGGGTAATACCCGGGGCGCCGCGGTGGCCCGTGGCGTACTGGACGCAAGCGGTCGCCGCCCGACGCTGCGCAACGTGGACGTGATCTGGCGTCAGCATCCCAAGCAGAGTGGCTTTGGCCACTACGGTCACCGGGTCGTGTTCGACAGCGAGGGTTTTATGTGGGTGTCCTCCGGCGATCGGCAGATGTTCACGCCGTCCCAGGATATGCAGTCCAATATCGGCAAAGTCCTGCGGCTGAACGCGGATGGCAGCACCCCGTCCGACAACCCCTTCGTCAATTATCGGCAGACCGATCCGCTGGTCTACGGCACCGGAGTCTACGACGAGATCTGGTCGCTGGGGCACCGCAATCCCCTGGGCATGGCGTTTGACCTCGACGGTCAGCTCTGGGTGATGGAAATGGGGCCGGCCGGTGGCGATGAGCTGAATCTGGTGCAGCGCGGCGGCAATTACGGTTATCCCGTTGTTTCCAACGGCGACCACTACGATGGCCGGGAGATGCCGGACCACGACACGCGGCCAGAATTTATTGCGCCAGCGATCTGGTGGACGCCCGTCGTTTCTCCGGGAAATATGATCGTCTACGGCGGTGATCAGTTTGCCGACTGGCGAGGTGACCTGCTTATCTCTGGTCTTTCGTCCGCCGCCATCGTGCGCATTGAGATCGATGGGCAAACGGCCCGCGAAGCTGAGCGCTACGCCATGGGCGCGCGCATCCGGTCCGTGGTGGAAGGTCTTGCCGGGGAGCTCTGGGTGCTGGAGGACGGCCGCGGCGAATCGGGCGGTCGCCTGCTGAAGCTCACGCCGCGCTGATCATTTCTGGGCCTGCTTACAGCGGGCGCTGCCGCCGCTGAAGTTGAAGCCGATCCGGTCGCTGCTGGGCTCCGCCCAGCCGGCGCCGATGGATTTGCCGCTGGCGGTATCCGATAGATCAAGAAACAGCAGAGGCAAAAAGTTGCGGCCGCTGCGCGAAGGCCACATTGCCTTGCGCAGGGTAAGCGCGTAGCCCGCAGGTTCCCGGTCCGCGGGGTCAAAGGTCCAGACGTCGCCGCCGTCGTGCATCAACACGGGGTTTTGCACGTAGGGCGGCTGGCCTTCGCGCTCCATGGCCACGAAGCACTCAAAGCGGGTGGTGCGGCTCAGGCGCTCCGCAAGGCCGTCGCTGCGGCCCGCCTTAAGTTCGCCGTTGGCGGCGAACTGCCGCTCGCGAATGGCAAGGCCCCCGGAGTCGACAATCCAGCGGCTTTCGCTCCAGGTCTCCTTGTCTCGGCAGCGGCCGTTTTCCCACTCACCCAGGGCACCGTCCGCCAGCTTTCGCCACAGGAAGCGGCAGCGCTCGTAGCGATTGTCCACCTGCCACCCGTCCCCGGTGCGCCGATAGCGCCACATGCGCAGGCCAGCGAGGTCTTCGGCGGCGGCAAAGCGCCAGCGCACCGATTCTCCGGCTGATTCACGGGAGCCGGCCGGGTAGTTCACCACGTCAAACCAGGTGGCGGTGTCTTCCGCGGTGTCCTGCCGGGCGATGGTCAGGTGGCGACGGGTCTGCGTGCCCAGATCCGGCGATCCAAGGGCCGCCGCGAGGTAGTGCTGAGGTTCGTTGTCGAACGCACCCTCAAGCAGGGTGTAGAGACTCTCTGCGAGCTGCTGCACCTGAGGCGTGGACTGGCCAAACGCGGACCCCGCCGTCGCAAGCAGTGTCAGCAGCAGCCAGCTGCGGCAGGCGCGATTCATGGGTTTGCCTCCCGCACTACGGGCAGGACCAGGCGGCTCCCGCGCCCGGCGCCGGCGTGCAGCCGCACGGTCGCCACGCGCGCATCGGCCCGCGTCTCCTGCGCCACCACCTTGCCGGAGTTGTAGTTGCGCTGCTGCTCAACGTTATTGGCCGGCCGGATAAACAGCCGCAGGCGACTGTCTTTCGCCACCTGACGGGAGAAAAAGTAAAACTGGTCAAACACCAGCCGCTCCACGCTCCCGGGGGAGAACGGCTCGGCCTCATCCAGCCCGTTGCGATAGCGCACCCGCATCGGCTGCCCTGTCAGCGCCACGCTGGAGCCGTCCGCCCGCACCTCGTACAGGGTCACGTTGATATCGGTGTCGGGCACGTCCAGCTCAAACCAGCCCTCAAAGGTGATGTAGCCGGAGATTTCGAGCGGCTCAGCGAATCGGGCAGAGTGATAGATAAGACCATCACCCTCCGTCAGCATCACCTCCGTCTGATCGAGGATGTAGTCCTCAGCGGGCGTACGCAGGGCTTTGGTGACGTCCAGCGGATCGTAAACGTACTGGTCTACGCTGGCATCGCCCGGCGCCTGGACGGCCAGTTCGCCCCCGCCAAAAGGCCGGTCGGCGCTGCCGTCGGACTGAAGATAAAGCGTCTGGGTTTCGCTGCTGATTTCCTCCAGCGACGGCGCAGACTTCCAGGTGTTGGCGCCGGCGACAAAGTAGGTGACGCGGTCTTTCAGGAAATCCGGAAACTCACCGTCGTCCATGGCCCAGCGGTACCAGTCCCGGTCCAGCTGGAACGCATCGAACATCATGGCGTCGCCAAACGTATAGCCACCAAACGTCTGCCGAGGAAACCGGGTGCCGCCGTGGTCCCAGGGGCCCAGCAGCAGGTAGTGCTGGTCCCGGGCTTTCCTGTCCGCACTGCGCATATGGCGCCGGTAATACTCCATGGCGCCGGGCTGGTCGCCGTCGTAGTAGCCCGTGATGGTCAGGATTGGCAGGTCGAGCTTTTTGTACTGGTCTTCCGTTGGCACCCGGGCCGCCCAGTAGTCGTCCTGCTGTGGGTGGCTTGCCCACTCAAGAAACTGGGGATG
The DNA here is from genome assembly GCA_039195135.1 of Pseudomonadota bacterium. Lineage (GTDB taxonomy): Bacteria > Pseudomonadota > Gammaproteobacteria > Xanthomonadales > SZUA-38 > JANQOZ01. The sequence goes on along the minus strand of JBCCVP010000012.1, from coordinate 11,273 downwards.
ATTGTTGCCGACCAGCCGGGCCAGTTCGGTGAAGGCGATGCCCTCGCGGTGGTAGGCGCGGAACTTCTGCTGCCAGAAATTGCTGTCGCCAAACATGCGTCCCTGGGGCGTCACGCCGCTGGTCAGCGTGAGCCAGCGGATCGTGTAGGGGTACTGCACGTTGAGGTTCATCGGAAAGTCGATGCCGTGGTAGGGGGCGGCAATGGGGACGATGGTCTTCAGTGCTTCGGGGAAATAGCGGGCGGTGGCCCACTGGTTGTAGCCGCCATAGGAACCGCCGCGCAGAGCGACCTTGCCGTTGGACCAGGGCTGTTCGGCCACCCACTGCACGACCTGCGCACCGTCCGTCCCGTCCTCGATGCCCAGCGGCAGAAACTCGCCTTCGCTGTTGCCCCGGCCCCGGGTGTCGACGATCAGAAAGGCGAATCCGCTGCGGGCGAAGTACAGCGCGTCCGGATGGTAGCGGTCGCTGATATACGGCGTGATGGTGACAATCGTGGTTAACCGCTGATCGCCGCTGTCGATCGGGCGATACAGCGTGGCGCCCAGGCCGATTTCTTCCGCCAGCGGGATCTTCACGCCCCAGTCCAGCCGCACGTCGGCATCGCTTCGGCCGGGGTCTTCCGTTGCGGCTTCCGTCGCTGAAAGCGCAACGAAGGCGCAGACTAAAAGCACAGGGGTAAAAAACTTCGGCATGTTGATCCCCGACAGGTCGACTTGGCATGCACTTTACCCGAATCAGTGAGGGCGCCGGCCGGTCTGGCCATATCCCATCCAGGCCCTGCGCCGTTACAATCGCGGCTCACGGTGGCGAAGCAGCGGAGCAAGACGTTTATGGGCCTCAAAGTAGCGGTACTGACGGTATCGGATACGCGAACCCTTAAGACTGACAAGTCCGGTCAATATCTGGCTGATGAGCTGGCTGCGGCAGGCCACACGCTGGCAGCGCGGGAGATCATTCCGGACGATCTTTATCGGATTCGCGCCGTGGTCGCCACCTGGATCGCCGACGCCGAGGTGGAGGCCATCCTGACCACCGGCGGCACCGGATTCACCGGCCGCGATACCACGCCCGACGCGCTGGCACCGCTCTTTGATCAACACATTCCAGGGTTCGGTGAGCTGTTTCGCCAGCTGTCAGCGCAGGAGATCGGGTCGTCCACCATCCAGTCCCGGGCGATCGGGGGCTGGTCTAACCGCACGGTCATTTTCTGTCTGCCCGGGTCCACCGGCGCCTGCCGTACCGCGTGGAACGGCATCCTCAAGGAGCAGCTCGACGCCAATCATCGGCCCTGCAACTTCGCTGAGCTGATTCGCAGCGGGGCTCAGCCTCACTCGTCCTGACCCGCCGGGGGTTCATTGCCCGGCGGTGAACTGCCGGGCAACTTCCCGTACCTGTTCCAGCAGCCGCTCCGCCGCCGGCGTCAGGGGCCGGTTCGGGTCGCGCACCAGGCTGGCCTGGCGGCGGATGGTGGGCTGATCCAGGGGCAGAATGGCGTAGGCGTCTTTCACAAACGCGTTGGTCACCAGCGCCGGCGGCGTCATCAGCAGTACGTCCGTTCGGGCCAGAATGTTCATGCCGAGGCGGTAGGCATCGGAGCCGAGAAAACGCGTCGGCGGCGCAAGCTCCGCCTCCACAAAGGCGTCGATGATCACGTCCGCGTCGGCTGGCCGGGAGTAGGGCACCAGCCAGGGATAGCCGACGAGATGATCAAGCTTCAGATTTTTCCGGCCGGTGAGCGGGTGGCCGGGCCGGCAGGCCACCACGTCATAAGCCTGGTACACATTTTCCGCCCGATAACCCTGGCGCAACGTGTAGTCGCGGACGCCGACCGCAACGAAGTCAAACTCGCCCTCGTACAGGCGCTGCAGGAGCTTTTCCGAGTAGCCTTCTACCAGATTGACGCGCAGCCGGGGGTGTTCGTCGAGCAGCGCCACCACCGCTTCGGAAACGATATCGCCGGCAAAACTTTCTCCGACGCCAACCGTCACAACGCCGGATTCGGCGTCGGTCAGGGCGCGCAGAGCATCCAGCGCCCGCGCGTCGCCGGCCAGCTGCGAGCGGGCGTGGGGGAGGAGGGCCGTGCCAAAGGCGGTGAGCTTGGTGACGCCGCCGGGGCCCCGGTCAAAGAGGGTCGAACCCACATCGGATTCCAGGCGGGCCAGGCTGGCGCTGATCGCCTGCTGGGTTAACCCCAGTTCCCGGGCTGCCGCCGCCAGGGAGCCCTGATCGGCAACCGCCAGAAACCGCTCAAGCTGCTTGATTTCCATCCTCGGCGGCCCTCTTGACGCAATTTTCAGATTTACAATTATATTTTGTGTTTGACCTTTTTAAACCAAATTGAATAATTGCGCGTTCTTTGACGCGGTAGAGCCAGATGACCCAGCCCAGCAACCAGTCGACCCCGGATCGCATCCGCCCGCATTTTTCCCGCGATGAGCAGGCCCGAAAGGCCTTTTCGTCCAGCCTTCGTCGCCATGTGCTGGGACCCCAGGCCGCGCAGCTGCGTGAGACCTATGAGGACAAGGTGGAGCCGGAGTTTCGTCGCTCCCACGGCCGTGTGCCGAAGGACGGCTCCGAAATCCGCCGGGCCATGCGCACCGAGCGGGATTTTCGCTTCTACAGCACGATTCGCACCTGCGCCCAGGAGATGACCTTTGCTGACGTGATTCCCGCCGTCGAGCGCGAGATGGCGTCACTTGCGGCGGAGGCCAAGGCCCTCAGCAACGATCCGACGGGCGGAACGCTGACGCTGGATCCGGCGCTTGAGGTGCCGGACAACGTCACCCAGGTGGACGTGCATCTGGCGCCGGGCGGTTATGCCTCGGAGTTTCAGGAGCAGGACCTGTCAGCCGGCGCGATCTATGACAATGCCATCCAGGTGTTCGCCTTTGGCCAGTTCGGCCGCGACACCAACGACATCGGCATGACCATGGCCAACTTCGTGCGGCACCGCTTTCCGGACCTTGAGCCGGCCCGGATTCTCGACTGCGGCTGCACCATCGGCCACAACACGCTGCCCTGGGCCACCACCTTTCCCGACGCGGAAGTGCACGGCATCGACGTGGCGCCGGGCATACTGCGCTATGCCCATGCTCGGGCCCAGGGGCTGGGCATCAAGACCCATTTCCACCAGATGAATGCAACGGCGCTTCAGTTTCCGGACAACCACTTTGACGTGGTGTTTTCCTCCATGTTTCTGCACGAGCTGCCGGTGCCGGATATCAAAGCGTTTTTTGCCGAGGCGCGCCGGGTGCTTCGTCCCGGCGGCGTGCTCTGGAACATGGAGCTGCCGCCCAACTCCGCCATGGGCAACTACGAGAGCTTCTACCTGGACTGGGACAGCTATTACAACAACGAGCCGTTCTACAAGCCGTTTCGGGATCAGAACTACCAGCAGCTCGTTGTTGACGCGGGATTCTCCGCCGACAGCTATCTGCAGGCCACGCTGCCGCGCTACACATTCGTTGGCGAAGAGGCCTTCGTCGAGTCGCTGCGTCAGCCGGCGGTATTTGACAGTCAAACCGGTCGCATGGACCCCAAAGGCACCCGCTGGTTTGGGTTTGGCGCTGTGAAGCAACAGGGAGATCGTTGATGAAAAAGATACCTCGTCTGGCCAAAGGCCGGAGAAACCAGTTCTTTGACGCCACCGGCGTGGATGAGCTGGTGAGCATGGTGCTCGAACTCACCGCCGAGGTGTCGGTGCTGCGGGAACGCCAGTACGCGACCGAGCGCATCCTTGAGCAGCACAATCTGCCGGTGGGTGAAGCCCTGGAAGCCTGGCAGCCCACGGAGGCGGACCAGGCGCATCTGGAGGCTGACCGGGAGCGTCTGATTGGCACCGTGCTGCGCACGTTGGAATCCGATTCCGACTCGCCGGCGCAGCAGCCGTCGGCGGCGAAAGACCGGGACCGGGCTGCCTGATCAGCCCGTCCGTTTAGAGTCCGGCGACCGGGCCGGACACACCGCGCCCCGCGCTGCGGTGGTCTCGGAGCCTGGCTGTCAGCTTTTGTCCTTCTCACGATCAACCCGAACCCAGCGTCGACGTTCCCGCGCCTGGCCTCGGGGTGAGGTCACTCGAGTCTCCACGTTCACCTGGCCCGGCGACCGCTGCCTGCGACGCTCAACCGCGCGGGTTCTTCCCTGGGGTCCGTTGGTACTGGTGGATGAGTTGCGTCCGTCACGGGCAAATCGGCGCGTGGTCTGTCCCTGGGGCCCGGTTTGCACCACCTCGCCGTTTCGCGCGCCGGGTGTTCCCGTGGACACTCGATTGCGAATCACCGTCTCCCCGTTGGGGCGGTCGGCCGCGGTGGTGCCGACGACGGTGCCATCGCTGGCCCGGCTGACGACCGAGGCGCTGCCACCCGCGCCGCCTCGGGGTCCGACGTAGCTGCTGTCTCGGGTGCAGGTGCCGGCGCCGGAGCAGTCAACGGTGGCGGAGGACGTTACCGCAGCGCCGTTGCCGGTGCTGGTCGACCGCGTCACCGTGTAGGTTCCGGTTTCGGCGTCAAAGCTGCGGTCATAGGCGCGCTCCGCAGTTCGCTCGCCAACGGTCAGGGTAGCGGACCCGCTTGTGCTGCCGTTTTCTTGGTTCTGGTCTCTCTCGATGGTCGCCTGTCTGTTTTCAGCCTCTCGGGTCACGGTGGTGGACTGAGCCATCGCCGGGCCATTCAATATGGGGTACAACACCAAAACTCCTGCGGTCAGCATGACGCTATTCATTGGATTTAGCTCCTTCTTTGATTTTATTGGGTAAGGGCTCTCCGCGCGGCGGTTAGGCCCCATCGTGTTGGCCTCAGCGGCCTTGGCTGTAGATTCTCAGGGTGCCCTTACGCACGCCCACCACGATGGATCCATCGTTGGCGATGGCCTGCTGATTACCCTGGTCCGTAAAGGCGTCGTCGCGGCCCAGGGGAAGATCGAGCAAGATCTCGCCGGTTTCGATATCGAGACCGCGATAAGCGTAGCTACAGCCGTTGCCGCGGCCCGTTCCGTAGACCAGGCCCGTGGTGGATGAAGCTGTGGGTATGCCGTTGAAGTGCGCCTGCGCGTTGGCCCAGACCAGGTTGAATTCACGAGCGTCTGGATCCCAGTCGATGCGCTGTACGCCCCTGGGCGGCGTGCAGTCAGGGTTAAAGCCGGCCCACTGCGCCACAAATACGGCATTTCCCAGCACCGCCGGCGAGTTTTCCGCGGTGTGGCCTTCGTCCTCCGGCGTTGAGTAGGGTAGAGCGATGCGGCCGGCCAGGCGCCGGTCTTCGCCCGGTAGGCCTCGCCAGGCGCGGGGGATCCCGCCACGCCAGAATGCTACTAGATGGTTGTTTGGCGTGTGGCCGTCCACCATCAGTACGATGCCGCTGTCAGCATCGCCGAGCAGCGTGGGTGTGGTGCCGGTGCCGGTGCAGGTCTTGCCGCGGATGGTGCGCAGCCGTTCGCGCAGCCGGCCCGATCTGCGGGGCTCGCTGCAGCCCGGGCCACGAAAGTCGTAGCGGGCCTCCCAGGCGGAAGAGAATCGTTCCCCATTCCAGTCCAGAGCTGTCACGCCCTGCTGGGTGGATACAAACAGCCGGCCAGACTCGTCGCTGGCAAAGGCGTTGTGGTAGCTGTAACCGCTGTCTGCCCCTAGCGGATAGACATCCTTCACCTCGCCCGATGCAAGTGAGATGGCGGCGATCTGGTTATTGTCCAGCAAAACCAGAATGTGGCCGTCGTAGCTGATGGAGAAGTGGATCGTCAGCTCGCCCACCGATTTCGGCACGTCAATTTCCCGCTTAACCATCAGATCGCAGCGCGGGCAGTTCGGCCGCTGGTCGACCAGCAGGTAAAACCGATTGCGCTTAATGCTGGTCACCACGATCTCGCCGCCTTTGATCGCCGCCACGTTCCAGTCGAAATCAAACCGGCCCCGCGGAAGTGATACGTAGCCGACCTGCTCAAGGGTCGGGCCATGCATCAGCCACTTGATCACTCCGTACTGGGTGTTGCTGATAGCCGCCTGGCTGCCGTCGCGGTAGGGAGCGGGAAACACGGTCCAGGGCGCCGTTCCGCCGTCCGGGTTATCCACGCGCTGAAAACCCAGCGTGTCGCCGGGAGCTGGCGCGATGAGATCGCCCGCCGCCTGGGCGTAGCCGTTGCGGTGGAACAGCGGCCAGCTGGAGTCTGCAAGGGTGGCGTTTGCTGGAACGCTCTGGGCGAGTGCACAGCCCCATCCCAGCAGCGCCATCAGGCCAGCCGTTATGGCATAGACTCGATGCATGGTCGTTTCCTCCTACCGTTGACGGCGGTTATTTTTCATCGGCTGCATTGCCCATCGATTTCAGCTGCCCGGAGAAATATTGCGAAATGTAACGGCGGCTTGCGGGTCCGCCGGGAGGCCCGCAGAATCCCATCACCATGAGCGAATCTGCCTCCATTCTCATCGTTGAAGACGATCCCGAAATTCGTGAGATGGTCACCGACCTGCTGCGCCGTGAAGGCTGGCGAGCCCAGGGCGTGGCCGACGGAGCGGCCATGGATCACGCGCTCACCAAAGCGACCCCGGACCTGCTTGTTCTGGACATCAATCTGCCCGGCGAAGGTGGTCTGTCTATCTGCAAGCGACTGAGCCGCGATACCGACCTGGCGATCCTGATCCTGTCCGCGCGCCGCGAGGATATCGATCGAATCATTGGCCTTGAGCTGGGCGCCGATGACTATCTGGGTAAACCGTTTAACCCGCGGGAACTCACCGCCCGCGTCAGGTCGCTTCTGCGTCGATCGCAGAAGGCTGCCTCCCAGCCCGGCATCCCGGACGTGATGGCCATTGCTGGTCTCACCATCGATCCCGGAGCGCGCAAGGTGGCCCGTGAGGGCGAGCCGATCAGGCTCAGCGGCACCGAATTTGATCTGCTGCTGGCGCTGGCCGAGGCTGCGGGCCGGGTGCTGTCGCGAGATTTTCTCCTCGACCGCATTCACGGGCGTAGCGCGTCAGCTTTTGATCGCTCCATCGACGTGCTGGCCAGTCGGCTACGAAAAAAAATTGATACACCCGGGTCACCCAGCCTGATTGAGGGTGTTCGCAACGCCGGCTACGTGCTGCGAACCCGGCAGTGACTCGTGCCCCGCGCATTCGTCTGCTCCTGCTGGGGGTGACGGTGCTGGTGGCCATTCAGGTGGCGCTCGCGGTGTGGGCCTATGTTCGCGTGGTGCACGACGCCGACAGCGGTTTTCGATTTCCCCTGCCGACGCGGGTTGTTGCGATGGTCGAAAGCGTCGAGCGGGCCAGGCCCCAGGATCAGCCATCGCTGGTCACGGCCCTGTCTTCAGAAAGCCTCAAGGTGTGGCTCACCGATGACGCGGCGTTGGTTGAATCCGCTGCGCTCCGATCAGAGCTGCCGCTGGTGGAGCGGGTGGTTGACAGCTACCTTCAGGCGCTCGGCGGTCGGCCAGTGCAAGCCTGGCTGGCGCCGCGCGAGGGTGAAGCGCTGGCCGCTCCCCGCTTTGAGCGTATGCGGTTGTGGTCGCCTCATCCCCTGCGGCTGGCGGTTGGGCTGGCCGGTGGCGGCTGGCTGATGATCGAGAGCACGGGGCATCACGCCGAGGCGATCTTCGGCACGCCGCCCGGGTTCTGGGCGGGGGTTTTTGGCGCCCTCGTCGCGGCCGTATCGCTTCTGGTGCTTTGGCGCGGCCTGGCCCCTTTGGAACCGCTGGCCCGCTCGGTGGAGCGCTTTGCCGACAAGCCCAACCCGGTACCGGTTCGCCGCAGCGGGCCGGTGGAGACCCGGCGGGTGATCGATGCGGTCAACCGGATGCAGGACGATCTATCCGGATTTATTGCTGAGCGTGAGGTGATGTTCGGCGCCCTCTCCCACGACCTTCGGACCTACCTGACCCGGTTGAGACTGCGTTTGGACCTGATCGCGGATGCGCCCATGCGGGAGCGCGCGGAACGCGACGTCGAGGCCATGAGCAAGATCATCGAAGACGCGCTCCTGCTGTCCCGGCTGGATGCCGCGTCCGGCGGCGACGCCGAGCCGCTGAACCTGGCGCTGTTGGTGTCTGAGTTGGGTGCTGACCGCGTGTTGCCAGCAAGCACGCTCGGCATAGCCGAAGGTGTGGACAAATTTCAGGTCATGGGCGACGCGCTCAGCCTGAAGCGGGCTGTTGAAAATCTCCTCGACAACGCCGCCGTCTACGGCGGTGGGCCGGAAATGAGGATAACCACCGACGGCGCGAACGTCATCCTGGACGTGCTCGACCGCGGGCCGGGCATACCACCCGCCGAACGCGAACGACTGCTGAGGCCGTTTGAGCGCGGAGACGACGCCCGGTCTCAGGCGGTCCCCGGCACCGGTCTGGGTTTGGCCATCGCCGCCCGCGCCGCCGCGCGAAGTGGGGGAAGACTCCAGCTGCTGGAACGTCCCGGCGGTGGCCTGGTTGCTCGGATGACGCTGCCCGTCCGCTTGATGTGCAGGACCGTTTGAATCCGGCCGCCAGGCCGGACACACTGAGCCCCGCGGCACGGTGGTCTCGGAGTGATGGGAAAAGACGGATTTGCCCGGCTGGCGGTTGCCAGCGCACTGCTTATGGCAACGGTGCCCTGGTGGGCCCGCGGCCTGCCGACTATGGCCGGCCTCCCCGGCTGGGTGGTGGCGGCGCTTGGGCTGTCCCTGGGATACGCGGCCGTGGTTGCCTGGCTCCTGCAGGTCTTCTGGGACGACACCGACGAAGCGTCAGCTACCCTCGCTAAAGCCGAAAGGAAACCGCCGTCTTGATCGGCCCCACGGGGCAGGTGGTCATCGGCATCTACCTGCTGTCACTGCTTTTGCTGGGATGGCTCGGCCGCCGGGCCCGGCAGGCGGACAGCCTGGCCGATTTCTACCTCGCCGGCCGGGGCCTTGGGCTGGCCACGCTGTTTCTCAGTCTCTATGCCACCCAGTACAGCGGCAACGCGCTGGTGGGGTATCCCGCAACCGCCTATCGGCAGGGATTTCAGTTTCTCAACTCGCTCACGTTCATGCTGGGCATCGTCGGCGTCTACTGGCTGTTTGCCGGCCGGCTGCACCGGCTGGCGCGGGCTCACAGCTACGTGACGCCCGGAGATCTGATCCGGCACCGCTATGGGAGCCGGCGGTTGGCGCTGGTCCTCAATATCGTTTTTATCGCCGTGCTGGCCAGCTACATCCTGGCCAACCTCAAGGCCATCGGGCAGGTGCTGCAGGCGGTCACCGACGGCCAGGTGGACTTTGCCGTGGCGGTCTGGTGTGCCGCAGTGGTGATGGTGGTCTACGAGTCCCTCGGCGGCATGCGCTCGGTGGCCTGGACCGACGCGATACAGGGCGTGCTGCTGCTGGCTGGATGCCTCACGATTTTTGTCGCGCTGGAGGTGCGTTTCGACGGCATCAGTAATCTGCTGACTCAACTGCGGACGGTGCGACCCGAGTTCTGGGATCCGCCCGGCGCCACCGACCTGGCCCGCTATGCCAGCCTGATTATTGTGGTGGCTTTCGGCGCGGCGGTTTACCCGCAGGCCATCCAGCGCATCTACGCCGCGCGCAGCGGTCCGGTGCTGCGGCGTTCGCTGCAGCTGCTGCTGGTGATGCCCCTGCTCACCATCACGCTGGTGCTGATCATCGGCTACGCCGGCGCGGCTTTGGTGCCGGGACTGGACCGGGCGGCCAGCGAGGGCATTACGCTCGCGGTGCTGGCGGACCTCATCACCGCCGTGCCGGAGCTGCGCTGGATGTTTGTGCTGTTTCTCGCGGCCGCTCTGGCGGCCATCATGTCCACCGTCGACTCTGCGCTATTGTCCCTGTCCTCCATCTTCGCCCAGGACCTTTATGGCGCCCGGCGGCCCGATGCCACCCAGTCCCAGCTTACCCGGGCCGGCAAGGTGTTCTCCTGGATCATCATGGCGCTGATGGCCACGCTGGCGATTTATCTGCCCCAGACCATCTGGCAGCTCACGGTGATCAAGCTCGAAGTGCTGTGTCAGGCGGCGCCGGCCGTAATCGCTGCGGTGCAGTCCCGCCGACCGTCAGCGCCGGCGTTAGTAGCGGGCGTGGTTACCGGCCTTGTCGTAGTGCTTGGGCTGCGGGCGGCGGCCGCCACCGGTTGGCTGCCGAGTGATTCCCCCGGCGGCTTCGAGTCCGGTCTGCTCGGGCTGCTGGCCAATGTTTTTATTGTCTGGCTGGTTGGCAAAAACTCGCGGACAAATCTAGGTTAGTCGGTTGCCCGTCGAACGGTGTCAACAAAACCCACGGCACGTTTTCCGGTGGTCGGATCCAAATCTCCGTTTCGAATCCGCCAAACGTATTCATCGGTGCCGTTATAGGTGATGGTGGCTTCGCTGAGTTCGACCGCACCATCGGCGGTCCAAAAGTGATTCTGAATTTCCAGCGTATGACCGTCATCAGACGGCGTGAGAACGTAGAGGTTTTGTCTCGGGTAGCTGCTGGTCAGGCCGATCATCTCGTACCGATCGTCAATCGAATTGTGGCCGAAAATGAAATGGTATGAACGCTCAGCGCCCTTATTGGAAACCCCTACCGACTCGCACCGGATGTACTGGTCATGCAAGATAAGGTGGCATGTCCGCGTGCCGCGTTCCCAATACGGACCGTTGACCTGTGCGTCCTCAAACGTCCAGCTCCCCAGCAGCCAAGTGAGTTTGGCCATGGGGTGGTCGTCGTCCAAAGCCGCAACCTGCGAACAAACGCAGCTCAGGAGTAGCGCTAGGACAGCGGAGGAATTACTCATGTACCGAGTCGTTTAGTGTAGATGCCGCAATCGACAGCGAATCTACCGCGATTCATCACACGCTTTGTTGCCGAGAGCGACATAGCGCATCGCACGAGGTCCAAAAGGGGTCTGACAACTTTTTTTGTGGCTCTCGCCTTCCCGAAAAGTTGTCTGACCCCTTTGTTGATAAATGACAAAAGTCATGGTCACCTCCTGCTATCTGCCAATGGTGGAGAGCTTCATCAGACGCCATGCTTCAAAACATGGGAAAGAAGCTCTCGCTAGTTGGCGCGCTGCTCGGCCTGATGCTGGCTGGGTTGTGGCTGTTCAAGGGCACTGATCAGCAGGCGGAAACGCTCCGGTCAGGGTCGAGAGACCTAGCGATTAACAACGTACGCTTTTTTGACGGTGAGCGTATGCACGAGCCGTCGTCCATCTGGATCTCGGACGGGAGAATCTCGGAGATTGGTCCGATGCTGGCCGACCACACCGCAACCAATACGATTGACGGTGCTGGCAAAACGCTACTACCCGGGCTGATCGATGCCCACGT